>CAZTFN010000009.1:0-29396 GCA_964612905.1 uncultured Flavobacterium sp. | reverse complement strand
ATGATTGAGTTGGGACATGAAGTAGCTCCCATCTCACGTCCGATAATGCAGAAAAGATTAAATCTGACAAGCAGAACAACTCTTGGTGCTGAACATCGGGTTATGATGATTGAAAACGCTAGGGCCACTCAATTGAAAAATGCAGGATTGGGGATTAATGGTAAGAAAAAAAGAAATGGACTTAAAGAACAAAATGAAATTTTAAAATCAAGGATTCAAGAACTAGAAAAGCAAAGAGATGAATTAATTGAAAAAATGGCCATGATTATTAATGGAGCTCAAGCCAAAGGATATAATGTAGAAGAGATAATGATGCCTATTATTAATCTAAGGTAAAGTCAAATAGTTGTTTTACATCTAGGTCTAAAGCATTTGCAATTTTGTAAGCAGATGTAATAGAAGTACTAACTACTCCCCTTTCTATTCTACTTATTTGAGAAATTTCTATTCCAATAGTAAAAGCCAGTTTCTCTTGCGTAACATCTTTCTGGAGTCTTAACTTTTTTAAGTTTTCTCCAAATTTTTTCACAAAGAGGTCTTCCCTATTACTCATAGAGTAAATTTGCGAGATAAGGCAAATAAACCTATAAGCAAATTTGCCTACATTTTGTATATTTAAGAATGAACTATGCTATAGAATATTTATCTGATGTTATTGATAATAAAGTCAAGTTAATAATCGATTCTTATTGGAAGTATGAAAATGGAAATTTTAAGTATGAATGTCGAGAATTATCAGAGCTATACGAAATATCTATTAGTCAAATCATAGATTCCGTTAAGGAGAAATCTCATTGTATAGTGATTTCTAATAAATGCAAGAAGTGTCGTAAAACATCTACTTATAAAGTTAAAACAAGAGCTGATTTCATCTTTATCATCAATCGATTTATGAATACTTGTTCTGATTGTAATGAATGGAATGTATTGATAGATCCTAATCAATCCCTTAAGGTATATACTTTAAATAAAAAGAGAGAGTATGCTATAAAGAATCAGATATGGAGAGAACTAAAACAAATAGAATTAGATGTCTTAAAAAGTATAATAAAATACAAATCAAAGTATCTGATATATAGGCATGTTTTCAAAAATAATCTTTATGATTTGACTATATGGAATATAATAAATCATCTTGAGGACTTAGGGCTTATAGAAGTAATACGTGATCAAAATCAAAAGATATTAAAGTTTGAATATCTAAACGATCTTAAAAAGATTTATATCAATTAATATCATTAATCTATTTTTATTTCATTAATAGGTAATCAAAATCGATAATTAATTTCAATAAGCTCAAACATCTTTGGATTAGTTACAGCTTTATTTTAATTTTACTAAAAAGAATTAGAAGAAGTTTTCCTTAGAGACTAGATTTGAAAATATTATCTAGATAAATCTTTCAGAGAAATTGCAAAATTAATACCCTTTCTTAAGATATATGAGAGCATCTTCTTGATAAATCTAAATTATATCTTATGAATTCGTCATTTGTCAAATTCTTACCATCATTAAACGGTGATTCAATACTGGTTAAGATAGAGGATTATTTAATGCTTATTGATGGTGGCTATGTGAATACATATAGAGAGTTTATCAAACCTGAGCTAATTAAGTTAAGTGCAGACAATATTTGTTTAAATAAAATAGTTGTTACCCATATTGACAAAGACCATATTTCCGGTATCATTGCGTTGTTAAAAGAAAATAGTGTTTCTCCTTTTATTCAAATCCATGATATATGGCATAACTCTTTCAAACATTTCAAGCAGTTCAATTTAGGACTAAATTATGAGGGGAAATCTATACAAGAGTTAAATATAGATTATATACTGCAAGAAGAACTTTCAGATACAACACAAGATATCTCTGCTGTTCAGGGTTCTACCTTGGCCTCGATTTTATTGAACAACGATTATAACTGGAATAGTGAATTTGATGGTAATGCCGTATCGTATGATAATAAATCAATTATAGAACTTACAGATAAAGTTTTACTAAAGCTATTGTCCCCAACAACAGAAAAACTTTTGGCACTACATTTAGATTGGAAAAAGGAACTTTATAACAAAGGTTATAGCACATCAGAAGATATTGAAAACTTTAGCGAAATAGCCTTTGAATCAATAGTAGTAAGACAAAAAGAAAAAAGGTTAATAAAGAATAGAAATATATCTAACACTTCAATGAATGTAGAAAATGTAGCAAGTTCAACATTTATCGAAGATGAATCATCCGCAAACGGAAGCTCGATAGCTTTTATTCTAGAATATCAAGACAAAAAACTTCTATTCTTAGCGGATTCTCACCCATCTATTATAATCAAAAATCTTAAGCTTCATTATTCTGAAGAAGAATTCCCATTATACTTTGATGTTATAAAAGTTTCTCATCATGGAAGTGAGAAAAATACAAGTATAGAATTATTGAATTTAGTCAAGTCAAGCCAATATATATTTTCAACTAACGGTAAAAGACATAATCATCCTGATCACGAAACAATATGCAGAATTATTTACAAGAAAACTCCATATACAAAATTCTTGTTTTTTACCTATCCCCTAGAATCTATTAATGAGTTTAAAGACCCAAAACTGATGGAAGAGTATAACTATAAAATTATTGAAATGAATGGCTCTCAACCAATTAAAATTGATTTATAAATGGATAGCATAACTGAATCTTCGCAAATACAAAACAGTATTGTAAAACTCGAATATAAGGGAAGCATAGGAACTGGTTTCTTTATAAGTTCAAACATTATCATTACCGCCTTTCACACATTCTTTGAGGATGACATTGAGAGTACTGAAATATCAATATTACAAGAAACGAATTCAATATCAGGTGAAATATTATCTTATGATAAGGATCTTGATATTTGCTTAATAAGGACAAATGAGGCTTCAGAAAATCATTTAAAGATTTGGGCTGTAGGAATTAGAGTAAATGAAAAATGGGAAACATTTGGATTTCCAGGACAAAGTGAAGAAAGGGCTAGCAAATTTTTCGGAACAATCAGCCACAGAGAATCAGGGGAAAGGTATGACTTTGTATTAAACTCTGAACAGGTTGATATTAATTATGATTACAGTGGACTTTCAGGTTCTCCTGTGGTATGTAATGGAAGAGTAATTGGAATAATACTAAAGCAAATTGAAAATAAACTTGGGGCTATTTCGATTAATCAGATTAAAGATTATTTGAGTATTGATAATATAGAATTCGAAATAGAAGAAAATAGTACAAATCTTCCTTCTCAGTTTAATGAAGAGATCAGGCGTTCGGTTTCAAACAATGACGTTTTGGATAAACTTGAAGAATCAGTTCTAAATGAAGGAAATTGGATTCTCATGACTGGAAGTCCTGGATCAGGAAAATCGTTAAATATAGCATCTTTCAAACCGTATGAAAAGACTATTTCTATAACAGGAAAGTACTTTATCAAGATTCCCAATGACGACAAGCCTAAAAGCCTAAGAACATCTAAAAACTTCTTTCTAAAATGGTTAGAGGAATCAATCATATTTACTATACAAGGCACAAAATTTCCAAAAGAAGATAAATCCTTTGAAGAAAGAGTAGAAAGACTGCCAGGATTATTTCAAGATCTTAGTGATTACTACAGTGAGAAAGGTGCAACTGGAGTTATATGCATCGATGGACTTGATGAAATTCAAGATTTAATCGAATTCCTGGGAATCATTAACTTTTTATTACCTAATAATATCAAGATTATACTGTCTTGTACTTCTAAAGAAATACTTCCAAGTGATATAAAGAACTATCTGAGACCTGAACAAACAATCGAGGTTACTCCAATTAAAAGAACACAGTGTGAGTATTTTATTTTTAAAGAAATTGGAAGAGATAACCTAGATATAGAGAGTGTGCAAAAATTAGCTCTTAAATCTGAAGGACATCCCCTATATCTGAGGTATTTAACCAATATAGTTAAAGACAATATAAAATTAAATCAAGACAAAGATCACTTTGAAGATTGGTTGGATAGCATACCAGCGATTGAGGGAGATATAGAAAATTATTACAGTAGTATCTGGGATAATATTTATGAAGACAAGAATAAATTATGGATAAGTTTAAGTATTGCTCAACTAAGAAGCCCTTTAGATAAAGAAAATGTCATTCTCACTCTACCTGAAGGTGTAAAAAATTCATTTTATTCATCCTTTCCAAGTATCAAATATTTATTTACTGAGAAAAAGGGAAAGATTGAGATCTTTCATAATTCTTTTAGAGAGTTTGTAAATAATCAAGCAGAATTTTTCATAAAAGATTGTAATGATAACATTATTGCTTTTTGTGAGAGTAATATAGAAAATGAATACTCTATAGGAAATAGTCTACATCATTATGGATTGAGTAATACTCCTGAAATGGCTTTAAGTAACTGTAATCAAGAATGGGCTGATAAATTAGCTATTAATCATATAGAGCCTGATCTTGTTTTGTTAGACATAAAGAATGCGATAAATCTCTCAATAAAGTTAAACCAAACAACTGAACTCATTAGGCTTCTATTACTTCTTCAGCGAATAGAATTCAGATATGATTATGTTTTTTATGAATATGCAGAAAATATAGCTCTGGCCTTAATAGCTAATGGAAAATATAAACATGCTTTAAAGTATATTGTTCGTAGCAATATACTACTTGTTAGTAATGATAAGGCTATAACTTTTCTACAGTTATTTTATGAGGCTGAGGCTGATGAACAAGCTAATCTATTACTAGATGCTATAGATGCTAGATTCCGGAAGGAAATAGAGAGTAATTTAAAACCTGGAAAGGGTATATCCATGGATTTCCTTACTATGAAATCAAATTCAATTATACTATCGGCTAGAGAAGACCCTAAAAAAATCATGAGATATTCTCAATTTCTACAGAGTCTGGAGTCTAATGAAGAAGTTGGTGAAAATAAAACATCAAGTGGTGTTAGCTTAATTAGGGAAGCCTTTACTGCTTGGCATCAAGCATATTTAATGAGGGCCTACAATATACATGTAGATCCAATTAAAGTTTCTGAATTTTCAGGCAATGCTTTGAATAATAGATGGGCAAAAATGATAGCTCTATCAAAGTATATTTATGATAATGAATTGAAACAATACAATACTAATTACTATGAAGAAAATGATGATCACATTAAAATAATTAAGGATATTGAGTATTTAATTTCTAATCATGGTTATATAAACGATAAACCAGAAATAATACTACTCATTAAATCTCTCTTAAATGAGAGCAATGAATTTTCTTTGGTTGAAGGGCTTATTGAAAACTACTTTAATTTTCCATCAACAGAGTATAATTTAAGAGAAAATAATGGTGTTGACTTTGACATCGTTGGGTATATTAATATAGAATTTGAATCTAAATGTAAAGGCTACATAGATAAAGACAATATATTTCCTGAAATACATCATAGATGGGGTGAGAACGGATGGGAATTATATCTAAATAGTTTGATTATCAACATTAATTTTATTGAAGGTAAAGCTCAAAACTTCAAAGCAAGAAATTATGTAGAGGGATTTGAATTGATTAAAGAAAACCTTCGTTTAACTAGAGAAGCTTTGAATTTTTCCTTTGAAGAAAGGAGTCATTGGAATAGAAGTTACCAGTTACCAGAAGAAATTTTACCTCTAATTTATCAAAAACTAATTCATTTATATTACCATTTTAATCAAAATGAATTGGATAGTTTCCTTGAAGAAATTATCGAAAAAGCCCCTTTCCAATTAGCTTTATATTCTGAGGGATATCGAAAAGTATTATTTGAAATTACCAAAGTATTACTCCTTAAAAATCATGAGGCAGAAAAAATTGAATCTATTGTTCAATTATGGGAAGAGCATATTCTTAATGGAGTTCAAAATAGATGGGAACGTACAGAGGAACTACTAAAAATATGTGAAGTTTATGCGTTACTTAGAAATGACTCAAAATATGATCATGTATTTCAACAAGTTTTAAATACATCAATGGGACCTACATGGTATAAAGAGGCTCAATTAGATTTATTGAACTCAACACTTTCGAATTTACCGGGTGATAGTGCTTATATTAATACATATATCAGAGATTATGCAGCTCTGTTAGATTATGCATCTGGTGAGATGACATTCCAGAGGTATGTTAGATATGAAAAAGAAGATTTTGTTCGAAGTTTGATTGCCAATAATAGATTGAATTTTGCGATAAAATATTTTAAACAGGAGATTCTTCCTCCACCTAAACTTTTAATTGAAAATGCTGAGCAGAATACATTTGATGCTCCCACTTTGGGAAATGGTTACAATTTAGGGGCGAGAAATTTTATTGAACAGAGTGCTATCCTTAAAATACTCTATACCATTCAAAATACTTCCCCATATTTAAGATGGGCATTATGTAGAATATTTACTATCAATGATGACAATTTTAGATATATATCAGGTTATGGTGAAAATATCTCTAATGTATTAAATGAAATAGAAAATTTAAATGAGTCCAATCTTGAAAAGATCTCTGAAGATTTATCAAATATTATTGCAGATGAAAAATTAAATAATGATGATAGAAGAACTCTTTTAAATGAGTTACATTCAGGGTTGACTGACTCTAACATTGAGCTTTTAAAATCACACTTGAGTAAACATGGTATAGTGTGGGGATCTAACAATGAAGAAAATGACGAAGTTCATAAGTCTACTGAACCAAAGAAAGTTTCTGAGTTTGAAAAATTTAATAATTCTATTAATACCCCTGATATAGATAGATCGATATTAATAGAATCTGGAATCAGTTGCTTTGAAAAAGAACGAGTGAGTATTTGGCACAACAACTGGTCAGGAGAACATAGTAAATCAAAAGAAAATTTAAAGAAGTTATTACAAACTGATCATGAAGTAACAGACATCTTATCGAGAGAAATACTGAGTTTTGATGAAAACCCATGGAATGTCTCTAAAGAAATGATATGGTTCTTAGATGATAAGATATCGAATGATCAAATCGAGGAAATTTACGGGATAGTAAATAATCATTTTCATTATATAATAAGACCTAGTAATAACTCTAAGGAAAAATATTCTTGGCTACTTAGTGAGGAGGAAAGTATTAACAGTAATTCTCAAATTATTGATTTTATTATATGGCTATTAAACCATCCTTTTTTGGATGTTAGAAAGAAAACTTTCGATGCTCTAGTTGATCTTTCAGTACACATGGGAAAAGAAGTTATTTTAAAACTAATTAATTCTGCTACATCTGAAATACCAGAGCTTTCGACTAAAACTAGTTCATATGTATTAAGTAAGATTTCAGAAGTAAATCCTCAGATAATTAGAGATGTCTTAACTCAAGATGTTGTGTTAATCGAAAAAATCAAGACGGTCTCACACTTCACAATAAAATACAATTTCATCACTATAGCTGAAAACCTCAAGATAATTGGTTTCCAAGAATTACTGACAGCTATAAATCAGTCAATTCCTGATACCTTTACAAAAACTGGTGAAGTTTTTCTAGATGAAGATTTTCTCTTTTCAATAAGAGCTACTTTAGAAGAACTGAACGATGAAGAATTATTAAATAGAGAGTTTTGTGAAAGTTTAATCCTAAAAACAAAGGAGTATTGCTCCCCTTTGGAAATTTTCGATGTGGAAAAATCAGATAAGTATTTAAAAAGAAGTTTCTACAATGAAACTCAATATTTTGGGCGCTTTGAAGACATTTTAAATCATGCTTTAAATGTCGCAATCAATAATAGTGTTGACAAGAATAATATAAAGGTTATTCATAAAATTTTAAATTAATGTTTGAAAGCAAGAAAAGTTATAGAGGCTCAAGAGTGGATTTTGAAAGAGATTTAAATCTTTTAGGAGAGTTAATCAAAGACGGAAAAATTCATTTTGCGGAAGGGCTTCAAAATTCTACTAAGGGTATTACCCAAGTAAGATATTCTCCTAACAAAAGAATAAATCTCAATACAGTTAATGAAATGGTACGAACAATGGCAATGAGACCAATGTTCGAAGGACTGAGTAGTCATGAAGATACTGTCTGACATGTTAGAATTCATATAAAAACGATACTTAAAGAATGTTTGAGAGCAAAAAAAATTACAGGGATTCTAGATTAGAATTTGAAAGGCATCTAAATCTTTTGGCTGAATTAGTAAATGATGGGAAAATTCATATTACTGAAAAGGTTTATAATTCTTTAAGAGGAATTTCCGAGGCTAGGTATTCGCCAAACAATAGAGTGAATTTAAATACCGTAAATGAGATTATTAGAAGTATGGCTATGATGGCTTCTGATCAAAAAGATTTTCAAGAAAATGAAGACTAGTAATTTAGGAGGCATGCCTCCACCCAAGACCAGAAAAGAAATGGAACATAATCTTGCTCTTGTTTATGAAGATACATTGAAAAAGTTAAAAAGTAAAAATGAAAGCTCGATAGGGAGTTTATTAGTTTTCACAGCACCTCATTTAGAGAAGGTAAAAAGTGCTCCGAATTCAAGACTAAATTTATTAACAATAAATGAATCTATCAGGTTACAAGCAAATATGATGGATTGGATGGCTATGTTTTAAAACTATACAAGATGAGTTTAATAGAAAAGCAGTTTTATAATATTTTTTGGCAAGATAAATCTTGTCAAAATCTGTTTTTATTGTCTAAAGAAGAGCTTTTAGAGACTAGTACTTTTGAAAGTGATAATTACAAACATTCTTATTCTTTGAATAGGATAATTATCTCGAATGTTGAAAAGAAGGATCTCAATTTCGATACAATTAAATATAGAAGTGAAAATTATGATTTAGCACTAGGTAACTCGCTCGAAAAGAAAGTAGAATATTTTAAACCCATTTTTGAGGACTTCTTTGATAAAAATTTTAAGAAGGCATTTGAGAAATTAACAGACGACATCGAAAAAAACGGATGGAAATTTCTCATGAAGATAATTAAGCTGTTCTCAAATGAAAATAAAATTGAGGAAAGAGTTATCAAAGAATTACAATTCTATGGTTTTATAGGTAAACATCTGAATAGTTTTGAGGATTTAGAGAACAATTTCAAAAATAAATTTCTCCCCTCCAAAGAAAAAGAGTTACTTAATGAACATACTATTGATACATTTCTACAGACCATAAAATACATTAAAGAGATTTACGTGAATCAGTCTTACAAAAAACTATATAGTACTAATCAAATTCTAGTGAATACTCTTAATAGCGAAGATAGTTTCGAATCTCGACTAGTTCTTTTTCATCACTTGTACGAAAGTAAAATTATATCAGCATGTGATGATGACGCATTTGTTGAATGCTCTCACTGTGAACCCGGAACCTATAAAGGAGTATTTCAATTAAGAATAAACCCAAAAAAATTAAGTAACCTAAAGTGTCCAATATGTGCAAATAACCTTACGTATTTCGTTCCGTATAGGCTTCATGAGGATATTTATAAAATCATCAAAGATAAAGACGGTTTGATACTAAATGCCCTATGTAATAAACTATCTCAGCATAATATAAAATATAAAACAAACCAAAATTTTTCAAATGATCTTGAAATTGATTGTTTATTTACAATAGAAAAACAATGCTATGTTGTAGAAACAAAAATGTACAAGATAAATACTGAAATAAATAAAATTAAAAGTAAAGTCAAAAGCCATTACGGTAAGCTTGTAGATGATGTAAAAAGGTTATCTGTGCTTGACGAGTTTAAAGATTTAGAAATAAAACCTTTGCTCTTATTGAATATAAATGATGATCTTCTACTAAGGCGGATAGTTTCAGAATTAAAAGTTCAAAATAATGGAATCTTAGAGATGAATACTAGTATAGTGAATCTTGATTTACTTAAATTTGAGAATTGAGATTATTAGATTCTTTTCAAATCTTTACTTTAAAAAATCTTTCTAAAGGGCAACTGAAAATTGGTAGAATAGCTTACTTAAATTTAATGTTTACTCTTATAGCTTCGTGAACATTCTCTATGAACATAAATTTAGTAGATTTTGTTTAATACCTCACAGATACTCTACAAAAATATGCTCATGAACAAACTACATTGCGCACTTGTAAAGTAATAAATTTTATAATCTAAAGTATCTATGTTTATTAATACTACTCCATCAA
Organism: uncultured Flavobacterium sp.; assembly: GCA_964612905.1. GTDB lineage: Bacteria > Bacteroidota > Bacteroidia > Flavobacteriales > Flavobacteriaceae > Polaribacter. Next base: position 19,237 of record CAZTFN010000009.1, on the reverse strand, counting down.
GTTAATCGGATTCTGGTTTTTTAATCGCTTCTGTGATAAAACCATTGTAGTTAATCGCAGTTCTGTGACTCGTATTCAAATACAGCTCTGCTTTTTTGCTGGGAAAGATTTTTAATACCATATTAAATGATTCTCTAGCATCGTGTGCGCGGTATTTAATTCTGTAAATCTTTTTACGTTCGTCATATTTGACTTCGTACAATTTTGGTTTCACATTCAAATCAATTCCAGTGCGATTCGATTCATACGGTCCGCCCATTTGTCGTGTTCCAAAATATGCCATCTCAACAGAAATACTATCCCCAATGGTTTTGAAGTAATCCTCACCGCCTGTCAATAAGATTCTATTCGGTGAGCTTCCCAACGGCAATAAAAAGGTCAATTGATTGATTTCTCGTGTAGCAATTGGTGATGCCGTCTCCGCGATGAACTTGAAGTTCTTATTTTCAATCATCTTTGCCAACTCTTTAGCTTTGGTTTCATCCACCACCACATTCTGCGTTGAATTACAACTCATCATAATAACAGCCAACACAAAAAATAAAAGGACTTTTTTCATTGTATCGAATATTTAAACTTGCCCTCCGTAGTCATGACGTTGGAGGGTTGGAAATCAGTGAGATATATCAAATATCGTGCTAAATCCTTTAAAATCACAGTAGAAATCTCATTTTAACGTAATTTCGCACCCATGATTTCAGTGATTTATCAAGATACCTATTGCCTCGTCGTATTAAAACCCAACAATGTTTTGGTGCATCATGCACATCATTCTCGGAATAAATCTGAGGAAGCTTCCTTGCTACAATTGCTGGAAAGTCAATTGGGTCAACGTTTTTATCCCATTCACCGTCTGGATCGCAAAACCTCTGGAATCATTCTATTGGCGACCAAAACGGAATACGTTTCTAAATTTCAAGAACTCTTCACTTCTCAAGAAATTCAAAAGACGTACTACGGAATCGTACGTGGCTTCGCTCCTGCTTCGAAAATCATCGATTCGCCTGTAAAAGGTCGTGATGCCGATGTTTATAAAGAGGCAGAAACACATCTAAAAACCTTAGAAACCAAAACCTTAGATATTCCTGTAAAGCCTTATGATTCCTCGCGTTATAGCTTAGCAGAATTGCAACCTAAGACAGGTCGATTACATCAATTGCGGATTCATATGAATAAAATCTCTCACCCGTTGATCAACGATGCAAAGTATGGCGACAAGAATCATGATTTGATGTACGAACGTGAATTCGGATGGACCAAACTCTTCCTACATGCAGGTTCTTTGGAATTCAAACATCCTTTTACTGAGGAAGAATTGTCCTTAAAAGCTAAGTTTCCAAAGGATTGGCTAGAATTGTTTGAGAAGTTTGATTGGGAGAATCCTTTGGGTGACTGAGCTGAGATCTCTCCACTTCGGTCGAGATGACATTCAATACTCCTATAATAGGTGGCTGAGCGGAGCCGAAGCCAGTCACTCCACAACAAACTCCAACACCTTAAACTCAGAATTGTCCACTTCTCCTCTATTTTCCAAATCCACATCAAAAAGTCGATTTAAATTGTTACCTGCAAGATCTTCTAATCTGCTTTCAATGTGTATGCTATAGGTTCCCTTTTGCCAAGGTCCCTCTGGAATAAAAACAACCGAATTGCCTTTTTTGGAAACAAAGAATGCTCCTCCAAGCTCTTCTTTTCCTTTGAAAGCACGAATGGTCTCTTGGATCAAGAAATAATCTAACGATTCTTTAAAGTCAATTCCTAAACCTTCTTTTGTATTGGATTTGGGTACTGTTAGTTTCCATTGATTGATGACAGGGCTTTCCCTATCTCGCCTATGAACATAAAACCGTTTTATAGATGGTTTTCCTAGGTCAGCACCATAATCACCTCCAGAAAAATGTCTTTCCACAATCAGTTCATATTGATTTCCTTCTTCGATAGGAACTCCCCTTTTCTTATTTGGAATCAGGTCTTTCTTTATTCTTCCAGGGTCTAACCACAGGGTCAATCGAGTCTTTTCTCGATTCCACAACTCGTTCTCTAAGGGTAAAAATATATCAACCTCTCCTCCTTTTGTCAGATTAAACACCTTTATATACTCTAAACTCGATCGAGATTGTTGCATCGGTTGATCAAACTCAAAATACATCTTTAAAAGATTCTCCGGAAGTGTATCTAATTTAGGATATATTCCCAAGAGTTTTGGGCGAATTACATTCTCTGGAGCTCTAACGGTAAACTCCATGTAGAAGTCGCCATTCTTATAAATTTCATATTCTTTGTCCCATGAAAAAGGGATTACAGGTCGAAATACAATGTTCTCTTCCTCTTTCAATACATCTCCTAGAACAGCATTGGTCTGACCTTTCAATAGAACCGAATACTCTTGTGTGCTTCCACTCCCTTCAAATGAGATTTGATATGCCTTTTGACCTTGACTGTAGTCAATTCGATATTTCGGATTCTGAATTTCCTTTTGGCACGAAACCCATAGCAGCGAACAAAAAAAGACCAAGAAAATCCTGATCTTTTTTAGTGTATATAGAGAACTTTTGTGATTTACATCCATTTTTTACTTCGACTGTGTAAATATAAGTTTCCGTCGTTTCTTCTGCGTAGGATCAATACTTTTTCTTCATCCAATTCGTCCATTTGCTGAACATTCACAAAGGGAAGATTGTCATACGTCAATCCTGTAGCGGTTCCAAACTCTTCCACAGGTTCCGTTAAAGAACCTTCAAACTTGGTAATATCGGAAAAATCGATACGCATTACAGGTCTGTTGGTATTCGACATATAGAACGTCAATTCATTTCCTTTTTTAAAGTGAATGATATCCAAAGGCGAGTTTCCAGCACCTAGCTCGGCAATGGTTCTTCCTTTTAAGTGCTTTCCTCCTTCTAATTCATCGATTGGAAACAATACCAAAGGCGTACAGGTATAACTTGCTAGTAAATATTCTTTTTTATTGATGGTTGTTACATCAAAGGTCTTGATTGGTGCATAGGTTTCATAACGTCCGTGAGCGGCGTGATAAATTTCTAGCGTTGCGAATTCCTTCTTCGCTGTAAATGGAAAAGGAATACTTCTAAAAGACGAACTGAACTCTTTATTCGACAGTCCAGAAACCAATATTTTTCCATTGTGGTATTTCATATCAGAAATCGCCCAACGTCTTAAAGCGCGACCTCTTCTGTCTTTAGCATCTTTGGCAACCGCATCACTCAATGCAGTCTCTGAATAACTCACATCGGTCAAGGAAACATTCTGTAGCTCCTTCCCTACCAACTTCAGTAATACTGGAGTTCCAGCTTGATTGTGCACAGAAAAATAAGCTACTTTGGAAATAGGATTCACCGCCATATCTGTAATACGAATCTTATCTGGAGTGGTTCCCAAAGCTGCAGCAACCTTTGCATCAAAGTCTTCAACTGCTATATTTTCCGCTTTCTCAGCTGCTTTGTTGTCTTTGGTATCAATGGCATAAATCGCCGCATTGTCTGAATCGCCAATAAAGAGAATACCTTCAGGTCCGAAGCTTAGACTATTGATCGAGGAAATACCGGGGTTTCCATCGACAAAGTCTCTTTTTAAATCGTCTGTTGGGGAATTCGTAGCTGCAATCACCAATGTTGCTACTACGACTAAGCTTAGCGCGTATAGAATTCGTTTCATAATAGTTGGTTTACGAGTAAAAATAAGACTTTCTCAAAAGTAGATTCTTGAATAGACTTTCAATTAACGAATCTTTAACAAGCTATTGATTAGGATTTCTATCGATAAATTCTTCTAAGAGTTCAATATTTTCTTTTAGTTTGAACTGAAACTCTTCAATCCGAATTCGATACACAAAGGTTTTTTCATATTGAAAATCTACCAAAGCTTTATCGAACTCAGGACTATTCGTAATGTATTGAAAACATTCATTTTTACAATTGAGCGTCGCTTTCCATTCGACAAACCAATCGTATTTTTTAGAAAGTACATCGTTGAATCTACTATTCTGTTCTATAATTTTCTCTTCCGACGAAGAGATCATTTTTTGACTTGTCTGATAATCCGCCTGAATATTATAAATCAATTGCGCATAGGAAATGGAGGAGAAATCATTGTTATTTATCTGAGCAATCAATCGATTCCCGACACGAAACATGTTTTGATCTCGATCTAAAAAAAGACCTAGTTTGGTCACCTTTTCAAGAGGTTTCTTTGTCTTTTTGCGTTCGTCTAAAGACAACCTGTAATAACCAATCGTTTCTTTTAGGTCTGATAAATACTGTAAATACTCCTCTGTATACAATGCATCTGCTTGCATTTGTTCCAGAATCTCTCTGGCTTGTTCTGTGGTTTTATTCTTTATTGAAATCCTTTCGCTGTAATTATTAATGGTAATGGCCAACAAGATTCCAATGACCACCAATACAATCTCTCCGAAAGCATAGAGTAAATACTTTCCAAAACCAGAGCCAATTAATTTGCGTCGAATAGTATTGAAGAATTTCATTGTTCTATAGATTGACTTTCAAATGCTACGAGTTGATTGTATTCAAAGGTGGGTGTCACTTCAATCGGATTGCAACAGACTTCACAATCTTCAATATACGACTGCTGTCGAATGCTTGAATCCAAAATCATTGAAATCTCTTCCCAACAATAAGGACATTGAAAAAAATGCTCCATTTACCCTCCGTAGCTTTAGCGAAGGAGGATCACTCCTTCACCTTCAAAATTAATTTTCCTCGTTTGTCTCCCGAGAACAATCGACCAAAGGTTTCGTAGAAGTTCTCGATTCCATCATAAATGGCTTCTTTGGATTTGAGTTGTCCACTCATGATCCATCCACCCATTTCTCTCGCTGCAGTTCCATAATCCTTGGCATAGTCCATCACCACCATTCCTTGCATGGTCGCTCTGTTCACTAGTAAACTCAAGTAGTTGCTAGGACCTTTCACTTTTACTTTGTTGTTATACTGAGAAATTGCTCCACATACCACAATACGTGCATGCATTCTTAATTTTGCCAAAGCTGCATCCAAAATCTCACCTCCTACATTGTCAAAAAAGACATCAATTCCTTTAGGACATTTCTCTTTTAGAGCTGCATGAATATTCTCTGATTTGTAATCAATGGCAGCGTCAAAACCGAGTTCATTGACTAGGTAATCACATTTCTCTTGTCCACCTGCAATTCCTACAACTCGACAACCTTTGATCTTGGCAATCTGTCCAACCACACTTCCCACAGCTCCCGCAGCTCCAGAAACCAAGACAATATCACCTTCTTTGATCTTTCCTACTTCCGTAATTCCGAAATAGGCCGTCATTCCAGGCATTCCCAAAGTACTGATGAACAAAGGCATCGGCGCAATCGAATCGTCTACTTTAAACCAATTGGTTCCATCCGTAGCCACATATTGTTGCACGCCACCCCAACCTGTCAAGGTATCGCCGACATTGAATTTAGGATGATTGTTGGACTTGATCACTTTTCCAATCGATCCAGCACGCATTACATCGTCGATGGCAACTGGTGGGATATAGGATTTTCCTTCGTTGATCCAACCACGCATGGCAGGGTCCAAGGATATATAATGATGTTCAATTAATACTTCTCCTTCTTTCAATTCTGGAATTGGATTCTCTTCTAAGCTCCATGTATCTTCTGCAGGAAATCCAACAGGGCGTTTTCTTAAAATGACTTGTTTGTTCATTGATTGGGTTTATTTATAAATCCTAAAGATACCAATTTATGAGAAAAGGATCAGGAATAAGAGCGGGAATACCATACCCGCCAAGGCTAGTTTCCATCCTCTGCTTTTGAATCCATATTTTCCCATAGGAATTAACATTCCCGTAATGGCAATGACCAACATGGCCGCCCCAAATATGTCTGAATACCAGATCCAAAAACTATTGGTACTCTTGTGCAAATACATAGTATGGCCAATAAAAGGGACTTTTCTTTTAAACTCTAACTCCCCTTTTCCCGTTTTCAGATCAACGTCCATAATTGCATTGTCTTTATAGTATACGCGAAGTTCACCATTTCGGATACGGTGGCTATTGTACTCAATTTCAAGTTCTTTGGTGTTGTTGATGATAAACTCTTTGGTAATAGCCTTGGAATCCTCTGGTAAGTTCAAAGAAACTTCTTGGGATTCAAAGGTGTAATCCATGGGATACCAATCCTGACGGTGGTTGAGGATGATTCCTGAAAAAGAAAAGGCGATAATCAATCCTACATAGAAATAGGCAAAATCTCTATGGATGCTTCTATTTGTGATCTTCATGTTTTGAATTTAAAGTCACAAATATATTTAGAATGAATCTAAATAAAAACTAATACGCTAATAATTTATCCAACTCTTCTTGGAATCTATCTTTCGCCAGGTATTGCTTTTCTAAATCAGGCTGAAAAGGAATCGGAGTTTCAATACTAGCCACTCTTTTTACAGGTCCATCCAAGTATTCAAAACAGTTTTCCATAATCAAAGAAGAAAGATCAGAAGCAATTCCTCCGAATAAAGAGTCTTCTTGAAGAATAATGACTTTCCCTGTCTTCTTTGCTGAAGCAAAAATCATATCTGTGTCTAAAGGTTGTAAACTTCTTAAATCAATCAATTCGGCTTGTACATCTGGATTGTTATTCAAAGTATTCAATGCCCAATGAACCGTTGCTCCGTAGGCAATGACAGTAATTTGATTTCCTTCTTTTAATTTGTTTGCTTTTCCAATTTCCACAGTAAAATACTCTGAAGAAACATCTTGATACACCGATCGGTATAAGGCTTTGTGTTCAAAGAATAGTACTGGATTCGGATCATTGATTGCGGCACATAACAAGCCTTTCGCATCTTCGGGAAATGCTGGATATACCACTTTTAATCCAGGGGTCTTTGTAAACCAAGCTTCATTGGTCTGACTATGAAAAGGTCCCGCTCCTACTCCTGCTCCACATGGCATTCGAACCACAACATCAGCATTCTGATTCCAACGGTAATGCGATTTGGCCAATAAGTTCACAATCGGATTGAACCCAGAACTTACGAAATCAGCGAACTGCATTTCCATCACGGCTTTCATTCCGTTTACCGACAATCCATAAGCAGCTGAGACAATGGCTGATTCACAAATGGGTGTGTTTCTTACGCGATCGTTTCCAAATTGATCTACAAATCCTTCTGTAATCTTAAAAACACCTCCGTATTCAGCAACATCTTGCCCCATAATGACCAAGTCATCATGTTTTTCCATAGATTCCCTCAATCCTTTGGAAACAGCATCTACAAAGCGAATGTTTTCTTTGTCTGAAGAGGGTGCAATAATTTCTGATGGGTGCGATTTATAAACGTCTGATAGTTCTTTTTCTAAATCTGGAGTAATAGTTTCTTCTTCAAAAGCGATCCGTAAATTCTCGTTAATCTCAGACTTGATCTCAGATCTCATATGATCTACATCCTCTTGTGTTAGATAACCATTAGACAATAGATAGAACTCAAAATTAGATACGGGATCTTTCTTGGCCCATGCATCCATCAATTCTTGAGGAACGTACTTGGTACCACTGGCTTCTTCATGACCACGCATTCTGAACGTTTTGAACTCTAACAAAACCGGTCTCGGGTTTTGTCGAATATCTTTTGCCAATTGATCCACCTTCGTGAATACTTCCACGACATTGTTTCCATCAATGATATGACTCTCTATGCCATAACCCAATCCACGATCGGCTAAATGCTCACAATTGTATTGCTCTGAAGTTGGTGTAGACAAGCCGTAACCATTATTTTCAATACAAAAAATGACTGGCAAACTCCATACAGAAGCCACGTTTAAAGCTTCGTGGAAATCACCTTCACTGGTTCCACCTTCACCCGTAAATACTGCACAGACTTGCTGATTGTTCTTGAGTTTGTTCGCCAAAGCGATTCCATCTGCAACCCCCATTTGAGGACCCAAATGCGAAATCATTCCTACAATATTATATTCCTGCGTTCCAAAATGAAAACTTCGATCTCTTCCTTTGGTGAAACCATTCATCTTGCCTTGCCACTGCGAAAACAATCGATACAAAGGAATTTCTCTGGTGGTAAACACACCAAGGTTTCTATGCATAGGTAGAATGTATTCTTCTTTTTGAAGTGCAGAAGTCACACCTACAGCAATGGCCTCTTGACCGATTCCTGAAAACCATTTGGAGATCTTTCCTTGTCGCAATAAAACGAGCATCTTCTCCTCGATCATACGAGGTTTGAGCATACTCCTGTAAAGATGTCGTAGCGTATCTCTTTCTATATCAGTCGCTTGATATTGAATGTTGTTTGTCATTTTTGATTTGGGTTGTTACCGACTAAAGTAGCACTTTCAACAGAAAAATACTTTATATTTTATTCAAAATATCAGCAGCCTTTGATAAAGTATCTTCTGTTTTGGCGAAACAAAAGCGCAAGGCTTTGAAATCAACTTGATTTTCATTGAATACAGACAATGGAATGGATGCAATCTTAAACTCTTCTGTAAGTCTTCTTGCAAAGTCTACATCTCCCTCATCAGAAATTGCTGAATAGTCCAATAGTTGGAAATAAGTGGCTTGAGAAGGCACAAAGGAAAAACGTGAACCTTCAATTGCCGATAAGAAAAAATCGCGCTTCTCTTGATAGAATTCAGAGAGATGCATATAGTGTTCTTCGTTTTTCATGTATTCCGCCAAACCAATCTGCACTGGATGATTCACACAATAAATGGTGAATTGGTGCACCTTAATGAACTCTTTCATCAAATCTCTCGGTCCAAGGCAATAGCCCATTTTCCAACCTGTAGCATGGAATGTTTTCCCAAAAGAGGCCGTGATTAGGGATCGTTTTTTCAATTCAGGAAATCGACATACACTTTGGTGTTCCTCGCCATCAAAAACCATATGCTCGTATACTTCATCACTCAAAACGATGATATTAGTATTCATAGTAAGGCGCTGCAATTCCAACATATCTTCTTTACTGAAAGTAGTCCCACAAGGGTTTTGTGGAGTATTGACCACAATCATTTTGGTCTTTGCATTGATCTTTTGAGCGACTTCTTTCCAATCAACTTTGTAATGTGGATGTTGCAATTGAATCGGAACTACTTTTCCACCTTGCAATTCTACCGTTGGTTCATAGGCATCGTAAGCAGGCTTAAAAAGAATGACTTCATCATCCTTCTGCACAAAGGCTGAAATGGCTGAGAACAGGGCTTGTGTTGCCCCAGAGGTGATGACCACTTCTCCATCAACATCATACTCGGTATTGTACAAATGGGCAATCTTGTTCACAATGGATTCACGCAACTGAATCGCCCCTAACATAGGCGCATACTGATTGAAAGCTCCATTCATTGCATTTTTTACCAGCTTCGCCAGCTTCTCATCAATATCGAAATTAGGGAAACCTTGAGAAAGGTTGAGCGCGTTGTGCTGACGCGCTAAATTGCTCATCGTTGTAAAAATGGTAGTACCTACATTGGGGAGTTTTGAAGTCAAATTCATAGTTCGAAAATAAAAAAACCCTGACAATTCTGTCAGGGTTTTCATTTGAAAATAGAAAAGTTTTACAACTCTTTAAATATTGCGTGCATCATACGTTTCTTATCGTTGATGCTTTCTTCTAAGGCGATCATGGTTTCTGTTCTGCTCACACCAGGAATCTCATCAATCTTATAAATAATGTCCTTCGCATCATTGGTCCCTTTGGCTCTTACTTTACAGAAAATATTATACTTTCCAGCAGTTACATACGCTACAGTTACATTTGGAATCAAACGTAAATTGGTAATTACGTTTTGTGTCATGGATGTTTTCTCTAAGAAAACTCCCACATGAGCAATAAACGAATAGCCCATTTTTTCATAATTCAAGGTTAATGTAGATCCTTGAATGATTCCTTCGTCTTCCATTTTTTTAACTCTCACGTGAATCGTTCCAGCAGATACAAGTAATTTCTTAGCAATGTCTGTAAACGGAGTTCTCGCATTTTCGATCAAGATGTCTAAGATCTGGTGATCGATTTCGTCTAGCATGAATTTTTTCATTCTTTATAAATTATTCAAACAATAATACAAAAATATCAATTAAATTTAATTTAAAGCTTAAAAAAATGAGGAAAATTCAATAAAATTAGTCTACGAAAACGATTTCTTTGTGAAAAAATAGGCCTGAAATGTCTCCTTTGACCTTAATAGGGATAAATTTTATCGCTCCGTTTTCCAAAGTTTCCTCGTACTGAAATACTTGATCTTTCTTTTTTTCATATCGATGGATCAAGTCTCTGAAGTTTTTGGAGTTATCCGGAATATCAAAATAAGATTCATATTCATCAAATGAATCTGACGTAGCGATGTGATGGATTCCTTTCAGTAAAGAGTAAAAGGTATATTCTCGCGTAATTTCACGATCATAATCATTCGGATAATGTCCGGACTCAATCAAAATGGTGCTGTATCCTAGCTTTTGAAAGTTATCACCTGTTGCCGTTGGGTAGAACTCATCAGTATACCTTCCTACGTGATTTGGAATCATCTCTTGCAACACCTTATTCATTGCTGCAATCACATTCATGGTCTTTTTACGACCATCCGTTAACTTTCTAGTTACTTCTTCAGACGGTGCCAAGAAAGAAATGGTTGCTGGCCTATCAGTTCCAGAGACCCCGAAAATAGTACGTTGATCGTGCAGATTGAAGCAAAACTCAGGATGAAAATCCTCCAGTCGATTTCTAAGCAATTGACTTTCCTTTGCGACTCTTTTAACGGCATCTCGATTCAGATCTACCTTGTTTGCATTCAATCTAGAATATACCTGCGCCCCGTCTGGATTGAGAATTGGGTTTATTTTAATGGTACAATTCGCTAGTATATCATGAACAACTTCATCATCTCGATCGTGTAAGAAGTTTAACAAGTCAAATACAGCCTTTGTTCCTGTGCTTTCATTCCCGTGCATCTGAGTCCATATAAAGACCTTTTTTGGTCCTTTACCCAGAGTGAACTCGTAAACAGATCGCTTTCTTTCCGATTCTCCAATTCTTTCGTATTGAATAAGACTCTCATCATACTTGGAAAAAATTGGTTGGATATGATCCAATGTAATCCATCGACCTTGCAATTGGTCTTCTCGATGTGTGTTGTAAATGGATGTGAGGTATGAGGCTTTCAGGATGGTTGAATTAGATAGTAAAACAAAAGTACATCTTTGATTACAAAAGTCAACAAACATATGTTAAAACTAATGTTGCAGGATATATTTACAATTGTCAACTGTTGATTTTTGTAATCATTCAATTTTGTAAACCAAGAAATCTCTGTGTTACTTTTGTAAATATGAGCGGTGCTGGAATAACACGTGTTTACAACAAGTATTTTTTAATTAATTTTAATTCAGTTATTTATAGACCTTATTTAAAGTTTTAATTCAACTAAAAACTTAACATCAATGTTAAACTTTAAAAACTTCTTGGCTTCCTAAAATTACTGGTTTACATTTGTAATAAATTGTTTGATTTACAATGGTAAACACAGTTGAATTTACATCCAGATTAAAAAAAATCTTAGAGCATCACAATTTAACGGCCTCACAATTTGCGGATCAAATTGGTGTTCAGCGCTCTAGTATCTCCCATATTCTATCAGGGAGGAACAAGCCGAGTTTGGATTTTGTTTTAAAGGTGACCAACAAATTTTCTGATGTAGATATCTATTGGTTATTGAATGGAAAGGGTACTTATCCAAAAAATGGAAGCTCCTCTCCTGCTTCATTATTTTCTCAACCTGAAGTAACATCGACAGCAGAATCGAGTTCAGGGAAAAAGATCAGTCGGATTGTCGTATTTTACAATGACGGAACTTTTGACGAATATCATAAATAAGTATTGCTATGAGTTTCTGGGATTTTTTAGATAAACCCAAATATAAAATAGATCGCGTTCTAGAATTAGAAAATGAGAATCAAATCTACAGTGAACTTTTAAAAAGGGTTCACCAACTCTCCAAATATGGAACAGATTTGTCGCCGCTTTCTTACATTCAACGTGTCGTTTTATATGTTGCGAACATTACTGGCGAAGTGAATAATGGTGGGTTTAACCAGTTTTACTTTAATAACAGTGGAAATTATGCGCATGAAACGCATGAAGCTCTGGTCTTCATTGGGGCGACTAAAACTGCGGAAATACTGAAGCAAGCGAATGATCTATGGCCAGATCAACTAGTTCCTCGTGATAGAGATAAAAGATTTGAAATGTTGGTAGATATTACCAAGAAAGACACAAGCATCAATGAGCGATGGAATGAATTAAGTGAACTTGTATGGCATAATGAAGAACCTGTTCCGAAGTTATTAATTGAATATGTGAGAAAACACAAAGCTCAGTTCAAATAATTGTTAATTGATCATTGATTACTGCGCAAGCTGCGCAATTCCCGTTCGAATCACCTCAATATTCTTCAACTTATTGGATTTTTCAGCGGCTTTCTGCTTTTGAACCATTTGACGCAATAAGTTGATTCCTACCTTATCAAAATTGAACTGTTTGTATTGATTTCCTTTGGCAACCACATCATTCACTAAGTTTTGAATGGCTTCAGTATTGTTACTATTTGCGATTTGTTCGTAAGCTTTTCTATAAATCGACTGAATCTTCGGATTGTTATTCAAGAACATTCCAGACAAGACATTGTTTGCAATAAACACCATTTCTGATTCATCTTTTTCCTCAATATAGATGCGTGTTAATGGAGTGGCAATGATATTCTTTACTTCTAAAGGAAGTTCCTTTGATTTTTTAATCGCTAAGTCCTTATCGATGTAATACATTCCTACCAATGCTTTTCCCAATACATTGTAGGATTCACTTTGTAAGGCTTTGTCGAAAATCGGCTTCAATTCAGGATCCGTTAGTTTTCCTAAGGTTTCAATAGCCGCCGCTTGTACCAATGTCTTCTTGTCTCTATCCGCTATGGCTTTGATTCGTTCAATTACATTCTTCTTGGACCATTTATTGATTAAATCGATGTTTTCTAAGGCTAGAATTCTCAGCTTGTAGAAATCTTCGTTCATGGCATCTGCCACAGCGTTAAAAGCCTTCTTCTGATCTTGACTCTTCGCGACTTCTAACAATGCCTCACGCTTGTACTCATAGGCGTCTACATTTTGTAATTGAAACAAGTAATCGCTCAACACCTTGTTTTCAAAGAAATCAGCCAGTAAAACACCATCTGCATTGACTTGAATCAAATCCGGTGATTTACTTTGAAATCCGAATTTGAAAGAAGTATCTCTAGCATCCACAAAGACGTTGTGTCTAATTTTCTGTCCATTTTCATAGATGTCAATAGCCATTGGAAACTTCATTTCATTGGCCTGACTTTGTACAAAAGTCACAATCACAGTTTTCTCCAAGGTGTTATAATCATAGGAAACTTGAATCTTGGGATGTCCTGATCCATAAAACCATTGATCAAAAAACCAATTCAAGTCCTTTCCTGTTACCTCTTCAAAAGTCAATCGCAATTGATGTACTTCAGCAGCTTTGTACTTGTTCGCGGTTAAGAATTTCTTCAAGCTTAAAAAGAACGCCTCATCTCCTACATACTTACGAAGCATATGCAAGATCGCTCCTCCTTTGTTATAGCTCACCGCATCAAACATATCTTCTTTATCGGCGTAGTTGAATCGAACGAGCTTTTTATCGAAGTTATCTTTATCGTCTTTGTAGACTTTGATGGCTTCAAACAGGTGAGCATCGGCATTTTCTTTGCCGTATTTGTGTTCTCTCCACAAGTATTCACTATAGTTGGCAAAAGCTTCATTCAGTGCTAAGTTGCTCCAGCTCTCTGAAGTCACTAAATTTCCAAACCAATGGTGGAAAATCTCATGTGCAATGACATCCTCTTGCTTATTCTCGTCAATCAACTGACCCTTCATCTGATTGGCTTGTTCTCCATGAATTACAGCTGTGGTGTTTTCCATAGCTCCACTGACATAATCGCGTGCAACAATTTGATGGTATTTGTTCCAGGGATATTCAACACCTAGCAAATCTGAAAAGAAACCAATCATTTCTGGAGTATCTCCAAAGATATCTTTGGCAAAGGGAGCATATTCCTTCTCTACGTAGTAATGAACTGGAATGTTCTTATAGTTATCTTTAATAACCTCATATTCACCAACTCCCATAAAAAAAAGATAAGGAGCGTGTTTTTGATCTAGTTTCCAGTAATCCGTTCTATCAGTACCAGCCTTGGTCTGACTTATCAATTCTCCATTGGAAAGTGTCTTGAATTTATCTGGAACTGTGATGTAAATTTCTTGTGAGGTTTTTTGATTTGGAGCATCAATGGTAGGGAACCAGCAGCTACTTGCTTCAGTCTCACCTTGCGTCCAAACCTGTGTAGGCTTATCTTTCTGCAACCCAAGTGGATTGATAAAATACAATCCTTTGGCCGCAGTAATGGCTGCACTTCCCTTTGCTTTTACCTTTTCTGGCTGTGCCGTGTATTTGATGTATAAAGTATACTCCTCCCCTTTTTTGTATTCTTTAGGAAGGTCAATGATCATCTCAAAATTGTCATAATTAAAGTCCAATTTTTGGCCATCCAATTCAACACTATGAATCAACATTGCTTTGGCGTCCAACGTTACCTTACTCGTCGGATAGAAATGCGGTGTTAATGTGACCCATTCCTCTCCATTGAGCTGTTTATTTTGAAAATCGAAATTAACTTTCAACTTGGTATGAACTAAGTTGTTGACCTTTTCTCTTTCAGCTCTATAAATGGTTAAAGGGTCTTGTTGTGCTTCAGAAAATGAAAAAACAAATAGAAATACAACAAAAAGAATTTTGTGAAACTTCATAGGAGTGATAATGAGTTTCAAAAATAGTAAATAAAAAAAATGGAGTTGTTAATAGCTAGTTAAAAGGAAAACGTCTGTCGCCACGAATTCACGAATTGCATGTCTTAGAAACTATAATTTCCAAAACACGCATGAGAAAAATCTAATAGATTTTTCTCCATTTGTGGTTATTCGAGTTATTCGTGGTTGTTTTTGTGAATCTTACTATGAAACAAGATGAAGCAATCTCTTTGTTATGAACTCAGTATAATGATATCGCTTCTACGCGCTGCTAGCGTGTCTCGCGAAGACAAAAAAACCGCTATTCTAGTAAGAATAGCGGCCTCATTTGGCATCTTTGTGATTGTATATATGCTCAATTTATAGTCCGTAGCCTTGGCGAAGGACTAAAATGCTAGATTAAAGTTCTTTAGGTTCAAGTTGTCACCATCTACTGTAATATTGTTCATCATGTCGATGATCTTGCTTGGATCCATATCTTCTCCTAAGATTCTTGCCACACCTACACCCTTTTCTTTGGCATATCCGAAAGCGATTACTTCATCAATGGCGTCGGCGGAACCCGTAAAGTAGATATTCATTTTGATTCCTTGCGTATTCATTCTCATCAAGCTCTTATACTTGTCATTCCCTTTCAAGATTTTGTTCAAGGTTTCTTTTTCTGTGTTGTAGGCTTCTTCATTCCCTTGATATGGAAGCGCTACTAAATTCACCTTGCGAATACTTTTAATGGTCTCTTGAACATCCTCAGAAACATCTAAGGATTTCGGCTTGATAAAGTTGATTGGAATATCAACGGTCACGAATCCATCTTTCTCTTGACTTGCAACCAAATACTCTTGTAATGTTTGCTCGTTGTTACATGAGGTAGCAAAAAGAGCTAAGACAAATAATGCTAAAACGGTTGTTAATTTTTTCATTTCTTGATTTTTTTTAGTCCTTCTTAGTATTGATCTGAATATTACTACTTTTTGCAAAAGTATCTGCTAATTGAGACATTTTATTGATGTCTATATTTCCTGTCAAAGAAACTACTACAGCTTCTGACATTCCGTCTGTCTTTTGATCGATACCTTTGATGAACATCAAAACTTCACTTACAAAATCACTGTTTTTACTTGACTTTACATAGATTAAAACTCTCGAGTCTCCATCTTTTACTCGCATCAACTCTACTAGTTTTTGTTTTTTTACTTCGGATTTCACCATGCTCTCCATCTTCTTAGCTACTTCAGCATCATTCGTAGAGAAGGCTTTTAATTCGTCAAGATCTTGAACCATTTGGAAAACTTCCATAGCTTCATTGTCTTGCAAGCTTTTTGCATCAAATTTTGATAAAATTTTGAAAGCTTCTTTGCTTACCACTACAGAGGACACTTCATCCATGTCTTCTAGTTGATCAAAGATTGACTGTCCGTAGCTTAGTACTGGCGCGGCGATTAGCGCTATTAATAAAATTACTTTTTTCATCTTTCTGTGTTTACTTGGTTCTTATAATTAAATTACTTGGTTTTAAAAATTTTGTTTACTGAATTCTCGTAAGCTTTTAAGTTACTTACTGCTTCGGTTCCTTTGTTGAGACTACCAGATAACATAGCCAATGCTTCTCTAGCTTGCTCGTAGTGAAATTTCTCTTCTATAGTCATTTCACTTATATCGACAGTTCCTGTTCCATCATTACTGGTTGCTGGAATTCCCATATAAACGCTGAATAATAATACAACTGATGCTGCAACCGATAACCACTTGTAGTTTCGCTTTTTCTCCGTTTTAAACTCGAGTGTTTTGTTGTATGTTTCACCTTGGCTTGCTTGAAAATAGGTGAACATCAATTGATATTCTGCTAAGTGTGGAGCTACATTGTCAGATAGAAAGTAATCACGTAAGATTGTTTCTTCTTTCAGAGTAGTCTCTGCATTTTCATATTTCGCAACTAATTTTTCGATGTTAGCTAACTCCATAATTATGCTGTTTTATTAGTTCTTGTCTTATTGCTTTTCTCGCTCTTGAAAGGGCTACTCGTACTGCAGTCGGTTTCATATCCATCATCTTGCAGATTTCATCAAAATCATATTGTTCGATGTCTCTGAGCTGGATAATCAACTTTTGCTGTTCTGGCAGTTTTTCAATGAGCTTGTGTACTTGGCTTACTGTATCTCGATATTCCACCTTCTTGTCAAGGCTTGTATCTTTTTCTTTGTAATTACTGTGAACTAATGTCAGGTTGCTCGCCTGTTTTGATTTCAATCGGTCATAACAATAATTCTTGGTCATTGTCATGGCAAAGGCCTCTACATTTTTGTATTCGGCTAACTTTTCTTTGTTTCTCCACAGTTTAAAGAATAACTCTTGTGTAGCGTCTTCCGCCTCTTCTGTAGAGACTAGAAGTCTTTTTGCTAGTCTAAAGACTTTGTCTTTAAATGGTAAAACAACTTTTAAAAAGTCTGATTGGTTCATTAGTTTCTTAATAATACTTCGGTAAATTACTGATTTATTACCTTTTAATTTATCAGTTTTACACCCTTACGACGATGTGGTATATATTTTGTTACAATGAATATGTAAAAAAATACTATTTATCATTAAATTGCGTTGTCTTCAATAAAGAGATCATTGATGAAACACCCTAGAATTGCGAGCTTGCTCATCCTTTTATCAATCTGTTTTTCTTTTTCGAATTGTGAGAAAATTGATGAATTCCCCGCTGATATTCAATCTCTCGACTTCATATGGAAAGGATTAAACGCGTATTATCTGAATCAAGATCAAATTGACGATCTATCCGATAGACGATTTAATAATGATCCAGAATTGGAGAATTACCTCCGTGGATTTGCTTCTCCTGAAGATCTTTTTGCCACACTGACCATACCTACAGATATCACTTCTGCTTTGGTTAGTGATTATACAACAATTGATGCTCCTACTCCATTGCGATCTGCTTTTACTACAGGTTTTGAATTTGCAGTAATGCGAGATGTAACAAGATTGGACAGTGTTGTAGGTTACGGTTTGGATGTATTGCCTATGTCTTATGCTTCCACACAACCCATTGCGCGTGGGCAATTCTTTTACGCTGTTTTGGATGAAAACAACGATACCATCAAGCTTGCGGAAGACAACTACGAGGCTGCTTTGATTAATTATACTCAGGATACATTAAAGTTATTGATGGCGGATTATGATGGTGTCACCATGACACCCAATGGCTTGCGTGCAGATTTGGTGAGAGAACAATATCAATATCCATCTGTTAGAATGAGTAGTGTGATTGATTTAGGTCCACAACAAGTGGGTTATTTAATTTTCAACAATGATTTTTCTGGGAATTATACCGCAGATCTGAATACAACAATGCTCAATTTCAGAAATCAATCTGTAAATGAATTGGTATTGGACTTCCGATACAATATTGGTGGTCCTACTTTTGATTCGACCATCGCTGAATTGGCCTCCATGATCACAGGTCAATTTCAAAATCAAGTCTTGATGAAGGAAACATGGAACGTCAAGGCACAACCTTGGTTTCAAGCGAATCAGCCTGATTCTTTACTCACGAGATTTCCAACCATTTTACAAAATGGAACACCCATCAATGGATTGAACCTAACGGACGTATACATTTTATTGAATGGAAACGGATTCAGAGGAAATGGAGCATTAGAACTATTGATAAATAGTTTGAGTTCGTATATGAATGTGCATGTCATTGGAAACAATACTCGCGGTGATAACATTGGTCATATCTCTTTGTATGATTCGCCAGACTATGATTTTTTCAATTTGAACATGAATCATACCTATGCATTGCAACCCGCTGTGTTAACTTTCTCAAATTTAAACGACGAAACGTATGATAGTGGTTTGAACCCAGTGATTGCTGTTTGTCCAATTGAAGATCCATTGGAATTAGGAGAACTCGGACAAACCACAGACCCTATACTTGCCAGAGTATTGAATTTTATTTCAACTGGAAACGCAGGTGCTGCCATTCCATGCAACGCTCTAGGCTTTGAAGTGCTTTATCATTCTATTGATGAGCAGAGATTGACAAATAATAGACTTTTTACAAAACAAGATTTACCTGATTTAGGACGATGATGAAAAAAATGACAAAACACCTTTTACTGATTGCATTTGCTATCAGTTTTTTAGCTTCCTGTGAAAAGAATAGCTCTGGAGCTGACCCGATGGGAAATGACGAAATCAATGATTTCATTTGGCAAGGAATGAATACCTACTATTTATGGCAACAAGAATCTCCTGATTTAAGAGATCGTTTTACCACCTTCCAACAGATTTGGGATTTTTACGCTGATTTTAACTCGCCAAGAGATGTGTTCAATAGTTTGT
>CAZTFN010000008.1:0-29535 GCA_964612905.1 uncultured Flavobacterium sp. | reverse complement strand
GTCAACATTTGACTAGTGGCCCAATCTGGGAAAAAGTGGCCACGTTCTACCAAGACTTTCAAACCTTGTTCTAGTTCCCTAGGTTGTATGTTTTTGAGCATATAACCTTTGGCTCCACTTTTGATCATTTTGATCAAGCTTTGTTCGTCGTTTTGCATGCTCAGCGCCATTACTAAGATATCAGGGTATTCTTCTTTGAGCCATGCTGCCGTCTCAAATCCATTCATAACGGGCATGCTAATGTCCAATAAGATGATATCGGGTTTTTTACGGACTTTGATTTCTTCTTGTAGTTCTTTTCCGTGTTCGCAGATGAAGGATACTTCAAACTGTTCAAAGCTTGCTATAATCGATTTGAGTGCTTTGGCAATGAGTACATGATCGTCTACTATGACTACCGAGTATTTCATGAGTTGGGTATTTTGAGGGTGAGTTGAGTTCCTTTTTCGATTTCACTGTTCAAGATAAAGGTTCCTTGAATCATTTCTGTTCTTTTTCGCATGTTTTCTAAGCCAATGCCGTTGGATTTTAATGTGTTGATGTCAAACCCAATTCCATCATCTTTTAGTGTCAAGTTGAGATGGTCCTCATCCTTGGAAAGAACTACTTCTATTTGTTTACATTGAGCATGTTTGATGCTATTCTGTAAAAATTCCTGAGTAATTCTAAGTAAAACGGTTTTGACCTGATATGAATGAATATCGATACCAGCATCTGATTCAAAAACAACTTGATACTTCTGAAGACTTTGAACTTTTTTACATTCTTCTTCAATTAATTCTGAAATAGGTTGATGCAAGGTGTCATCTGTCAATGATTTTGACAAGTGCCTTAGGTCTTGCAACGATTCATTTATGATGTCATTGATACTTTGAAGATTCTCTTCAACTTGAGCAGTTCGTTGATCCATCAATAGTTGTTGTAAATACAAACTGGATAAGGTGAGTTTCTGACCAACATTATCATGAATTTCTCGCCCGATGTGCTTCATAGTAAGCGACTGAATCTCCACCTGTGTTTGTAGTAGCTCCTTTTTATGTAGTTGGTCGGCTATTTCTAATTCTTTTTCATGAGTTCTTTTTTTGATTCGATATTGCCTAATGAAAGCAATGATGCCCCCTACGAAAGCAAGAAAGAAAATGTTGAAAAAAATAAGTGAGATGATTAACGTGTTTTCCCCCATATAAAAGATGCTGTAAATAGTAAGTACATAATTGAATTACTCAAAAGAAAGTAAGAATAATAAATTGTATATATGTCTAAATGATTTTTATAAAGTTCTTCTGCAAAAAGTTGAAACGGATATGAACCCACATAGAAAATGACCATTCCAGCATTCACATAAAACATTTTGTTCTCTTTGAAACGTAAAATATCGTCCTTTTGGATTTGCTTTATGTATTCAAGAATCACCAAGGCGATTAAAATGGTTATACCAATATGCGTACTTAACAACAGTACTTCTGTTGGACCTAAAAAAACATTTAGAAACACAATAGAGCTCAGAAAAATGAAAGAGGAAATTCTAAATAATATCTTATTGTCCTGCGATTTAGAAGCATACAGCCAATAAAAAAATAAATATTGTATGGGTATTCCAATATAAGTGTAATAAGCTGTTCTAGTACCTCTTGAAAACCATGATAATTTAATCCAAAATAATTCTTGAAGAAAGATTATTACGAGGTAAACAACAAACCACTTCCAATGACTGTTCTTTAACCTATAGAAATATAACGTGCCAATGAAGGCTGCTAAAAACTCTGTTCCCAGCAGCACATCGGCTAAAGTGTAATGAAAGTCTGTCATAGTTTATTGAGTAAAAGCAGCTCCGTCTTCAGGATATGGTGGATATAATCCTCCATGATTTTGAGAGGTTGTACTTCGTGCTCCACTTGATTGTGTAGTTGTAGCTTGCGGTGTATTCAACATAAGAGCATAGGTATATTTTGGCAAGGTGCCTTCACCTGTGACCAACCCTAATTCATAAGAGCTACTAACGAAGGGGTCAAAATCTGTAATGGTCCCATTGATATCAATCGTTGGAAGCATGACAAGCGTATGTCGTTCACCATATCTTTCAGTGATTGGGTCTCCTATAAATCCGTCTAAAGCGTTATCAAATTTTGACTTTTCCCAAGTCTCCCTTTTGGGATAACTCGCATAGTAGATACGAACTCCTAGTTTGTCAATATTTGTTGGATTGTTTCGATTATTTTTTGCCTCTTTTTCGATATGATAGATAAACTTTTTTAACGTCTCTAAATCAAACCAAATGGACTTGGCGTCGCCACCATCACTATTGAGTTGGGACATGCTACTGTTAATATGGCTGCGTTGTTTTGAGTTATAATCGTCAACCATTTTCTGAATTAGCTCTACGGGCAGTTTGCTTTGTGTGGAGCTGTCATAATTAGAACAAACAAAGTCTTCACCGACAACGGTATTATTTGTTCCATTAAATAAAGAGCAACTTGATAGTAGGGTAATAACTCCGGTGAATAGGAGTGCTTGTGTAATTTTTCTTGTTTTCATAATTGTGCGTTTTAAGTTATAAAATTATTTGTCACAAAGGAAAGGTAAACCATAAGTTGAGGGACAGGTTGTATCCACCAAAAGGCTAGGGTGAAACAACCTAATTCTTTCCGTTTGCCTTTCAATCATATTAGGTTTCATCACCAATAAGAGAAAACCATGCGCTCTAGACCTTTGACCTGTTCATAGCAGGGAAGCCGAAAACTGCAACTCAGAGTAGGCGATTTAAAAATCAATTAAAATGTCAATTAATATCAAAGCAGATTTTACATGTGACAACAGTTATGCTATTTGGGTTGGGAATGCCAATGGTGTAGTCACAAAAATCAAAGAGTACACAAATGTAAGAGCCCATGAAATATGGCAGGGAGAGCATTTCACTTTTCAAGCAGAAGCAGATGATTATTTATATGTGATCGCATGGAGTGACGATGCGACCTTACAAGGTTTGATCGGAGCTTTTGACGGTGGAGTTTCTATTCAAATGGGTGATCCAGCATGGAAAGTGCTACCTACAAACAGCAACAAAGGAAACAATCAATTTCCAACGCTTACAGAGATTAACGGTTTTGTAACCACAGCAGCAGCTTCTGATTGGAAGGATCCTTACATCGGTCCAACCAATGCAAATACCTCTAATATCTATGGAGGCGTTTCCAGTATTGCAGGAATTCCTTTGGATGCCAATTGGGTATGGCACAACAGTAACAATTCACCCAATCCATTTAGAGGATACAATCATGAGGAGTTTTTGATTTTCCGAATCCCAATTGAGGAATTAACGGATGATTCTTCTGGTGGCTCAGGCGGTTCTTCAGATGGTTGTTGTTCGCCATGTGCTAATGGAAAGAAAGGATACAACGAAGAGTTGGGAAAAAGAGCCAAAGAAAAAGAGTTTGTAGTTCAAGGGGAGCAAAATCCAAGCAGAAAGGTCAAAGAACCTTACAATGAAAAGATGTGTTCCGTATTGGAAGTACCTGAATTAAAGCCATCTTTCTATTTGCATTGGGGAGATTCATCACGAGATATTTTTGAATCGCACGATGACGAAGTATTGTATATCACTGCATGTAACAACTATCACAATGTAACCTTCAAAGACCTCACTATTTTACAGGTGACCATTACCCCAGAACCGGGTGTATTGTCTAATGGAGAAAAGGAAATGAGCTTGGTTCCAGACAGATTGATCTGTTTTGATACGCTCAAAGGTTGTAGCTGTGCCAGTAGAGAATTCACCATGCTATTACGCGGGGTGAAACCACAGAAGTATACCATTGAAGTGGAATACTGTATAGGAGCAGTTGAACTAAAACAAGAAGAAAACTCAGGGAAGAATAGCTTCACCATTGAAGTATTCAATTCTTAGTTTCTAATTAGTGTTGATAAGGGAAAGTCGTCTGAAGAATTCTTTAGACGGCTTTTTCGTGTACATTCACAAAATCAAATCGAACCAATCCGTCTTCATCGATTTTTGTCAACGTCACTTGATGCAAAGTATTCACCAAAGCTGGATTCCATGGCGTTTTTACTTTCACATAGTTTTCTGTAAATCCATGAATATAACCTTCTTTGTTTTCGCCTTCAAACAAGACTGTCAGTGTGTTTCCAATCTGACTTTCGTAGAAAGCTCTTCTTTTCTTTGCCGACAAACCACGAAGCATTTTACTGCGTTTCGATCGAACGTTTTTAGGCACCACACCATCCATCAAAACCGCTTCTGTATTGGGCCTTTCTGAATAGGTGAAGACGTGTAAATAAGAAATGTCAAGATCGTTCAAATAGTTGTAGGTCTCTAAGAAATGCTCCTCCGTTTCTCCTGGAAATCCAACAATCACATCCACACCAATACAAGCATTTGGCATGGTTTCTTTGATTCTAGACACTCTATTGGTGTATATTTCCCTTAAGTATCGACGCTTCATTTTTTTCAGTAAGTCATCACTTCCGCTTTGTAATGGAATGTGGAAATGAGGAACGAAGGTATCTGAATTGGCCACAAAGTCAATCGTTTCATCTTTCAATAGATTCGGTTCGATCGAGGAAATACGCAAACGGTGAATTCCATCTACTTTGTCCAATTCTTGAACGAGCTCTAAAAATGTATGCTCGTGTTTTTTATTTCCGAATTCTCCCTTTCCATAGTCGCCAATATTCACTCCCGTTAAGACAATCTCTTTGATTCCTTTTTCGGAAATTTCTTTGGCGTTTTTCAGCACATTTTCTAAGGTGTCACTTCGTGAGATTCCACGTGCCAAAGGAATGGTACAATAGGTGCATTTATAATCGCAACCATCTTGTACTTTTAAGAACGCTCTTGTTCGATCTCCGATAGAGTAGGATCCCACATAAAAATCGGCATCAGCAATCTCACAAGAATGAACTTCACCAACATTATTTTTGGTCAAGTCGTTGATATAGCTGGTTACGTTGAACTTTTCAGTTGCACCTAAGACCAAATCCACACCATCCACAGCAGCCAATTCTTCAGGTTTTAACTGTGCATAACAACCCACAGCAATTAAGAAAGCTTCGTCATTTTTTTTCAACGCGGACTTCACGATGGTTTTGAATCGTTTGTCGGCATTGTCTGTTACAGAACAAGTATTGATTACATAGATATCTGCTTTTTCTTCAAACGCGACACGCTCAAA
Source organism: uncultured Flavobacterium sp. (assembly GCA_964612905.1). Classification (GTDB taxonomy): domain Bacteria; phylum Bacteroidota; class Bacteroidia; order Flavobacteriales; family Flavobacteriaceae; genus Polaribacter. Next base: position 24,346 of record CAZTFN010000008.1, on the reverse strand, counting down.
GCCTTCGCTTACAAAACTACGTGCGATGGTAGATGTTTCAGAGAAGTTGAGTTTGCAACCTAAAGTATAAAAAGCTACTTTTTTATCTGCGTTCATTCTTGTACTTTTAATGGCGGACAAAGTTACAATAATTCCTTAGATTCAGGTGAGTCAGCAATTCATTTTTGATACCCAACGATTGATAGTCAGAAAATTGCAAATGAGCGATTTAGAACCTTTTTATGAGATGCAAAGTAACCCTAAAGTCTTACAATATGCTTTTGGTGAGGTAAAATCTTTGGAAGCCAATGAAAAGGAATTAAAGGAATTGATTGAATTCTATCAAAAAAAGGGAAATGACTTTTGGATTTATGCAATTGAACGGAAACTAGATCGTGAGTTCGTAGGAACACTGGCCTTTGTGAAAGACGATCAACAGGATGATGAAATTGGGTTTCGATTTTTGGAAAAGTATTGGGGATTGGGTTATGGATCTGAGATTGGGTTAGGGCTTATCAATTATTGTACTTCGGTGAACATGCCAAAACTGATTGGATATGTGATTGATAAAAACACTGCTTCAGCTAGGATTCTTCAAAAATTAGGCTTCGAAGCAATTGAAAAAAGAATAGAAACAGAAACTGGATTGCCAGAAACCAAATATCAACTAAAATTATGATTGTAAGTCATTTAGAGCCGCCTTATTACGCTGTTATTTTTACCACCTACGTTACCGATGATCTCACAGATTATGCAGAGACTGCCGAAAGAATTGAGGAAATTGCCAAAGAGCAAGATGGCTATTTGGGAATTGAATTTGCAAGAGACGGATTGGGAATTACCGTTTCATATTGGAGAGATTTAGAATCCATTACCAAATGGAAGAACAATTTAGAACATACTGCAGCGCGCAATAGAGGTAGGGAACAGTGGTATCAGCAATATCAGTTGAGAATTTGCAAAGTGGAACGGGAGTATGGGTTTGTTAAAAGTTAGAAGGTAAAAGGTAAAGGTTAGAAGTGAGAAGTTTTAAATTAAGAGTTCAATATTTGATGACTGAGATTTTAGAAGTCATATTTTTAAAGCGCAAGAATTTTCGCAGTTCTGACTTAAAATTAGGATGGCACTTTGTTGGTTGTCTATTTATTCTTTCTTGTACAAAACCAAGTTCTAATTTTTCTGATTCTCAAGTTTTTCGCTACAATGAGCATTCCAATATTACCTCTTTAGATCCTGCATTTGCTAGAGATCAACGAAATATTTGGCCAGCGAATTTATTATTCAATGGCTTGGTTGAATTGGATGAAAGTTTGCGAGTACAACCTAGTATTGCCAAGTCTTGGGAGATTTCCGAAGATGGTAAGACCTATACTTTTTCACTTCGAGAAAATATTCTTTTTCATAAGCATGCTTTGTTCGGAAACGATTCTACAAGAGCAGTTGTAGCAGAGGATGTTGCATACAGTTTGAATCGTTTGATTGATGCCAAAGTAGCCTCTCCTGGAGGCTGGGTATTGCAAAATGTGGAGCGTTTTCAAGCTGTCAACGATTCACTTTTTGAGATTCAACTAAAACAACCATTTCCACCTTTTTTAGGATTGCTAGCCATGAAGTATTGTTCGGTAGTTCCGAAAGAAGCTGTGGAGTACTTTGGGAATGAATTCCGATCCAACCCCATTGGAACAGGACCCTTTCAATTCAAGTTGTGGGTAGAGAATACCAAATTGGTCTTACGAAAGAACCCTCACTATTTCGAGAAGGACCAAGAAGGCCATCAATTGCCCTATATGGAGGCTGTTGCTGTGACTTTTTTACCCGATAAACAGAGTGAGTTCTTGCAGTTCATTCAAGGGAATTTAGACTTTATGAAGAGTCTGGATGCTTCTTACAAAGATGATATCATCACAACTGAAGGCGTCCTCCAAGCCAAATATGAGGATGAAGTGAATATGCAAACAGGAGCTTATTTGAATACTGAATATCTAGGGATTTTTCAAAATGGCGAGAATGAATCGGTGAAGAATAAGTGGTTGAGGAAAGCAATCAATTATGGATTTGATCGAGAGAAAATGGTTCGTTATTTAAGGAATGGTATTGGAACTCCAGCACTGCATGGCTTCGTTCCAAAGGGATTACCGTCCTTTAATGCTCAAGAAGGATATGTTTTTGATCCAGAAAAAGCACGAGGGTTTCTCAATAAGTTCAAGGAAGAAACTGGAATTACCAATCCTGAAATTACAATTACAACGAATAGCAGTTATTTGGACTTATGCGAATACATTCAACGAGAATTGGAAAAGATTGGCTTGAATGTGACTGTGGATGTAATTCCACCATCGACACTCAGACAGGGAAAAGCGAATGGAAAACTGCCTATTTTTAGAGCGAGTTGGATTGCAGATTATCCCGATGCAGAGAATTATCTATCCTTATTTTACAGCAAGAACTTTACTCCAAACGGACCTAATTATACCCATTTTCAAAATGCTGACTTCGATCGTTTGTATGAAGCTTCCATCTCAGAAGTGAACGATGCCAAGCGATATCAATTGTATCAGCAAATGGATAGCATTTTAATTGAAGAAGCTCCTGTAGTTCCTTTGTATTATGATGAGGTAATTCGGTTTACTAGAAAGAATGTGCAAGGTTTGGGAATTAATCCAATTGACCTTCTAGACCTTCGAAAGGTTCGTAAAACCAAAGAATAACAGATTATTAGAATCCATATTCAATACCAAAACTTAAAGACAAATTGTAGGGATTGTAAGTCTGATTTCTTGAAAAGGGTTCTACATGATATTTAAACAAAGACTCGAAGTTCAATCGCCATTTTGAATTGAGATCATAGTGCAATCCGAGTCCTGCATTTAGGGAGAAAGATGATGTAGTAAATAGATCTTTGTTCTCCAGCATGCTATTATTCTCAAAATCGATTAAGGTGGCATTTTGAACCATTAAGAAACTTCCACCGGCAATAAAAGAGGTTTTGAATTTCTTTCCTTTATTGAAGAAAGATCGTACTTCCAAAGGAACTTCTAAGTAAGAAACTTGTTGCTGACTAGCATCGTTTCGATCCAAGAAATTGTATTGGAAATCTACTTTTTTAACTCCAATTCTCAACGCCGTATAATCACTTGCATAAAAATACAAGAAGGCGCCATAATTGAATGTGTTTTGCTTGCTTGTACTTCTACCAAAAGCATTGTAATGATCAACAGATACATAAGGTGAGAATCTCCAAGTACGCTCTGTTTTTCCTTGCGCTACAGTAGATTCCGATTCAATAATTTCAAGACTGTCAATAACCAACTGTAAATTTCCAAGTTGCTTGGCTTCTAACATGGATAGAAGGTTACGATATGGACTCTGACCTCTTTGTACATTGTCAGTTTTTAAGCCGTCACTATTGTTTTTGGTATTGATATCAATTTGATCATTCTGCTTTGTATTTGTTGCTCTGTATGTTTTGATCGATACTAGTTTTTGTTGGGTAGCATTATCTTCCAAATCAATATTTCGTTTTGGAGTTTCTGTTGATAAACTATCAGAAGGAACTGGCTTCTCATTCTGTTTATTTTTCAAGGGATCTTTTTGATTGTCTTTTTGAATCGGTAAAGACGTATTGATGTCATCAGATGTAGATCTATCAGTATTTGTAGGATAGAATACTATTGTCAAGGTGATAATGACACCTGCTAATAATAACAACCACAGGAGCAGTCTGGTTCTCTTTTGCCTTTTAAGATCTGCTTCCAAAGCTGGCCAAAGATCATCAGGGGTGGCACTATAACCATCCATAGCAGACTTTAAAACATTTCCTATGTCTTTTTTCTCGCTCATTTTTTCTCCTGTTTTAACACTTCTATTTGCTCCTTTAAGATCACTTTCGCTCTATGCAAATTTGATTTTGATGTTCCTACACTAATTGCCAACATTTCTGAAATCTCTTTATGACTATAATTATCCATCACATATAAGTTGAATACGAGTCGGTATTGAGTCGGTAAGTTTTGAATGCAGTGTAGTATTTGATCTAGAGAGATGTCGCTCAATTGATCATCAATCTCTACAGCTTCCTCTTTTTGGCCTCTGTCTTCAAAGGAAGTTTTTCGGATTTCTTTTTTATATCGATCAATTGCTTTGTTAATGACAATGCGCTTCATCCAACCTTCAAAAGAGCCTTTCCCTTTGTACTGCTTGATTCTTTTAAAAATTTCAAGAAAGGAATCCTGCAGATTGTCTTGAGCCTCTTCTCTGTTTTTGCAGTACTTTAAAGACAATACGAAGAACTGTTCTTTATACAATTTGTATAAAGAGCTCTGAGATGCTAATTTTTTAGATCTACATCCTTTTATGAGTTCTTCTAGGGCTGTCGTCAAATTTTGATATGGGATTTTTTAATACTCTTTTTATTTGATCATATTCGATACTTTTAATTCATTTAGACTTTTCAAGCGCAAATTCATTAAGATATTCGCGAATTAAACATTTTTCAATCACTTAGTCAATTTCATAGCAATTTTCCAAGGGGTTTTTTCATAGCAATTTTATTCTGCGTTCTAACCTGACTTTTACCCATATCAAATTAGTTACGACTCTACAAAGACTTTTTAATGATGTCAACAATTCTATTTTATAGTCTTACGGGGTTGGAAAAGGTTGCGCCTTAAATTGAAAATATTCATCTATTCCTCAAGTTTTTCTATGATTACTTTGGTTGAACATTGCAATCCTAAAGGAGAAGATGTACCTAAACCACGAATTTCTCCGCCATCAAATCCATCTTTGAGTCGGATGAAAACAATCGAGGTATCTTGTCCTGAGATGATTTCAATTTCTCCTGAATAGACCTCCCATTCCACAGAAGGTGACTCCAGGTTTGTAAAATATCTGTATTGTATGGGCTCTGTCAAGCTAAGCTCACCAATTCTCTGAATACAGCAGGCTGTGCCGTCAAATTGTGGGTCAAATACTTCAGATTGGGAGCAATCGCAAGAACTGTCTTCTAAAGGGGCAGAAGGAACAATATTTTCTTGTACATAATCTTCTTTGTTCGAAACTTGAATTTCTTGTTCGGCTAGCATAAGATCTTCATCATTATTAATCGTACAAGCACAAAATAAGATGGACAGCACACAAATTAGACGTAAGCTTTTCATAGTAAACATATTGGTTTACTAGATAGTCTGAGTACTGTGAAAAAGGTTGCGTAAGAATTATTGAATTCTCATGTTTGCCAAAATGGGGAAGTGGTCAGAATAGTCGACATCAAAGGTTTTGAAGGAGGTGACTTCAAAATTAGTATCAGGAAAAATAAAGTCGATGCGCAATGGATAACTATAGTCAAAAGTATTGCCCATTCCTTTCCCTGCTTCCTTAAAAGCATCGATTCTACCTTCGGTAACTTGTTTGTATACCCAAGAAAAAGCCGTGTTATTGAAGTCGCCGCAAACAATGGATTTACCATTCCAATCTTGTTGATGCAATAAAAACTTTTTGATTTGATATCCTTGTCTTTTGAAGGCGATTTTCATTCTTCTTAGCAATTTGTCTGAATCAGGTTCACCAAAATTCTCCATGTTGGGATCAAGTTTGAATGACTCTAGATGAAAGTTGTAAACACGAACGGTGTCATTATTTATTAAAATATCTGAAAAGATGATATTGTTGGCACTGCCCTCAAAGTTCAAGGACCCTGAGTTAATAATTGGATAAGCAGAATGAATCGCTAGCCCAAACTTATTTGTTTTACTACGAGTTTTGATATAACGATAGGGATATTTTAAATGCAACTGAGCATCATCATAAAACTCTTGAATAGCCAAAATATCAGGACGTTGATCATTGATGAAAGCATATGTTTTGTCGGCTGTTGCATCTTCTTCATTCCATCCATACACATTAAACATTCGCACATTATAGCTCATTACGCTAATATCATCCGAAGTTGAAATATCCTTTTTTGAAAACTTGTAGACGCTACTGGTATATCCAAAGCCAATTACCAGCATCAAAAGAGACAGCAAGAAATAACGCTTTAAACGTACAATCCAAAAGATGGCAAAAACTATGTTGAGAATAAAGATTAATGGAAATAGTAAACTTAAAATGGGTAAGATCGGAGCATTGACAGGGGATATGTAGGGAACTATATATGCGATTAATAGAACAATGGCAACGATAGAATTGACAAAGTATAAAAAGCGATCAAGGAGGGATTTGGACTTTTTCTTACTCACTAATTCTAATAATTTAATGATTGAATAATCAAATAATTTAATCTAAGGTAATTGAGATGAATCATTAAGAACCACTTACCATTTACCATTTTACTTTTACCCTTTACCTTCAACCTTTACTACTATTTCCTTTGTTTGAATAAAAACTCCTTTTCCTCTTTACTCAAAGTATCATAGCCCGATTTACTGATTTTATCTAGGATATCGTCAATGCGTTGCTGTGTGTCCGACTTCACATTCTTCGGTGTTGATGCTGGCCTTGTTTTCGATTTGTGTACAGTTCTTAATGGCTTTTTCTTTTTCTTAAAAAGATTGGAAAATAAATCAGAAGAACTCGATTTTTTATTACCTGCTTGTCTCACATAAAAGTATCCAAACAACGCACCACCTAAATGTGCAAAATGCCCTCCGGCATTTCCTCCTGTTAAGGAAAGAACATCGATGAGAATATAAAATGCAGCGATATGCCAAAGTTTGACATAACCTATAAATCGCAAATTGATTTGATAGTTGGGAATATACGTCGCTATCCCTACGACAATGGCCATAACTCCTGCAGAAGCTCCGAAGAGTATCCCTGATTGATTCTCAAAAAAGGGAAAGAAGTTATAAGCAAAAATGTAGAGCAATCCTCCAAACACGGTCCCAAACAAATAAAAATTTAAGAGTTGTTTTGGCGTAAAGTACTCTAAGAACATGCGTCCAAAAAAGAATAGAATCAAACAGTTAAATAGGATGTGGAAAAATCCAACATGTAAGAACCCATAGGTGACAATGGTCCAAGGCTTCAAGATAAAGTCACCCAAATCAGACGGCATGGCAAACCAGTCAACAATGAAAGGAGCATTGGCTTTAAAGAGTCCAGAAAAAACCCCAATCAAAAGAACGGTAATGTACACTCCAATATTGATGTAGATCAATTGCTGAACAATACTACCGTTTCTAAAGCTTGTTTGTATGTCTTTGATTAAACTCATGACTTACCTCATTTTAAACTGATTCGTTTTCCAATAATAGGCAACAATAAACCCAATAATGGCGCCACCAATATGAGCAAAGTGAGCAATATTCCCGATGGAATACTTCGTCATTCCAAAGAATACATCAATCAGGATGATGGCAGGTATAAAGTACTTTGCGGCAATTGGAATTGGTAAGAAGATCAACGCTAACTTTGCATCCTTGAAATACAATCCAAATGCTACCAAAACTCCATAAATAGCTCCAGAAGCTCCTACTGCTGGTGTGTTGTATAAAGAAACAATCTTATTAAATTGTCCTTGTGTAATGTTCTCAACGACTCTAGGGTCATTGGTGCTCATAGCTTCTAATACAGATATAATCTCCTCTCCACTCATTCCTGTTTGAACAAAAAGTTCATAAATCTGATTGAATTGCCAATAGTTTACCAAAGTGTAAATCAAGCCTGCACCAATTCCTGCGGAGAAATAGAAGAAAATAAACTTATTTCTTCCCCAAATTTGTTCTAGTGGAGTTCCGAATGCCCATAGACCATACATGTTAAAAAGTATGTGAGTAAATCCACCATGCATAAACATGTGTGTTACATATTGCCAAAACCCAAAATGTTGGTTTTTTGGGAATTGCAAGGCCAAAACATTGGTCAAATCAATTTGAAATAGCTGAGGAGCTATGAACAAAATGATATTGATAATCAATAAATGCTTTATGGTATCTGTAAGTCTCATCATAATCTAACTTCCAAATAATTGATCAATTTCTTGCAATGTAAGCGTTTTAAACGTAGCTCTTCCATCAGGCGAGAGAGAAGGTTCTCTACAAGAAAACAAATCATTGACCAATGTTTCTTGTTCTTTCTGAGATAAATACGTTCCGGTTTTCACACTTAGTGATTTTGCCAACGACTTTGCCATCATATCAAACGGATGATACTCTGCTTCTGGTACATCTAAATTGACATTTTCTAACAATTCTTCTAAGATATCTGTTACTTTACTTTCACTAATAGATGTTGGAGTCCCTTTGATTGTTACGGATTCTTTGGTAAATTCATCAAAGTCGAAACCGATACTTTCTAAATCCGATTTCAAGGTATAGATGGTTTCAATTTCCGCTGAAGAGAATGAAATCGTAATTGGAAATAATAGCTGTTGACTGTTCACTTCCTGTTCATCGACTTTACCAAGAATCTCTTCATATAAAACGCGTTGATGCGCCAAAGATTGATGAATCAACACCATTCCCGATTTAATCGAACTTAACAAGTATTTCTTCTGAATCTGAAAGGTTTTATTACTAGAAACACTAGGCTGTTCTTGGAACAACTCTTCTTGTGTTTCAACTTCTTTGGTCTCTACATACAGACTTTCCCAACTCGTAGTTTCTTTTTTAGGAATGTAGTGTGAAGTGGATCTTTTGGTTTCCTTTTCAAAAGGATTGAAGGTCGGATCTACAATAATTTTAGGCATAGAAGGTGTTGAAGTCTTCTTGCTAAAATTGTAGGGTGTATCTAAGTTGGAATCTCTATTGAAATCTAAGACAGGAGCGATGCTATATTGTCCGAGACTATGTTTTACCGTAGCTCTTAAAATGGCATAAATTGCTTTTTCATCATCAAATTTGATTTCTGTCTTCGTCGGGTGAATATTGATATCAATACTCTTCGTAGGAACCGTCAAGTACAGAAAATAGGATGGATGACATCCTTGTTCCAACAAACTTTCAAAGGCATTTACGACAGCATGATTCAAATACGAACTCTTTACAAAACGATTGTTTACAAAGAAAAACTGCTCGCCACGTTTTTTCTTCGCAAATTCAGGTTTCGCCACAAATCCATTGATGGTAATCATGTCGGTTTTTTCCTCGATGGGAACCAACTTCTCGTTCATTTTTGAACCGAAAATAGAAACCACACGCTTTCTCAAGTTGGAAGCACTTAAACGATAAACTTCGTTGTTGTTATGGTGTAAGCTAAAAGCAATTTCTGGATGTGCCATCGCTACACGTTGAAATTCGTCAATGATATGTCGCGTTTCTACAGTGTCTGACTTCAAGAAGTTTCTTCGTGCCGGAATATTATAGAACAAATTCTTCACGGAAATGCTGGTTCCTGTGGGTGAAGAAGTCATTTCTTGGTAGGTAACTTTGCTACCTTCAATTTTAATATGTGTTCCCAAGTCTTGATCTTCAAGCTTGGTTTTCATCTCAACATGAGCAATGGCTGCAATGGATGCCAATGCTTCGCCACGGAATCCTTTGGTATGCAATTGGAAAAGATCATCAGCGGATCGGATCTTAGATGTAGCATGACGCTCAAAGGACAATCGAGCATCGGTAACACTCATTCCTTTTCCGTTATCAATCACTTGAATGAGTGTTTTACCAGCGTCTTTTAAAATCAGTTTGATGGAGTCTGAACCTGCATCAATGGAATTTTCTAATAACTCTTTCACTACAGAAGCAGGGCGTTGAACGACCTCTCCCGCAGCAATTTGATTGGCCACGTGATCTGGTAAAAGCTGAATGATGTCTGACATTACTGTTCTTTGTAGAATATAGAGATATCGAAATCTATGAGATACAAGAAGATGAGAACCAAAACACAAATGGTTAACAGTATGATCGTTTTTGAGTGATCTTTTTGAACTTCCATTTCAAAAATTTCATCCTCATACTCTACAGACATATCTTTGTCTCCTTTGAGTTCATCTAAAGCGGAATTGATTTTCCCTTTGATTCCCTTTTTAGGACCGACAGTGCTTCTGAATTTATCAAACTTGTGCTTGATTTCATAAGGATTTCCGTCGCCCTTGTAATATCTCGGTTGGTAATCGAATTTTTTATTTTTTCTCTTGAAAGCCATAAACTATTTCCTTGAAGAAAAGATCTCAATCTTCACTATCAAATGTAGCGAAATAATGGGGCTAGCGCAAGAAATGTTGGAAAGTTCTGTTGTTAAAAGTGTCTTAAAGCAGCCATCTTGATTGCAGCTACAGCACATTCAACACCTTTGTTACCTAGTTTCCCACCAGATCGATCGATGGATTGTTGTTTGGTATTGTCGGTAAGCACACAAAAGATCACAGGTGTATCGTACTTCACATTCAAATCTATGATTCCCTGAGTTACTCCTTCACAAACAAAATCGAAGTGTTTAGTTTCTCCCTGAATCACATTTCCTACGGCGATGATGGCATCTAGGCTCTGAGTTTCGATCATTTTCTTACAACCATAGACCAACTCAAAACTTCCTGGAACATCCCAAGAAATAATATTTTCTTCTTTAGCGCCACAATCGATTAAGGTTTCGATGGCACCCTTTTTCATGTTCTGAGTAATCTCTGGATTCCACTCAGAAACAACGATCCCAAACCGAAATGAACTCGCGTTTGGGATCGTTGCTTTATCGTAAGATGATAAATTCGTTGTTGCCATGGCTATTGTTGCGCATATTTTGCAACGCTAATGTATTTATCAACATCTTTTCCTATGTCGGTAGTAGGATAGTCATCCTTAATTCTCTGGAATAACTTTTCAGCTTTGGCAAATTGACCCAATTCCATGGCTGTTTTACCAGCTTTCTGCAAGAACAAAGGAGCTGTGAACTCATTATCTTTCTTGTTGGCTGCTTTTTCGTAGTATTCCAATGCCTCTGCAGCTTGATCAATATCAGCAAAAGCATCTCCGATAGCACCCAAAGCTGTTGGACCTAAAATATCGTCATCAGAAGAAAACTTTCCTAAGTAGTCAATTGCATTCTGATAATCCTTCAATTTCAAATAAGAAACACCTGCATAGTAGTTTGCAATGTTTCCTGCTTTTGTCCCGCTAAAACGATCAGCAACATCAACAAAACCATATTTTCCATCAGCACCATCCAATCCTAATCGTAACAAAGAGTCTACTTCACTAGAAGGTGCGGTAGAAGCCTCATCGAAATATTTTCTTGGAAATGACAACTCGTTTGCAGCTTCATTTTCTGTTGGCTCAACAATGTACTTGTTGTATCCCATGTATCCTAAGATCACAACAATAACACCTACCAATGCATAAAATAAAATGTTCTTATTCTTCTCAATCCATTGTTCAGATTTTGAAGCGGTTTGATCTAACGTGTTGAATACTTCAGCTGTAGTACTCTGAGACTCGAGTGTTTGTTGTTCTCTTCTGTCCTTTGATTTCGATCCTCTTTTCTTATATGTTGCCATATTCCTTAAAAAATTAGTAGGCGCAAAAATAGTTTTTTTAATTGGAATTTGAAAGCTGCTAATTGGTAAATTTTCGATAATTTGCAAGGGCTAGAGTGAACCCATATTTCAATATGTATTTAGAAAAAATCTCCTTACTTAATTTTAAAAATTTCGAATCACAAACATTTGATTTTCAGGAAAAAATCAACTGTTTTGTCGGGAAAAATGGAGTAGGAAAGACCAATGTGCTAGATGCTATTTATTATCTGTCATTCGCGAAAAGTTATTTTAATCCGATTGCTGTGCAGAACATCCGCCATGGAGAAAGCTTTTTTGTGGTGGAAGGACACTATGATATCAAGGATCGAAAAGAGAAAATGATTTGTAGCTTGAAAAGAGGTCAAAAGAAGGTGTTAAAGCGCAATGGGAAAGCCTATGAAAAATTTTCAGATCATATTGGTCAAATTCCTTTGGTGATTATTTCTCCTTCGGATCGTGATTTGGTGATTGAAGGAAGTGAAACCCGAAGAAAATTTATAGATGGTGTCATTTCTCAGCAAGACAAAGACTATCTGAAAGATTTGATTTCTTATAATAAGGTGTTGTCTCAACGCAATGCATTGTTGAAGTACTTTGCCGCAAACAGAACCTTTGACGCTGCAAACCTTGAAGTATATGATGATCAGTTGATTGGCTACGGAAGTAGAATATATGAAAAGAGAAAAGCGTTTTTAGAAAAGTTCATTCCTATTTTCAATCGGAAGTATCAGATTATTTCCAATGATAAGGAACAAGTGAATCTATCCTATAAAAGTCAGTTGCACACTGCTTCTTTGGAAGAATTATTACGTAAGGCATTAGAAAAGGACAAGGTTTTGCAATTTACTACTGTAGGAGTTCATAAAGACGACTTAAGTTTTGAGATTGGCGATTATCCCATGAAGAAATTTGGATCTCAAGGTCAGCAAAAATCCTACTTAATCGCTCTGAAATTTGCCCAATTTGAGTTTATCAAAGAACAATCGCAATTGACACCTATATTATTGTTAGACGATATTTTCGATAAACTCGACGAATCTCGTGTATCCCATATCGTAGACTTAGTGAATAATGATGAGTTTGGTCAAATTTTTATTACAGATACCCATTCAGATCGCACGGAAAACGTGGTAAAGCAAAGTAACAAACCCTATCAAATTTTTGAATTGTAATGAGTCAGAGAAAGAGAGAAGCGAATTCTGTAAAAGATTTGATGCAGTCGTTTATCAAGGAAAACAACTTGACCAAAGGCATGCAAAAAATGCGGATTGAAGAAGTTTGGGAAAAGTTGATGGGCTCTGGCGTGGTTTCTTATACGGAACATGTTCAGTTGCAAAACAAGACTTTAGTCATCAAACTGACTTCCTCAGTCCTTCGAGAGGAACTAAGTTATGGTAAAGAGAAGATCATTAAAATGATCAATGAAGAGATGGGCGAGGACTTGGTATCTCGATTGATGTTGGTATAATCAAAATACGATGCGTAAATATCTTCTCTTAATTCTTAGCGTTGTGTTCTTAGGATGTAGCAAGCAGGTGGAACAGAAGGAAGCAGAAAGTGAAATCTTTGGGGTGTATAAAAATCAGCAGCCGAACATGATTGAGAAAAGTCGCCATAGTACTGGTTCTTATGTGGCAGGCTCAACACTAGCACTGAGCAAAGACAGTACCTATATTTTCAAAACTTGTGGAATGTTTATGTCAGGAACTTGGGAACAAACTGGAGATAGCCTTTTTCTGAACCTGAAGCTTTACAAATTTTTGAACGACTCTTTGAATAGAATCAAGCATAATCCACCTCCCGCTGATTTCTTTGCTTTTAAAGTAAAGGATAATAGCGTGTTGGCCCATATGAGGCAAATTGGTGATTCAGAGAAAACATCCATCAACAAATTGGTGAAGGAATAAAAAAACCGAGTCAAATGACTCGGTTTCATTTATATTTCCAAAGAAAATCCTTAAAACATCTCTCTACCAGAGAAGTGGAAGTTTCCTTCAATTTCTGCATTTTCATCACTGTCAGAACCGTGCACTGCATTTTCTCCCATAGAAGTTGCGTACAGTTTTCTGATGGTTCCTTCCGCTGCTTCAGCTGGATTGGTTGCACCAATCAATGTTCTGAAGTCTTCAACAGCGTTTTCTTTCTCTAAGATCGCTGCGATGATAGGACCTCTAGTCATGAATTCTACCAATTCTCCGAAGAATGGACGCTCACTGTGGATCGCGTAGAAAGTCTCAGCATCTGACTTTGTCATTTGCGTTTTTTTCATTGCCACGATTCTAAATCCTGCAGCATTGATCTTCTCTAAGATTGCTCCTGTATGTCCGTTCTCTACAGCATCAGGCTTGATCATGGTAAATGTTCTATTTGTTGCCATTTTTTGTTTCCTAAATTTGTTTTAAAATCGGCGCAAAAGTACGTAAATTTTTAATTAAATTGTATCTTCGCCACTTATGATTTCTAAAAAATTTGATGAACTTCAGTCATTTCTAGAAACCCCCAAGAATATTGTGATTGTTGGACATAGAAACCCTGATGGAGATGCAATGGGAGCTACTTTAGGATTGTGCCATTATTTGAAAAGAAAAGGACATAATCCAACCGTGGTCGTTCCGAATGAATATCCCGATTTTCTACATTGGTTGCCAGGGTCTAAAAAAGTATACCGATTTGATGTACAAAACAATCAATCACAGAAGGCAATTCGTAGATCTGACATCATCTTTTTATTGGATTTTAATGCCCTTCATAGAGTTGGAAGCGATATGCAAAATACCTTAGAAGCATACCCCAATGATTTTGCTCTGATCGATCATCATCAACAACCAGACGATTTTATGTATATGTACTCTGATACAAGCATGAGTTCTACTGCGGAAATGGTGTATCATTTTATCGATAAAATGGGTGATTTAAATTTCATCGATCAAAGCATTGCTACTTGTTTGTACACGGGGATTATGACAGATACTGGATCGTTCCGATTCAGATCTACTACGAGTACCACCCACAGAGTCATTGCATACTTAATTGACAAGGGAGCTGAGAATGATCGCATTCATGGGAGAGTATTTGACGCCAATTCCTATGGAAGATTGCAATTATTAGGTCAGTCATTGACAAACCTAAAAACAATTGAGGGTTGCAGAACCGCTTACATTACACTTTCGGATGAAGAAAAATCGAGGCATGGTTTCAAGAAGGGAGATACGGAAGGAGTGGTGAACTATGCACTATCTTTAGATGGAGTTGTTTTTGCTGCTATTTTTATTGAAGATATTGAATTAGGAATCATCAAAATTTCACTTCGATCCAAAGGTTCTTTTTCAGTGAACACTTTTGCTAGAATGTATTTTGATGGAGGAGGTCATGACAATGCAGCTGGTGGAAAATCTGAACTTAATTTGTCAGATACAGTAGATCGCTTTATTGAGTTGGTGAAAAAACATCAACAAGAAATTATCAGTTCCTATGAAGAATAGTCATCTGTTACTTTTGATATTGATCTTTGCTTTTGCTTCTTGTTCAGAAAGAGAGGCTAGAAGACCTGTTTCTAATAATAAGTCATATACATTAGCAGAGACGTCAGAGCAGATGAAAAAAATTAATAAGGTTGAAGAGATGAAAATTCAAGCTTATATTCAAAATGATAGTCTCAACGATTACAGTGGATCACCTAGCGGCTATTGGTTTCATTATGTAAACAAAATCGAGAATGACGCTGTGACTCCGAAAAAAGAGGATGTAGTAGAATTGAGTTATGAGATTCTGGATTTGAATGATGAGGTGATTTATTCAAAAGAGGAACTTGGAGTAAAAGAATATAAGGTAGACAAAGAAGATTTTATTCCAGCACTTCAACAAGGAATTAAGATGATGAAAGTAGGTGAGACCGTAAAGTTCATCATTCCTTCATACAATGCCTTTGGTGTGGTGGGAGATAATAACAGAATAGGAATTAACGAATCAATTATAAGTAACGTAACATTAATAAATATTAAACAAAGAAAATGAAGGTAACGAAGATTTTAGTCGTTTTGATCATGGCAGTATGCATGGTTTCTTGTAATAATCAACCCCAAAGAGTGACTACATTGGAGAGTGAACTTGATACTGTTAGCTATGCTTTAGGTTTGAATATGGCTGCACAGATCAACAAGAATTTCAAAGAGATTGATAAGAATATTTACGTTCAAGCCATCATGGATGGACTGGATTCTGCGGACTTGTTAGTGTCTTTGCAAGAATCTCAAGGGACAGTTCAGACCTATTTTGCTAAAAGACAGGAAGCTGTGCAGTTAGAGAAATTTGGAGCAAACAAAAAAGCAGGTGAAGAGTTCCTAGCAGCGAATAAATCTAATGATGGTGTCATCACTACGGCAAGTGGATTGCAGTACAAAGTGATTTCCGAAGGAAAAGGGGTAAAACCAAAAGCGACTAATAAAGTAAGACTACATTATCATGGTACTACTATTGATGGGAAAGTTTTTGATAGTTCTGTTGAAAGGAAAACCCCTTATGAGTTGGGCGTAAATCAATTTGTGACCGGTTTCTCGGAAGGTCTTCAATTGATGAATGTAGGTTCTAAGTATATGTTTTATATACCTCAGGAATTGGCTTATGGTGCAGCAAATAAAGGACCAATGATTCCACCTTATTCAGCATTGGTTTTTGAAGTTGAATTATTAGATATTTTAGATAAATAATGAAAAAGTTCATTTTTTTAGCTTGCTTGAGCGTCACTCTTTTTAGTTGCGGAAGCGATTATTCAGATTTGGCGGATGGTTTGTATGCCGATATGGATACAGACAGAGGACACATTCTTTTAGAGCTCTATCCAGAACAAGCACCTTTAACTGTAGCCAACTTTGTAACCTTGGCAGAAGGAACAAACCCACAAGTATCAGATTCTTTAAAGGGAAAGAAATATTATGATAACCTTGGTTTTCATAGAGTAGTTCCAGATTTTATCATTCAAGGAGGAGACCCTCAAGGAGATGGATACGGAGGACCTGGATATAAGTTTTACAATGAGCTAAGTCCAGATTTGAGACATGATGCTGCGGGAGTTTTGTCCATGGCGAATGGTGGAGGTACTAGCTCAAATGGAAGTCAGTTTTTCATCACACACAAACCAACACCTTGGTTGGATGGTTATTTGAACAATGGAGAAATGAAAGATTGTGCGCAACCTGGTGCCAAGTGTCATACAGTTTTTGGTAGAGTGGTTACTGGACAAGATGTTGTGGATTCGATCGCTCAATACGACATGATTAAGTCGGTAAAGATTGTAAGAATCGGAGAGAAGGCGAACAGTTTTGATGCTGTAAAAGAGTTTGTCGATGGAATGGCAAAATCTTCTACAATAGAACAAGAAAGATTGGCAAAGATTGCTAAGAATGAAGAACTCAGAATTCAGAAATTCAAAGAGAATCAAAAAGTTTTTGAAGCCGAAAAAGGGGTAGAGAAAGCCAAGAAAATGAATTCAGGGTTGAAGGTATTAACTATGAAAAAAGGGAAAGGAAAGAAATTTAATTCCGCAATCGCTGCTACCTTTGATTATACTATTTATTTAGCAGATGGTACATTGATTCAATCCAGTGAAGGAAGACAACCATTAACGGTAGTGATGGATGAACGAGCGCTGATTCCTGGAGTCACGGAAGCGATTAAAACCATGAGAGAAGGAGGAAAAAAACGACTTTTCATTCCTTATTATTTGGGTTATGGCGAAAACGGTGGTGGACCTTTTCCAAAGAAGGCAGACCTTGTTTTTGAATTGGAACTTTTAAAAGTAGGAAAGTAATTGTTAGAGAGTATTTTACAAAAAGATACTGAATTACTCATCTTCTTAAATAACTTAGGAAGCGAACAATGGGATGGATTCTGGTTGGCATTGACCAATCAGTTTCACTGGACCCCATTGTTCGTTTTACTTTTGATTTTAATCTTTAAAAAATTAGGATGGAAACACGGCTTACTGCTGCTAGTTTTCATCGCTGGATTGGTGGCTTTTTCTGATCAGTTTACCAATTTTATCAAACACAGTTTTGGACGTTTGCGTCCATGTAATACAGAAGGGGTAATGGAACAACTCAGGCAATTTACCTACAGGCCTGGAGGGTATAGTTTTTACTCAGGACATGCATCTCTTTCCATGACCTTCACTTTTTTCATGTTTTTGTTGTTCAGGAAACATTACAAATACATGGGGTTACTCTTTATTTTTCCAATACTTTTTGGATACAGTAGAATTTACCTAGGCGTACATTATCCTTTAGATGTCTTCACTGGTTATTTGATGGGATTCTTTTGGGGTTATGCTTTCTATAGATTGCAAAAAGCACTTCGAATTACGACTCGTTTTTCGTAAACTTTATTCTTTCATTTGGTATTTATGATGGTTGCTCGCGCGAACAACATCAACTTGATTTAAGTGATGCAAGCCAATACCTACCAATACATGGAGTTCAGGGTCTTTGATTTGAGTTCCATCAAACTGAATACTCCCGATAATAGACTCGTCTTTCTTCAATATCTTTTGGTCTGACAGAATCCTTGCATCTATCGTGTAGAATTCTCGCTTTGTTGCACTCATAAAGCCCACAACCACATCGAACTCTTCCAAATTGATATCTCTATCAAAGGAACTTTCAATTTCAACTTGAATTGAATTTGTACCCGTTTGTGTAAAAGCAAGATTTTCGTCCAATACTTTTACATTGATATGAGCCAAATCCACAAAGTTCGGTACAATCTCTGCAAAAAGAGAATCTCTTTGTCGAGTTTGTACGCCAATGTCTGAATCGTTTTCTCGCACTTTTCTGATAAATGCAACCTCTTTACTAGAGAGGTCTTGATCCAGTTGCAACAACTGGAAATGATTGTTTCTACCTCTATAATTTCTGAGGTAATACGCAGGTTCTTTGGTGTAGAACCAATACGCAGCAGTATGTCGGTAGGAATTGATAAAAATCTTTTGCTGCCCTTGAGTTTTCTCCTTTAATTCAGTCGCCCACTTTTCATTTCCATGGGTCTCCATTTTTATGGGAAGAATGGGAGTCGCTAACTGAACTCTCGCTACCAGCATTATTGCAAAGTTTACACAAGCCAAATACACGAACCATTTTCTACTCTTTTCATGATCAATCAAATATGGGAATGTCAGGATCACAAAGGGGATGGAGATAGCCAATACCCACTGTGCTTGTGTATGGCCTTTGAAGGTCATAAAGAAAAAGAAGATGATAAAGCCCCAAACGATAAAGTTTAATGCTCTGATAAAGAGATCTTTCGTTTTTTGATAGCTAAAGAATGCTTTGTAGATAATTGGAAAGGTAATTCCAACAATCACAAGAATATTTACAAAATGCAGCAGTGTATGCTCAAACTTATAAACTCGATTTCCTCTTTGGACCAGATGGAATCGAATGGATGGGAAATCATTCGCCCACTGCCAATACAAATGTGGAGTATATAAGAGTAGTGCCAATAAGGAAGTGAGCCACAATCTTGGATCACGTAATAACTTAAAGTTAGAAATGATTACGAAGAATACAATCAACAGTCCTTGATATTTACTGTACATCATCCCAGCAATAGAGACTGCTAATAATAAATAACTTAAGGTGTTTTTGTGTTTTAAATAAAGGTGATATGCATAAATAAAGATAGCATAGAACAACATCAATGGCGTATCTGGCGTAGTAATGAACCCATAAACACTCAGCAATACGGAAGAAAGAAAGATCACTAGAAACAACCAAGTGTATTCTTTCTTTTTTGGGTGATCAATAGACTTCCAAACAAACCACAAGGTAAGGCTGTAGGAAATAGCAGAGAAAAACCGAACACCCAATTCACCAGAAAACAACAACTCACTAAGATAGATCCAAACGGCAACCATGGGTGGGTGATCAAAGAAACCTAAGTCGATGTGTTCTCTATACACCCAGTAGTAGGCTTCATCGGATAATAGTTCTGTAACCCCTCCTTGAATGACATTGATGATAAATACAATCCCTACAACAATGAAAAATAAGAGGTTTGAGTTCTTAAGACCTTTTATCATAGATGTTTAAAAGTTTTTGTGCCGACGCAAATGGGGTAGAGACTCCATTTTTAATATTGTCAATTTCTTGGGTCAAAGCTACAGCAATTTCCTTGTTCTTGAAGAACGAATTTTTTAAGTTTTGCTCAATGGTAGAGAGCAACCAGAATTTATTCTGCTCATTTCTCTTTGTATTGAAGAAGCTATTCTCTTTGGTAAAGCTCATGTATTCTTGAATCATTTTATGAACTTCTTCAATCCCTGTATTCTTCAATCCGCTAGCTGTTAACACTTTCGGTTGCCAACCACTTTCCTTTGCAGGATACAAATGCAAGGCTCTGTTAAATTCAACCTTAGCAATTTTCGTATTCTTTACATTTTCACCATCGGATTTATTAATCACAATGGCATCCGCCATTTCTACAATTCCCCGTTTGATTCCTTGCAATTCGTCTCCAGCACCCGCGATTTTCAGTAGTAAAAAGAAATCAACCATAGAATGCACCATAGTCTCGCTTTGTCCAACACCTACAGTTTCAATGATAATCGTGTCAAAACCTGCCGCTTCACATAGAATAATACTTTCTCGAGTCTTCTGAGCTACACCACCTAAAGAGGTTCCTGAAGGAGAAGGTCGGATAAAAGCATTTTCATCGGTGACCAATTGCTCCATTCTTGTTTTATCTCCCAAAATACTTCCTTTGTTGATAGAACTACTTGGATCCACAGCCAATACAGCTACCTTCTTTCCGAGACTGGTCAAATACTTTCCAAAGGACTCAATAAAAGTACTCTTCCCAACGCCAGGAACTCCCGTGATTCCAATACGTATAGATTGATTCGCATGTGGCAAACAAGCTTCTAAAATCTGGTTGGCTTTTTTCTGATGATTGAGGTTGGTACTCTCTACCAAAGTAATCGCTCGACTCAATAATGGAATACTTCCCTTTAAAATTCCTTCAACGAAATCATCCACAGAGGGTTGTTTACTTCGCTTTTTCTGAATCTTTTTTGCAGAGCTTTTACTAGTAGTTTCCGGTTGAGGAATACCATCTTTTTCATGCAGAGAAGAAGTTCGTTTTTGGGTCATATAATTGGATGACGAAAATAATCATGTAAATTTAGAAATAAATTGTCACCAAAATGCAACGCACTAAATTTAGTGTCGTCTATAGGGTAACTAATCAACAAATGAGTCAGACAAAACAAATACATCACAGTATTATTCAACGATGTAGAAAGAATGATGCTAGAGCACAGATGGAGCTGTACAATTTGTATTGTAAAGCCATGTTTCTAGTGGCGAAACGCTACATGAAAGATGATATGGCGGCTGAAGATGTAATGCAGGATGCCTTTATCAAAGCGTTCAGAAAGATTGATACCTATAAAGGTGAAGTCACTTTTGGCTCATGGTTGAAAAGAATTGTCATCAATCAAAGCATTGATGAACTAAAAAAGAAACGATTGGAATTGGTTTCCATTAATCATGAAACCCATGAAGTTTTGGAAGACAATGATTGGCAAGTAGAAGATACAACGACCATGCAGCAGATTTTAAGCTGTATGAAAGAGTTAAAAGAAAAGTATCGAGTCGTACTTTCCTTGTATTTGCTAGAAGGATACGATCATCAAGAGATTTCTCAAATATTGGGAATCACAGAAGTGACATCAAGAACCCACTTATTACGTGGAAAAAAGAAATTACAGGAGAACTTAAAACACATGCGTTATGCCGAAGGATATTAGAAAGATTTTGGAGAATTACCCAGAAGAGTCGGTAAACTTATCAGCGAATCACTCGAACAAGTTTGAGTCGAAGTTGATGAAAGAGTTGCATCAAGAAGAGAAGCCAAAACGAAGAACAGTTTATTGGTTGTCTATTGCAGCATCTTTAGCGATTTTGGTAACATTGGGAATCCAATTTATAGATTTTGGAGGTTCAACTTCAGGCGGAGGAGTTACTGATAAACCTGTAGAAAATAAAATCAGTTTGGGAACCATTTCTCCTGAATTGAATACCATTGAAGCCTATTATGTGAATAGTATCAATTTAGAATTGAGTCAGTTAGAAATTACTGATGACAATAAAGAACTGATAGATAGTTACCTCCAAAAAATCGGAGAATTAACAGAAGAATATAAATCATTAACTCAAGAGCTCAATACAAAAGGAGTGAATGATCAAACCATCGATGCCTTAATTAATAACCTTCAATTGCGTTTACAGCTGATGAAACGTTTAAAAAAGCAATTGAACACTTTAAAAGAAGTAAACTCAAATAGAAATGAAAACATCTCGTAAACATATTATCACTGCATTTTTGTTGACGACTTCTTTGGCACTTTTTGCACAAAAAGAAAGCAAGAATTTCAAAGAGACCTTCAATGTAAAAAAGGGTGCAGTTGTAGAACTCAATGCATCTCATGCAGACATTGACGTAAGTACTTGGGGCAAAAATCAGGTCCAAGTAGAAGCCACCATTGAAATAGATGGTTTGACAAAGGAAGAAGCCCAGAAATACTTCAAAGATTTCAAATTTGAAGCCTTAGGAAACAGCAGCAAGGTTAGAATCGACATCGGAGGAAACTCGTTTAACTTTGGGGACAATGACTTCATCATCTTCGACCCTGAAAACATTGTGATCCCAGACATCGTGATTCCAGAAATTGACATTCCAGATTTCAATTTTAAAATGCCAGACATTGTAATTCCAGAAATTGATTTTGATATGCCTGACATGGACTTAGAAAAGTTCATTATGGATTTAGACGATATCGAATTTGACTTTGACAAGTACTCAAAAGACGGAAAAGAATACTTTTTTAGATGGAAAGATGATGTTAGAGACATCACCATTAAGAATAAGAAAGATTGGGAGAAATTCAAGAAATCCGATGAATATAAGGAGTGGAAAAAGGAAATGCAGGAGAACAAAGAGAAGATGAAGGAGGAGATGAGAAAGGGGATGAAAGAAGCTCAAAAAGAACTCAAAGGAATTGACTTAGGAAAGATCATCGGAGAATCTCTGAAAATTGCTGAGCAAGCATTGGAAAATGTTGATGTTGAAGGAATTGTGAAAGAATCTCTGAGTGAAGCGAACAAAGCTCTCAAAGAAATTGATCGTGAACAAATCAGAAAGGAATTATCGGAGGTAAGAAGAGAGTTCAGAAGATCGTATAGATCGGACAGAGTCTATGACAACGGAGAGGGTGAATTGATCATCAACGACAAAAAAGTGAAGATCACGAAGAAAATCACGGTGAAAGTTCCTAAAGGTACCATTCTAGATTTGAATACAAGACACTGTAAGTTGAAGCTTCCGAAGATGAGTGCTTCAGGAAAAGTATCTTATGGTAGCTTTAATTCTAGCGGATTAGAAGGTGGAGAATTGAATATCAACTTTGCTCCAGTACAAATTAGTACCGTAGCAAATACAACCTTAAACTTAACAAACGTAACCGACGCTAAATTAGCGTCGGTTACTCAATCTACTCTGAATTCGGATTCTAGTGGATTAGAAATAGCTGAACTGCTTTCAGGAACAACTATTGATGCTTCTTTTGGGGATGTGAAAATCAAAAAAATCAACCCAAGTCTGAAGGATTTTAGTATGATCTTAAATCAAGCAGATGCCTATATTAATTTCAAAGGTTTTGATAAAGACTTGAAATTTGATCGAGTGGATACGGTGATTACAGACGACCCTATTAGACATGGAGGAAAAGGCATGACGTTGATAGGAACCATTGAGGTAAGTACTTCTGGGAATGAGGTAAAGATCAAAGGAAAATACAGTGAATTAACCATCAAAAAATAGGCCTATTCGACTCAAAAAACTACGCTGAATTTACCAAACTTCTAACAGTATTCCATTTCTCTATTCCTTAGAAACTCCCTATCTTTAGCCACAGCTAAATAGATTGCTTTTTTATGGAACTCTACAAAGAGAATCAACTAAAAATTTATAACTCGCTTACCAAATCCAAAGAGGATTTTACTCCAATTCATGAAGGTTATGTTGGAATGTATGTCTGTGGACCAACAGTTTACAGCAATGCTCATTTAGGAAACTTAAGAACCTTTATGTTTTTTGATGTGGTCTTCCGCTACTTCCGTCACTTAGGTTATAAAGTTCGCTATGTACGAAACATTACAGATGCTGGACACCTAGAGAATGATGCTGACGAAGGTGAAGATAGAATTGCAAAAAAAGCACGATTAGAACAAATCGAACCAATGGAAGTTGTACAAAAGTATACAGTTGACTTCCACGAAGTATTGAGCAAATACAACTTTTTACCACCCAGTATAGAACCGACAGCTACAGGTCACATTGTAGAGCAAATTGAAATGATCAAAGAGATTTTGGACAAAGGATTTGCATACGAAGTGAATGGTTCTGTCTACTTTGATGTGGTGGCATACAATAAAAGCAATAACTACGGAATCCTGTCAGGACGAAATATTGAAGATGCCATTCATAATACAAGAACTTTGGATGGACAGTCGGATAAGAAGAACCCGCAAGATTTTGCACTTTGGAAAAAAGCAGACGAACGACATATCATGCGATGGCCATCACCATGGTCTGATGGGTTCCCAGGATGGCACCTAGAGTGTTCTGTAATGAGCACAAAATACTTGGGTGAAAAGTTTGATATTCATGGTGGAGGAATGGATTTAAAGTTTCCTCATCACGAATGTGAGATTGCTCAATCCAAATGTTGCTCAGGAAAAGATCCCGTGAATTATTGGATGCACACGAATATGTTGTTGTTGAATAGCCAGAAAATGGCAAAATCGACCGGAAACTTTATTCTTCCAGGGGAAATCTTGACAGGTGAGAACAAAGTCTTAAGCA
>CAZTFN010000007.1:0-30411 GCA_964612905.1 uncultured Flavobacterium sp. | reverse complement strand
GATATGCAGCATCTAGAAACACTTTTATCAAGTTCGGAAGAGAAAACTTTGGTGAGTTTGATGTACATCAACAACGAAATAGGAAATATTCTACCTTGGATCGAGATAGGAACTCTTTGTCAGCAATATGACACCTTGTTTCATTCTGATACGGTTCAGGCGATTGGTCATTATGAAATCGACTTACAAAAAGTTCCTGTTGATTTTATTACGGCAAGTGCACACAAGTTTCATGGTCCGAAAGGAGTAGGATTTGCCTACTTCAAAAAAGGTTTTGGTATCAAACCCATATTACACGGAGGAGATCAAGAGAAAGGAGCAAGGTCTAGTACAGAGAATGTTCATAGCATTTTAGGAATGGAAAAAGCATTGCTGCTTGCAGCTGAGTCTTTGGAAACGGATAAGGACCATATGAATTCGCTGAAGACCTATTTTATAGACGGATTACTTCAATTAAATGCTAATATTCGATTCAATGGTCACTCTTCCAATTTAGAAGAGAGCAGTTGTACTATTTTGAATGTATTGTTACCTATCTCGAACGATATGATGTTATTCTCTTTGGATTTGCAAGGAATCGCAGTTTCAGGGGGTAGTGCCTGTCAAAGTGGTAGCAATGCAGGTTCACATGTGCTGCATGAAATTTTAAGTGAAAAGGATGAGGAGCTTACCTCTGTTCGGTTTTCTTTTTCACGGAATACAACCACAGAAGAATTGGATTATACTTTAGACAAATTAAAAGGGCTACTGTAAAGTAGCCCTTTTAATTTGTCTTCTATTTTGTTTCTCATCAATCGATGAGTACCTTCTTCGTAATCTCACCTTTGTCGGTAGTTACGCGTACAATGTAAATTGCAGAAGGAGCAAATACGTCAAATTGTTGTTGCGTGTTTGAGTTATCAATGTTGTCCCAAACTTTTACAGCTTGACCTAGAATATTGAATAATTCAACCTTTTCGATAAAGGAATTATTGTTATTTCTAATCACAATCTGATCTGTTGTATTGTTCATGTATACATTGAAATCAGCTAAGAATGGCACATCATCATTGCTAAGCGCCTCTCCACCAAACAACAATATAAATCGATCTGTATAGGTTCCTTTAGGGAGATCTAATTGTACAGGGTTGTCAAGATTGTATAGCAAACCACTGACTAAATCTCCTAAGTAGACTGTGTATCCATCCATATTCTCCATCTCGTCAATCATCACGGCAATTGGATCGTCTGTTTCCACTTTAAATCCAAGAGGAACTTGTAAATCGGCAGTAATGGCACCTACACCGGCAATGATCAGGTTGGAATCAATATTTTCAAAATCCCAATACATGTCGGTAGGTTGAAGATCAAAGAACTGACTGTCAAACCCACTTTCATAATCAAAGGTATTTCCTGGTTTGAAGTTGATTCCCAACTGTCTGTGTACAGGAGAATTTTGGAAGTTATCTTGATATTCTAAATCGCCAGTATCAGGATTGTAACGAGCACCATTGTCTATATAATCCATCCCAATTTTTAATTTTGGAAGGTTCTCAATTGGATCGTTGTCTCTAAAGAAAATATTACTGGAACTGGCAGCCCGTTGCGAGTTTTCAAAGCTCAAAACACCTCCAGCAGAGGCTGTAACAAAGAATCCCTGTCCAACGGCAATAAATTGTGGAGGAGAATTATACGTTCCTTCACCCAATCCAGCGGTTCCATCTACTACGGAGTTTGCAGCAACACCCATGGCTTGATTACGTTGTGAATATCCACCGATATAACCAAACTCACCATGTCCCTCTACAAAAGAGGAAGTTGTCGCCTCTCCTTGATGTTCCCAGAAATATAATGTTCCATCAATAACAGCATCGTTATCTGATAAGAAGCTCGCTGTATTCAGTACGGACGGGTATGGGTTTCCTATTAGCGATGAAGTGCCTGGTGTTAATGTCTTGGTATAAGTACCATCGTTTGGAGATCCCATAAAGGTGAAGTTCTGAGGCGAACGTCCTGTGCTCTTCATGATAAATCCTTCAGCAATATTCACAGCTCCGTCTTCAAATTTCTGAACCCAGTCATCACGCGTGGTTCCATTGAAATAGGAATAAATCCAGTACGTAGAAATGGTAATTGGATTGGTTGTTGCACCGTTAAAGGTAGCAACATTTACACCATCATAATCTAACCAGTTGATAGCTTGAGCTGTCGAATTTTCTGAAGTAGGTGTGGTACCGTCATACATTACTGTAGATGTTGAATAGGTCGTGTTTCCTAAAGCTGCTGTTACCGGCGATGACCAATAATGGTATCTGTATACATTGGGTACTGTTGCTGCCTGATCTCTATAAATAACTCCGCTTCCTTGTACGTTAGAGAGACCTGTGTGGGATTGAACGAGTTGTCCATCACCAATCAATCGAATTTCTCCATCCAAAACAAAATCTTGGTTAAACTCGATGAATAAATCATTAGGAACGACCAATTTAGAATTGGCTTTTACCCACAAACACTCAACGTTTGCACCTGTCGGTAATACTGCATTGGTACCAGAAGTCTCGGCATCAATCACCAAAACTTTACTACCGTCTAATGCACCGTTGATGGCATCCAAGGCTGGAGCTCCAGCAGTTCCTGAACCACCTGTCCAAGCATTTGCATCTCCGTTCCAGAAGATACCTAGCACTTCTGTATAGGTAAAGTATTTTGTTCCATTAAAATCAATGTCTACCACGTAACTCGTTGTTCCGTTCACGTCTCTTGTGGTTGTTAATGGAATATGTCTCACATTGGTTGTAAAGTTTGCATCGTCAGCAACTTTAAAGACTCTTACTTCTGTTGAAGTAGAGGTTAAAATACCGTTTAATAGCGTTTCAGAAATCGCAACTTCTACAGTCCCTACAGAACCTGTTTCTACTACTTTCCATACTCTATCCAATTGCAACTCACTTTCACAAAGTAAGCTCACAGAAGAAGTATTTCCAGCTGTAAGGGTCACACCATTGTGTCCCCACATTAGGAAGTTTCCATTGGCATTGAAGGAATTGCTATTGCTTCCATTGTTGGCAGCAATTTGCCCTAAACCAATCGTTACTTCAGCAGTTGAATTGATGGATCTTGATTGTTTTTGATTTAAGAATTTGTCATCATCACGACCAATTCCTGCTACATCGTTATGATAGGTTGAATTTTCAGATTCATCCCAAACAATGCTACCTCCTTGTAAAACATAATCTCCTTCTTCAATTGTTGCATCGTTGTCAGTTTGATCTAATGTAATACCATATTTAACAGCCAAATACGACTGAATGATTTGCTGTTCTGCACTTGTGGGTACTGTATTGAAGACCATAATCTCTGCAATCTGTCCATCGAAGAAATTCGCTCCAGAGGCATCTGACCCTATGAATGAAGAACTATTATTGGAAGTAAATGTGCCTGTAGCTACACTGTTTAGCCCAAATTCCAACCCATCACGATACAATGCTTTGTTGTTTCCAGATGGAGTAGATGTCCCTGTAGATGAACCTGCATTCCACAAATTAAAGGCTCCTGCAGTTCCTCCCCACGCTGCTGCAGGTGGTGTTCCTGCAGATGTATCATAAGAGAACAAACTTCCTGTAGTAGGTACTTCAAATTCAACATTTCCTCCCGTTACTGCATTTGAAAATACATGTGAGGCATTGGTTGCTGAGTTGGATGCTGAAACAGCATAGACCCAAAGGTTATCGTAATTCGTGGCATTTCCTAAAACGCCACCCCCTGTAATTTCTAAATCTTGACTAGATGATTCTGTAAAGCTAATGGTTGGATTAAAATTCAAACCATCTGTAGCCGTTCCATCACCTAATTTTGCTGGTGCGTTTCCTGTATTGGTTGCTACCAGAGCACTACCAGGAACTTGGTCTTGCCAACCTGTAACGGTGGCTACTCCTGTTACTCCAATATCAGCACGTAGCCAAAGAATATTTCCAGATACGGAAGGAGGAGACCTATCATCATCAGTATCTCGATAGTCAACATCGTTAAAGTCGTCAGCTCCATTTCCATTGTCTACGTAGGCAACACTCGCATCAGTATCAATGTCTGGTAAATCAGTTAAAGGATTGTTTACATCATCGTTTACATCGTTGTCATTTAGAACACCTTCAAAGGCATCGTCCAAACCATCACCATCGGTATCTGTTCCTGTGAGCGCATTGGCATTTCCATTTTCATTGATGTCTAAAGTTCCATCGTTGTCTGAATCTGTATCCAAGTAATCTGGCGTTCCATCTCCCATATTTCCAATCAGTGTATCGGTATCTACAGGTGTAATATCTACTCCTCCTTGAGAAGATTCGTAGGCATCATCCAATCCGTTCATATTTGCATCTGTAATTCCAGAGCCAGAACCAGAAGGTGAAATGTATCCAGTAGTAGATTGCGCTTCTACATTATCAGGGATACCGTCATCATCCGAGTCGATATCCAATCTATTTGGGATTCCGTCAAAATCTGCGTCTCCTGCAGCATCTTCAATGGTATCTAGAATTCCGTCATTGTCATCATCAACATCCACACTATCTTCAATACCATCTCCGTCAGAATCAATAAAAATAACAGTATCTCTATAGTCTACATCTCCCGTGGTTGCACCATCGCCATCTGCGTCTAATAAGTCATTCACAGGATCGTCTATTTCATCATTTACATCGTAGTTTTCTCCAGCGGTTGCATCAGAGCCTTCCCATCTATCCAAAAGACCATCACCATCACTATCAGTAAACAGCCCAAGACCACTATTATCTGTGATTCCACTTTCGTCTCGGTCAAAAGTACCATCTTGATCAGAATCAGAATCTCTGTAGTCACTATCATCTATTCCATCTGTGTTTTCAGGGGCTAAAGCCGTTGCAGTGAATGTGTCGTTATTTTCATAGGCTGAATCAACTCCATTTAATCCTACATTACCCGATGGAGCCGTATAACCTGCTGTTGTTTGTGCTTCTACATTGTCTGGAATACCATCGTTATCAGAATCAATATCTAAGTAGTCAGGAAGCAATACACTTTCGGTTTCAGAATCTGTATTTAAAGGAGATAAACCATTAGACCCGGAAGATCCACCACTAGGTGTTGCATCGAAAGCATCGTCCAATCCATCATTGTCTGTATCCGTTCCTGTCGGAGCTATATATCCGGCAGTGTTTTGAGCTTCAACAATGTCTAGAATTCCATCACCGTCGGAATCTTGATCTAATGAATTGGGGATTCCATCGCCGTCGAAATCGGCAACTTCACCTTCTACGGTATCCAGAATACCATCGTTATCGTCATCAATATCAACGGAATCTACAATTCCATCACCATCGGTATCTTGTCCAACAAGCGTATCTCGATAATCTAAATCTCCCCCTGTATTTACATCTGCATCCACGTCAATAAATCCTGAAGCGGCAGGATCTGAATTTCCATCGTTTGCTACAAAGCCATCATTGGTAGATCCGTTTTCAAAGGCATCATCCAAACCATCACCATCTGTATCTGTTCCAGAAAAGCTAGGCGTACCTGTCAATCCCTCAGCATCATCATTCGTTCCATCACCATCAGAGTCTGTATCTCTGTAATCAGGCTCAGCATCACTGTCAGTATTGATTAGCAACGTAGAGAGTCCAGTATTGGAGAATGAATCATTAAAGTCGTAGGCAGAATCCAATCCATTGGCTCCTGGCACTCCATTTGGTGCGGTGTATGTCGTTGAGCTTTGCGCCTCAATATTATCTGGAATACCATCATTGTCCGAATCTATATCTAAATAATCTGGAATGGTATCTGAGTTCGTCAAAGAACCGTCTGTATTTACCCATTCAGCGGAAGTAATTCCGTTTGAATTTGCAGCACCGCCCAAATCGTCGTCATAAGCATCATCAAGACCATCGTCATCAGAATCTACTCCAGAAGGAGCCGTATAACCTGCTGTGGTTTGCACTTCGTAATTGTCTGTAATTCCATCGTTATCAGAATCGATATCCAAGCTATCTACGATTCCATCTCCATCTGTATCTACAGGGTCACAGCCACTCAAAAATGATGCATATTCTAAGTAATCCATATTAATACGCCCTCCGTTTCTTACAGGCATGGATATCTTAATATGAGTTGCGTCCGTTGCCAAAGTATACAATACGGTATGAATGGTCCCATTACCACTTCCTGTGAAATCTTGATCTCCAGCAGGGCTCATATTATACGTTACATTCCAATCATTGGATGTATTGTTACCATTTGCATCAGATTGTTGAAATAACAACTGTTTGTCAGCAGTATTAGAGGCTGTAGTTGTCACCGTGATGAGTGTTCCAGCGGGTACTACGGCATCATTCGCTCTTAATTGTAATACGAGTACATCGTTTGTATTGTTCATTCGTGCACCGTTACCACCATTTTGAATTCCATCAAGAATTTCTGTTTCACGGTTTACACCAATATCTACTGTAATTGCATTGGCACCTCCAGCAGGAACAGTGGAAGGAGCACATTCTTCGGAATCTAAAATTCCATCATTATCATCATCAATATCTACAGCATCTGGAATACCATCACTATCCGAATCCAATCCAGTGACACTGTCTCTATAGTCAACATCACCACCTGAATTTACGTCTGAATCTACATCGGGTAAGTCCGTAGAAGGTGTATTCATGTTGTCATTTACGTCGTAGTTAGCGTTGTCTGCATCAAAGTTGTTATCTAAACCATCCCCATCGGTATCAGATCCACTGAGTACATTACCTTCACCATTTTCGTTAATATCTGTAGTACCATCGTTATCTGAGTCGGTATCACGAAAATCGGGTTCGTCCGTAACATCTGTGTTTGCTATGGTAATTCCGGTAGGAGTGTAGGTGTCTACATTTTCATAGGCAGAATCTACTCCGTTTGCACCAACATTCCCAGTTGGAGTGGTATACCCTAGAGTCGTTTGTGCTTCCACATTGTCTGGAATTCCATCATCATCAGCATCAATATCTAAATAGTCTGCTCCACCGGTACCATCAGTATTGGTAGGGCCATTCGCAGCAATACCACTATCTACAGCAGTTTCATAAATGTCATAGTATCCATTGGAACCTACAGAACCAGAAGGTGTTGTAAAACCTGAGGTTAATTGAAATTCTACATTGTCTAAAATACCATCGTTATCTGAGTCTAGGTCCAAGTGGTTCGGAACTCCATCACCATCAAAATCGTAAGCATCTGGGAATCCATCCGAGTTTGCATCGGTATAATCTGTTGTAGAACCATCTCCAGTTCCATCGTCGTTTACGTCTTGAAAGTTTGGAATCCCATCACCGTCTTCATCGCCATTAGGATCATTTCCACCACTTTCTGTCACATCTAAGATTCCATCGTTGTCATCATCTATATCAACATCGTCGAAAATTCCATCACCATCGGTATCCAATCGTTCTAATGCATTTACACCGTCTACAGAAATATGAATGCTCTCAATAAGATTTACGGTATTTGTATAGCCATCAAAACCAGAGTCAGCACCAGGAAAAATGGTTAATGTCTCACTCGTAGCTTCTGCAACAAAAATGATGGTATTTTGATTCCATGTGTTTACGGTAATATTGTCAATAGTTCTTCTAGGATTGGAACCAATTTGAATGTCGTAATCTTCAATCGCTGTTCCTGCATAGGGAAATCCGTCTCCACCGTTACCAGTGATGGCGGTCATAGAACTGATCACCAATTGATAGGTTTGACCCACAACAAGACCTGTCATGGTTGTAGTTACGTTTTCTTCAATGTTTCCTACTCCTGCAGAACTACCAATATCACGGAGTGTAATCCAGCGAACGTCACCTGAAGGAGGTAGTGGAAGTTGTACCGTCCAAAAGGCACCTGCACCTAAGGTTGTACCTCCACCTGCTTGATTTCTATCAGAAATATCAGGAGTACCATCAGTATTTGGATCCGCATCCTGCCAACCGACAGGGTTACAATTCCCACAAATAGCAGCTGACGTACCCGTTCCTGGTATGGATTGAGCATAGGTGTTTTCTACCGAAAAAAGGAAAAAGAAAACGAAGGGGACAAAAAAGAGAAGCGATTTGAAACGGAGTGTTTCATGAAGAATCGCACCACTCTTTTTGTGATTCTTTTCTTGAGATTTCATATGTTTTTATTTTACCCGATTTGTACATATACTAACAAATGTACACGTTGACGCCCTGATTTACAAGGAAATATCGTTGAATCGACAATATTCCTCGATAAAAAGGAAAAAAGCGCACTTGAAGTAAGTACGCTTTTTTAGACACAACTTTACAAGTAAAGTCACATTAATCTATAAAAACCTTTTTGGTAATCTCGCCTTTTTCAGTGGTTACTTTTACTACATAAATAGCAGAAGGAGCGAATACATCCAACTGTTGTAATGTGTTGGAATTATCAATGTCGTTCCAAACTTTTACACGTTGTCCGAGTATATTGAACAGCTCAACTTTTTCAATGAAAGAGTTGTTATTATTTCGGATCATGATTTGATCTGTGGTGTTGTTCATGTAAACATTGAAGTCCGCTAAGAATGGAATATCATCGGCACTCAACGCTTCCCCACCGAACATTAATACGAATCTATCTGTATAGCTTCCTTTGGGAAGATTTAATTGAACAGGATCCTCTAAGTTGTAGAGTACTCCAGTTACCAAATCTCCTAGGTATACAGAGTAGCCATCCATATTTTCCATTTCATCAATCATAACAGCAATAGGATCGTCTGATTGGATATCAAAACCAAGTGGAACTTGAAGATCAGCCGTAATGGCACCTACACCTGCGATGATCAGGTTGGAATCAACATTTTCGAAATCCCAGTACATATCTGTAGGCTGAAGATCGAAGAACTGACTATCAAAACCACTTTCATAGTCAAAGGTGTTTCCAGCCTTGAAATTGATTCCTAACTGTCTGTGTACAGGTGAATTTTCGAAATTATCTTGATATTCTAAATCACCCGTATCAGGATCATAACGCGCACCATTGTCTATATAATCCATTCCAATTTTCAACTTTGGAAGATTGGCAATAGGATCGTTATTTCTAAAGAAGATGTTGTCTGTGCTTGCAGACCTTTGTGAGTTTTCGAAACTTAACGTTCCTCCTGCAGTTGCCGTTACAAAGAATCCTTGTCCAACTGCAATAAACTGTGGAGGAGAATTATACGTTCCTTCACCCAATCCAGAGGTTCCATCAACAACTGAATTTGCAGCAACTCCCATGGCTTGATTACGTTGTGAATACCCACCTACATAACCAAATTCACCATGACCTTCTACTTGAGAGTCAGTGGTTGCCTCTCCTTGGTGCTCCCAGAAATATAAGGTTCCGTCAATCACTCCATCGTTGTCTGTGATGAAGTTTGTAGTATTGATCACAGAAGGATATGGGTTCCCAAGTAGGGAAGAGGCCCCTGGTGTTAAAGTCTTAGTATATGTACCGTCATTAGGAGATCCCATAAACGTAAAGTTCTGAGGCGAACGCCCTGTACTCTTCATAATAAACCCTTCAGCAACGTTTACAGCTCCATCTTCAAATTTCTGCACCCAATCATCACGAGAGGTTCCATTGAAGTACGAATATATCCACCAAGTAGCAATGGTAATTGGATTGGTTGTTTCTCCATTTAATGTAGTTACATCTGTAGTGCGGTCTTTCCAAGTAATTGCTTGTGTTGTAGAATTCTCTGAGGTTGGAGTGGTTCCGTCGAACATCACAGTAGAAGCACTATAGGTTGTATTCCCTAAAGCAACCGTTACAGGTGATGACCAATAGTGATATCTGTATACATTTGGCACTGTAGCCGCTTGGTCTCTGTAAATGACTCCACTTCCTTGAACATTGGACAATCCTGTATGCGATTGTACTAATTGAGCATCGTCTATTAAACGAATTTCTCCGTCTAAGATGAAGTCTTGGTTAAACTCAATGAATAAGTCACTGCTTACCACCAATTTTGAATTTGATTTCACCCATAGACACTCTACATTAGCACTTTGCGTCATGATAGCGTTGGTTCCTGAAGTTTCTGCGTCAATCACCAATACTTTGCTACCATCTAAGGCACTGTTAATATCGTCTGTGGCGGGAGCATTGCTAGTTCCAGAACCTCCTGTCCAAGCATTTAAATCTCCATTCCAGAAGATACCAAGAACTTCGGTGTAGGTGAAATATTTAGTTCCATTAAAGTCATAATCTACTACATAACTCGTTGTTCCGTTAATGTCTCTGGTAGTTGTTAATGGAATGTGTTTTACATTGGTGGTAAAGCTAGGATCGTCTGCTACTTTGAAAACTCTCACTTCAGTTGAAGCAGATGTTAATACTCCATTCAACACGCTTTCAGAAATGGCAACTTCCACAGATCCTACTGAACCTGTTTCCACTACTTTCCATACTCTGTCCAATTGTAATTCGCTTTCACAAAGTAAGGTCACTGCAGAGGTATTTGATCCATTGATGGCAATACCGTTGTGTCCCCACATTAAGAAATCTCCATCAGAGCTGAATGAATTGCTATTTGTTCCATTATTGGCAGCTATTTGTCCTAAACCAATAGTTACTTCGGCTGTTGAATTGATAGATCTTGATTGTCTTTGATCTAGGAACTTATCGTCATCACGACCGATTCCAGCGACATCGTTATGGTAGGTAGAATTATCAGATTCGTTCCATACAATGGAGCCACCTTCTAAGACATAATCTCCTTCTTCAATGGTCGCATCGTTGTCGGTTTGATCTAAAGTAATACCATATTTCACAGCTAAATAAGACTGAATGATTTGTTGCTCTGCACTTGTTGGCGCTGTATTGAAGACCATGATCTCAGCAATTTGACCATCAAAGAAATTCGCTCCACTAGCGTCTGAACCAATGAATGAAGAACTGTTGTTGGAAGTAAATGTAGCCGTGGCAACACTATTCGATCCAATTAACAATCCATCACGATATAGGGCTTTGTTTGTTGTTGATGGAGTAGAGGTTCCTGTTGAAGAACCAGCATTCCATAAATTAAAGGATCCAGCCGTTCCACCCCAAGCCGCAGTAGGTGTTGTTCCTACAGATGTATCATAAGAGAACAAACTTCCTGTAGTTGGCACTTCAAATTCTACATTGCCACCTGTCACTGCATTTGAGAATGCATGTGAGGCGTTGGTCGCAGAATTGGATGCGGTTACCGCGTATACCCAAAGATCATTGTAAATGGTTCCATTTCCTAAAACTCCGCCACCTGTAATTTCTAAATCCTGACTGGAGGCTTCGGTAAAGCTAATGGTTGGATTAAAGTTCAATCCGTCTGTTGCAGTTCCATCACCTAGTTTTGCAGGGGCATTTCCAGTATTAGTCGCATTTAAGGCACTGGAAGATTGATCTGTCCAGCCTGTTACCGTTGCAACACCGCTCACTCCAATATCGGCGCGCAGCCAAAGGATGTTCCCACTTACAGAAGGTAAGGTACGATCATCATCAATATCACGATAATCTACATCGTTGTATTCAGCGGCGTTGGGTTGGGATCCGTCTGCTGTGTTAACATCAGAGTCTAAATCGGGTAAATCTGTAGTTGGATCATCAATGTCATCGTTTACATCGTTGTCATTTAACACGCCTTCAAAAGCGTCATCCAACCCGTCACCATCTGTATCTGTTCCGGTAACTGCATTTGCATTACCGTTTTCATTAATATCTAAAATTCCATCACCATCAGTATCTGTATCTAGATAATCAGGTAAAGAATCAGCCATGTTTCCTGTAGTAGTGTCTGTATTTTCAGGAGTCAATCCACCAGCATAATTATCATCAACACCATCCATATTTGCATCTGTAATTCCCGAACCAGAGCCAGAAGGAGCAATGTAACTAGAAGTAGGTTGCGCTTCTATGTTGTCTGGAATACCGTCGTTATCAGCATCGATATCCAAGTGGTTGGCAACTCCATCGTCATCAGCATCAAAAATATCTTGAACTCCATCCATGTTAGCATCTCCCAAAGTTCCTCCACCATTATTGTCAGCATCCAAATAATTTGGAGTACCATCACTATCAGCATCTGCACTTGGATCTATACCATCACTTTCAACGGTATCTAAAATACCATCATTGTCGTCGTCCAAATCAACACTATCTTGAATACCATCATCATCAGAATCTATAAAAATGACATCATCTCTGTAATCCACATCTCCCGTAGTGGAACCGTCACCATCAGCATCTAATAGGTTATTTACAGGATCGTTAATCTCGTCGTTTACATCAAAAGCTTCTCCAGCAGTGGCATCAGAACCTTCCCAAGTATCTAACAATCCATCTCCGTCCGCATCAGCGGTTCCACCGCCATTCGCAGTAATACCACTTTCGTTTTCGTCTAGCGTGGTATCATTATCGGAATCTGTATCCCTGTAATCTGGTTCGTCTGTTCCATCATGGTTGTTTGGTGTTAAACCAGTAGCAGTAAACGTGTCGTTGTTTTCATAGGCTGAATCTACACCGTTGAGTCCTACCGTTCCTGAAGGAGCTACATATCCCGCAGTGGTCTGTGCTTCTACGTTGTCAGGAATACCATCGTTATCTGAATCGATATCCAAATAATCTGGAAGTGTCACACTTTCTGTTCCAGAATCTGTATTGATTGGTGTCAAACCAGTTGCAGCTGATGTATCATTATTTTCATAAATATCATACAACCCATTGGCACCCACAGAACCTGTAGGGGCAACATATCCAGAAGAAGTTTGAGCTTCTATTACGTCTAATATTCCATCGTTATCTGAGTCTTGATCTAAGTAATCAGGAATCCCATCTGCATCGGTATCTCTAAAGCAACTGTACGTTGTTGTAGTTTGCGTTGTTGCCGCATTGACACCAATATAACCCGGTTCTACAGTACTTGATGAAGTTCCAAAATCAAAATTAGCAATTGTATTGCCATTAAGATCTGTTATCTCAATCCTAGTTAAAGACATATCAAATCCAACAATTGTAATGTCATAAGAGGTCGCAGGACTTGGGCTATGACTTACAGTTTGGAAAGACGCTGCAGATACACTGATAGATTCAGAGACTCCATCTACAGTTACGGTTCCAGATCTTCCGTTTAATTGATCACCAATGGTTGTTTGAATGATGAGTGGAGTTGTGGTGTCAAAGGTAATTCTAAAAGCGTAATTGTCTCCAAAAACAAAATCTTTATCAAGATCATTGGGAGAACCTCTATCTCTGTCTCCATCTATTGTTCCTGTGAATTCATATGTGATATTGCATGAGCCTGAACCTTGTTCATCAGTATCCAAAATACCATCATTGTCATCATCAATATCTACAGTGTCAACAATTCCATCTCCATCTGTATCTTGACCTGCTAAATCATCTCTATAATCTACATCACCTCCAGAGTTTACATCTAAGTCTCCGTCAGGTAAATCTGTTGTCGGATCGTTAATCTCGTCATTTGGATCTACATCGTTGGTGCTTGATCCTTCAAAATTATCATCCAATCCATCACCATCTGTGTCGGTTCCACTCACAGCATTGTCTGTATCTCCATTTTCTTGTATGTCTGGAGTTCCATCGGCATCGGAGTCGGTATCTCTAAAGTCAGGCTCAGCATCACCATCAGTATTAACTAAGGAAGTATTTAAACCTGTGGACGAGTATAAATCTGTAAAATCATAAGCAGAATCCAATCCATTGTCACCAGGAACACCATTCGGTGCTGAATAACCAGTGGTGGTTTGCGCTTCTATGTTATCTGGAATTCCATCATCATCTGTGTCAATATCTTTGTAATCTGGTTGAGCATCTGTATCTGAGTTCGTAGGAACAATTTCCACACCTGTTACTCCACCACAAGGCGTACAATCAGGGTCATAAGCATCATCAACACCATCATCATCTGTATCCACACCAGAAGGTGCTACATATCCAGCGGTGGTTTGTGCTTCTAAATTATCTGTGATTCCATCATTATCCGAATCTAAATCTAAATGATCGGGTACTCCATCGCCATCGTGATCTAAACTGGACCATGTTCCATTGGCATTTAAAGTATCGCCACCGATTCCAGTGACGAAATCAGCATCTTGGTAGTTGGGAGTTCCATCATTGTCTGCATCTCCAGAAGGATCTGCATTCAAGCAGGTAAATACGTTTCCAGCAACAACAATGCTTCCGCCAGTATCCACGGAAGAACCGTAGTTTGGATAATTCCCAAATACACTTGTTGTATTGTACACTTCAACACCATCTACCAATACTCTAAAGAAGGCCAAGGCGTCATTGTCATTTCCAAAACCAGTTTCCGCCATACCGTCTCCATATGAGTCAGTTACAGATAAAACATAGGTCCCTTCGACGGTTGCATTATATACTTGTGAGTCTGTAAAAGTTCCTGCAGAGTAGGTTACATTGGTGGGTAGGCCAGTAGCTCCCGTTGGACCTGTTAATGACCAACTTACCTCTCCAGGGAAGTCATCAAAGTTGAATTCAATGGTAATGTCCAAACCAGTGAAGGCGGCTCCAGGACTGGCGTTACACAGTTCTCTATTGTCCATGATACCATCATTGTCATCATCAAAATCGTCAACATCGGCAATTCCATCACCATCAGTATCGGTTCCTGTAACACCATCACGATAATCTACATCTCCGCCTGTATTTACATCTCCATCGATATCTGGTAAGTCTGAAGCAGGCGTGTTAATATTGTCATTTACATCGTAATTTGAATTGTCTGCATCAAAATT
Organism: uncultured Flavobacterium sp.; assembly: GCA_964612905.1. Taxonomy (GTDB): domain Bacteria; phylum Bacteroidota; class Bacteroidia; order Flavobacteriales; family Flavobacteriaceae; genus Polaribacter. Next base: position 15,640 of record CAZTFN010000007.1, on the reverse strand, counting down.
ATTGTCCAATCCGTCACCATCGGTATCTGATCCACTGACTACGTTTCCTTCTCCATTTTCATTTAGGTCGGAAGTTCCATCGTTATCAGAATCACTATCCCTATAGTCAGGAATACTATCTACATCGGTATCTTCTATGGTAATTCCAGTAGGAGTGTAGGTGTCTACATTTTCGTAGGCTGAGTCTACCCCGTTTTCTCCAACGTTCCCTGTTGGAGTGGTATATCCTGTGGTTGATTGTGCTTCTACATTGTCTGGAATTCCGTCGTTATCTGAATCGATGTCCAAATAGTCCGCTCCAAAAGTACCATCAGTGTTTGTTGGAGCATTGGCTGCAGTACCACTGTCTACAGCAGTTTCATAAATATCGTAATATCCGTTGGCCCCTACAGAACCAGAAGGTGCTGTATATCCAGCAGTCGTCTGAAATTCTACATTATCTAGAATTCCATCATTATCTGAATCTAAGTCTAAATGGTTGGGAACTCCATCTCCATCAAAATCAAATGCATCTGGGAACCCATCAGCATTGGCATCGGTATAGTCTGTAGTGGAGCCGTCTCCAGTTCCATCATCGTTTACGTCTAAGTAGTTTGGAATTCCATCACCGTCTTCATCACCGTTTGGATCGTTACCACCACTTTCTGTAACATCCAAGATTCCATCATTATCATCGTCAATATCGGTAGTATCTCCAATTCCGTCACCATCTGTATCCAAGACCACAAGGGCAGAGACTCCATCTACGGAAAGGTGCACCATTTCTACGAAGGTAATATTTGTTCCTGCTCCAGAGTCTGCTCCAGGAAATACGGTGAATGTTTCACTCGTGGCGCTAGCAATAAATATAATGGTATTGGTTCCCCATACGTTTTCACTAGAAGCGGGGATCACTAAAGTTCTCCTTGGATTGGATCCTACTTGTACGTCTATATCTTCGATTAAAACCCCTGCATAGGTTTCATTCCCACCTGTTCCTCCAACACCGTTTGTTATGGAGGTCATTGTGTTAATAACAAGCTTGTAAGTAACTCCTACTGTTAACCCAGTCATGGTTGTGGTTACATTTTCCTCAATACTTCCTTGCGTTCCTACATCACGAAGCGTAATCCATCGTACATCTCCTGTTGGTGGAAGAGGGAGTGGGGCTGCTGTCCAAGTATCACCGGCTCCAATGGTTCCTTCACCACCTGCTTGGTTTCTGTTGGAAATATCGGGTGTTCCGTCCAGCATAGGATCTGCATCTCCCCAACCTGTTGGGGTACAGTTTCCACAAATATCAGCGGAGGTTCCCGTTCCAGGGATGGATTGTGCCCAGATTTGTTGGCTTGATACTCCAACAAAAAGAAGGAACATCAAAGTAAATATTTTTAAATTTTGTCGAATAGAAGTCTTGCTTCTAATTGAAGAATTAGGAGTAATTTTTCTCATGTCAAGCAGAAATATTAAGGAAATAGGATTCTACGCCGTAGAAATACAGCTGTTGGTTAGGTACGCCCACAAAGGCTTCATCAAATAAACGGCCTACGCCAGCCCAGTTCACGAGGCCGATGTAGATGCGGTTTGTTATTGTCATCATCTATACATGATGGGGGACCTGTAAACTATCGCAAATATAATTTTTTTTGTGAAAAAAATGTCTCGTTTACAATAAAAAAAACCTGCTGGTTTTCAGCAGGTTTTGTTCTAAGATATGTGATTTCTATTCTATGATTATTTTCTTTTTCAATGTGTAATTTTCGAACTCTAGATGCACGACATAAACACTTGATTTGAGTTCCTTTACAGGGAATCTATATTCCTGAAGTATATTTGTGGCCTCAAATTCTTTGACTTGTTGCCCCAGTATGTTGTATATCTTAACATTATTCAACTCAAATGAATTGGGTATGTTATTGATGATTAATTCCTTCGAGTTTTGTGCTACAAATACGTGTGTGCCATCTAGTTCAGGAGTTTCATTGCTCAAGCTGCTTCCACCAAATTTGATGTAGAAGCGATCCTTATAAACTCCAATAGGAATGGTCAATTCGATTGGATCCTCCAAATCATAAACTTGCCCAGTTACTTTGTCTTCTAAAAATACATCTCTGTCGATGTTGTAAATCTCATCGACTCTTATTTCGAAACTGTTTCCATTGGAAGTTTGTATGGCGAGAGGAATTTCTATGTCATCTGTGATTTCCTCAATTCCAGCAATGGCTAAACCTTGTCGAGATTCTGTAAAGCTAAAATAGAAGTCAGTTGAATTTAAATCAAAAATATCGCTATCGTATCCAGTATCTTTAAATCGTGTGTTTCCTTGTTTGAAGGAAATTCCAATTTGTCTGTGCAATTCGTCGCCATCATCATTGGTATAATCCATTCCGAGTTTCAAAATAGGCAAGCCTACTTCATTGGTGTTAGGTTCGTTCGTGTTATTTCTGAAGAAATCAGAGTCAGTACCACCATCTTCTATTTCTCGTTCAAATACTCTTTGACCATTATTGAAATTCACAGAACCTGCACCATCAGATTCGGTAAAGAATCCTTGACCTATGGGGATGTATCTACCTGGAGCGGTATACACAAATGCACCTTGTCCTCCAGTATCATCATCCGTAGGAGCTACTCCTGCTACACTCATGGAAGCATTTAACATTCCATATCCACCGATATAACCATTGGTATTATGATTGCCGCCATCATCTTGATGTTCCCAAAAATATAGTGCATCAACCACGCCATTGTTGTCCGTGAAAAATACTTGTGAATCTAGGGCTGATGGATAGGGGTTTCCTAATAGGCTTAAAAAACCGGAACTGATTGTAGTAGAATAATCTCCGTCATTTGGCGAGCCCACAAAAGTATAATTTTGGGCAGCTCCCGGACCTTTCATGATGTAACCTTCTGAAATTTCAAAAGTTCCTGTATCAAACAATTGCAACCAACTAGCATCTGATAATCCATTCAAATATCCATAAATCCAATAATTTGAAATGGTAATCGGGGTGGTAAGTGCACCATCTTGCCCTGCGGTAAAGTTGATGTCTAAAGGAGTTGAATTCTCTGTGGTTGGTGAAGTTCCGTCTTTCATTACTGCACCAACTGTATAACCCGTTCCAGAAACGGAGTTTACTGGTGAGGTCCAATAATTATATTGATAAATAGAGGTTAAAGGACTGTTTTGGTCTACATACAAATTTCCTGAACCCGTTACTTGACTGCTTCCAGCATGTGTTTGTATCAACTGTGCAGATCCAATCAATCGAATTTCTCCTTCTAAGAATAGTTGGTCCGCAATTTGTAAGAATTGCCCAGTAGAAACCATAAGTTTGGATCCTGCAGTTACCCAGACGCAACCTACCTCTGCATTGGCAATTAAGGTTGCATGATTACTGGTCCCATCTGCATCTATGGTTAATAGTTCTGTATCGTCAGTATCACTTGGTGCACCAAGAGGACCATCACCAGATCCTTGCCATTCTCCAGAGGCTCCGGCACTACCTTTCCATGTGATGCCTCCCACTTCAACATAGGTGAAGAACTTTGTGCCATCAAAATCATAAGTGCCTGTATATTGTGTTACACCGTCCACTGTTTCTTCGGTTAATGAGATGAATTCAACATTCGTTGTGTAGGTTTCATCATCTGCAACAATAATCGCCTTAGGACGGTCAGTATTGGTCAAATAAGTGTCAATGGTTGACTTTAGCGCCGCAATTTCTACGGTTCCAACAGAGCCAGTTTCTACAATTTTCCAATTTCTATCGAGACGCAAATCAGTGGCGCATAAGATTCCTGAGGTACTTGTGGCTCCTAAAGTTGTATTGTCATTTCCCCAAGCAAGAAAGCTTTTGTCCGCTGAAAACGTATTTCCATTGGCTGCATTTGTTACTGAAATTTGCCCCAAACCAATGGTTACAATGCGGTCTGAATTGGCAGACTTAGATTGTTTGTGGTTCAAAACCTGTGTGTCGTCTCTTCCGATTCCAGCTACATCATTATGATAAGAAGAATTGGCAGTGAAATCCCAATATTTGGTCGTTTCATCTGAAGCAATATAGTCTCCTTCTGTAACACCAGCGTCATTGTCGGATGTGTCTAAGGTAATTCCGTATTTGATCGCTAGGTAGCTCTGAACCTTTTGTTGTTCTAGGGATGTAGGAACGTCGGCAAAAATGATGATCTCAGCGATTTGTCCATCGTGAAAGTTCGTTCCATCTGTGGCAATTTGAAAATCTTGAGAGTCACCCTGAACGGATGCATCAAAGGTGTTGTCTGTGGCAAACAATAAACCATCACGATAGAGAGATTTATTACTGCTTGAAGGGTTTGAAGTTGAGTTGCTATTACCGTAATTCCACAGATTAAATGTCCCTGTTGAACTACCCCAAGCAGCGCTAATTCTTCCTCCAGTAGGAGATGTGCTTCCAAAATCAAAGTATAAATTACTATCACCCCATGGCAAGTGAGATCCTAATCTTTCTCCTGAGGCAATCTCTTCTCTAAAAATGGATGAATTTTGAATGACATCGGTACTCGAAACAATATATACCCATAAGCTATTGTAGGTTGCCGTACCTAGAATTCCTCCAGAAATACTCAAACCTTGTGTAGAGCCATTAAAATTGAAAGCAGGATAAAAATTAATTTGGTTGCTATTCAAATCTGGATCGGCAGTTGCTCCTGAGGTTGCGTCAAAATCATTTCCTGATTGATCTTCCCATAAAGACGTAGCAGCTTGAATATCGGAACGCAACCACAAAAGATTTCCGCTTCCCAAATTCACATCTACCGTATCATCCCTAAAATCGACATCTCCACCTGCACCATTATCAGAATCAGAATCGGGTAGTGTTGTAGGGTCGTTGATGGTTCCATTTACATCTGAATAATCGGCTGTAGTTGCAATATTGGTATCCAATCCATTGGCTCCAATAGCTCCTGCCAATGTTAATCCGGCTTCCACGGTATCATCAGAACCTTCATTGTCTGAATCTGTGTCTAAGTAGTCAGGATCGTCTGTCCCATCTGTATTTATTGGAGTGAGTCCGCCTGAATAAGCTGTATCTACACCTGAAGCATCTACAACTGCATTGGGAGTGATATAAGAATTTGTTGCTTGAGCTTCTACATTGTCAGGGATTCCATCACCATCTGAATCTAAATCCAAATGATTGTAAACTCCATCCGAATCATCATCACACAAACGTTGCCCTTCTATATTAATATCTCCGGAAGACCATGCTGTTGTATTGGAGTAACGAACAGCATCCATCAAACCATTATAATTACCATTAGATGTAAGAGAACTTGCTCCTCCTACGGCTCCTCCAAGCCCTCCGTTATTCCCATGCCCAGGAATGGTAGTGTATCCAGCAGCCACTGTTGAGGAAGGGACACCATCTAAAAAGACCGTTAAATCCCCATTGTCAAAGGTCGCAGCTACATGATGCCATAGTCCGTCTAATGAAAGAGCGGTTGGGTGGGCGAGATCAACTTGACTTCCGCCTCCACCGTTTCGTGTGGTATATGTCAAGGTAGATCCGTTCAGCCATACAACAGCTCCGTTGGTTCCACCACCTTCTTCGTAAATAATTTGAACCCCAGTCAAAGAACTTGGTAAAATCCATGCCGAAAAACTAATGGCTGTATAGCTTTGTTCCATAAAGCCTCCATCCTGACTGTATTGGATGGTAGTGGATCCATCAAAATCGATGGAATGTGTTCCTTGAATAGCTGTGGTGCTATAGGTAACACTTGCAGCTCCATTTTCATTGTTTCCTCCAACAGAGTCATCTGTTGTATTGTCTAAGGTCCAATATGCATCTGGTGTAACGACAAATTGAATGCTAGGATTTGAACATTGAGACTCAACGGTATCATAAATACCATCGTTATCATCATCTAAATCTACATCATCATTTACACCATCACTGTCATTATCGCCTGATGTTACGGTATCTCTATAGTCTACATCACCACCAGAGCCCACATCTCCATCTGAATCAGGTAAGGTAGTTGGGTCATCTAGGGTTCCGTTGGCATCAGAATAATCATCAATGCTTTCTAGACCGTTATCTAGTCCATTGTTTCCAACATTTCCAGTGAGCGTAATTCCGGCTTCTGTTTGGTCATCTGTGCCATCGTTGTCTGAATCTGTGTCTAGATAATCAGGATTGTCTGTACTATCTGTATTTACAGGAGTTAGTCCTCCTGCATAGACATCGTTAACCCCATCTAAATTAGCATCAGTAAAACTTCCAGGGCCAATGTAGCCATTGGTGGTTTGTGCTTCAATATTGTCTGGAATTCCATCCCCATCAGAATCCAGATCTAAATAATTAGGAATTCCATCACTATCAGTATCTGTAGGGTTGGATAATGGGTTGTTATCGTTGTCTAGATTGTCATCTTCTTCGGTATCATAGATTCCATCATTGTCATCATCTAAGTCGATATCATTGGCAATACCGTCATCATCGTCATCTGGGAACCCACTAATCACATCAATTAAGATGGCGGAATCAAATGCGCCATCCGCAACATCTGCAATAGCAAATTTTACGGTGTAGGTTTCTCCAGGAGTCAAACCCGTTGCAGAAGCACGAATCTTATTGGTAATTCCATCGTATTCCATAGTAATTGTACCACCTGTATTGTCTGTAAATAGAGCAGATTGAGTAAGATCAATACAATTTGCAATATTACCGTTAAGACCTACGGAGCCATTATTAATAGAAGCAATGGTCACAGGGTTTGTCGTTCCCGGAACCAACGCAATGTTTTGAGTTCCTGTGATACCAGGTCCAGATACAAAGTATCCAAAAATGTCATTGAATGTAGAACAAACGTATTCGTTGTATTCATCAGACATAAATTGGTAATCAATGGTTAGTACTGTTGCCAAGGGATCTAATACAGCGTCAAATTGAAAAATAACGACGTCGTTTGTAGCATTGGCATCAATTGCTGTCAAATCGGCATCCGAAAAGGTAGTGCCTGGACCTAATGAGATTCCAGTAGCACTGTTTGTTGAAAATGATTCGGTAACGGTTCCTGTTGTTAAAATGATTCCACTATCCAACTGCAATCCAGCACCAGCAATACCATTGGAGTAAATTCCAACTTGAGTTCCTGTACCATTGGTAATGACAGGACTGGATATAGTGATACCTGGACCAGTGATTTGGGTTGCTAATTCAGCAGCCGTGTTGCCAGAGCTAAAAGTAGCTTGGCCATATGTGTAAGAAATCATGAACAACAAAAAAAGGAGGGGTAGCCTTCTTAATTGCATTGTGAGAGGGGTTTAATAAGTTGTTCGATGCTAAATTACAAATAAAATTTTATCAAAACGAACAAAACGCCTGCTAATGCAGGCGTCTCACAATTTATTTCGTTTGAAATTGAATCAAACATTCTTTCGTAAAATTCATAAGAACAACCGAAAGTTCGGTTCCAAAGATTCTCAATAAATTACATTCCACAACTCGAAGATAATTAGGATTCAAGAATTTCCCTTGTTATATCTGGGACGAACACGTTTTCGTGTTAAAAACTTCTTCAATTATTTTCTCCGAAATCGTGTTCGTTCCGCTAGGAATTTTTAAATTTTGCATATCGTTTCTCAAAAAAGACGATTCCTAAGAAAACATAACCAAAATCCACGGTGTTGGATTTACTTGATACCAGATTAACAATGAAGAGGAAAGTTACCATCAAAACCATCGCTAAAGAATTGGGAGTTTCTACATCAACCGTTTCTAAAGCGCTCAGAGATAGTCATGAAATAAGTGTTGAAACCAAAGAGAAAATCAAGGCATTTGCAGATCATTACAACTACAAACCCAACAGTCTTGCACTTCAGTTAAGAAACCAGAAAACCAAGGTAATTGGAGTGATTCTCCCCAAAATTGTACATCATTTTTTCTCTACTGTTGTCAAAGGGATTGAGAGTGGAGCTAGTGAGAAAGGTTATCATATTATGGTGTGTTTTTCCAATGAATCTTATCAAAGTGAGGTTGACAATCTACAGGTATTATCTAATGGAAGCGTTGATGGCTTGTTAATTTCTGTTGCCAACGAAACCCTAGAAAATCAGGACTTTAAGCATATTCAAGACTTGGTCAATGAGGAAATTCCTTTGGTGATGTTTGATCGCGTATTGTCTTGGATTTCTTGTGATAAGGTAATTGTAGATGATGTCGGTGCAGGCTACAAAGCAACAAAACATTTGATTGAAAAAGGGCGAAGTAAAATTGCTATGTTGTCTACCCCAGAACACGTAAACGTTGGAATGCTTCGTCAACAAGGTTACGAAAAGGCGCTCAAGGAGTTTAATATAAAGTCAAATGGAGGTCTAGTCGTTGAGATTGATGAGAAATTGGATGCTTCAGAGCAAATTGAAAAAGTATTCGATTTAGATGTGGATGCTATCTTCGCGGTCAATGAGATTTATGCTGCTTTAGCTATTAAGAGTGCGAAGAATAAAGGGATTAGAGTCCCTGAAGATATTTCGGTAGTTGGATTTACAGACGGTTTGATTTCTGAGTATTCTTCTCCTTCCATCACAGCTATTGTTCAACATGGGTTTACCATGGGGAAACAAGCGGTTGAATTGTTGATTGATAGAATAGAAAATGAAGGAGAAGTATTGCCTCCAAGAACCAAAGTGATTTCTAGCGACTTAAACATTCGAGAATCAAGTAGATAAGAAAGTCATTCTTTTTTGTAGTCCTCTCGCAAAAAATTATATCTTTACGGCATCATGATTTATCAATAAATTCCATTCCACACACTAATAATTGATAAGTCTTAGCGCTTATCGTAAGTATTAAAAGTGATTACGATATCATGAAGCGTATTAAAAATGTACCGTTCGTCCATAATAAAGACTGTTTAAGTCTTGTTTTTCATGGATTTACTGCAACTTTACATTCGAGTCATCAACAATTTCGAGGTTACTTACAGAACTTACGATTGGCGTTTGACTTATCCATTCATAACACTATTGAACAAACTATATGACAAATAAGAAAGCATTCATATTTGATTTAGATGGTGTCATTGTTGACACTGCAAAATATCATTACTATGCTTGGAAAAAGTTGGCAAACACAGTGGGAGTTGACTTTTCCGAAGAACAAAATGAACAATTAAAAGGCGTAAGTAGAGTACGCTCTTTAGAGAAAATTTTAGCATGGGGAGGCATCCAATTATCAGAGGATAAATTCATGGAGTTGATGGCTAAGAAGAACAATGATTACTTGAGCTATGTCAACGAAATGACGGAATCAGAGATTTTGGAAGATGTGCCTAAAATCCTAAATTATTTGAAGGCAGCTGACTATCCAACCGCATTGGGTTCTGCAAGTAAGAACGCTCGAACCATTTTGAAGAAAGTCAATTTATTCCAGCAGTTTGACGCCATTGTAGACGGAACCAATGTAACCAAAGCCAAACCCGATCCAGAAGTATTCTTAAACGCTGCAGCGTTGCTCAACACAGAGCCTAGTGATTGTATAGTTTTTGAAGATTCTGTAGCAGGAGTTCAAGCAGCCAACATAGCTGGAATGGTCTCTATTGGTATCGGCGATTCGAACGTACTACACGAAGCCGATTATATTTTCAAGGATTTTACAGAAATCTCTACGGAATTTATTCAAGAACTCACAAAAGAAGAAGTCAAACTCAACTCATAAACCAAAACAACGAAATGAACTTAGATTATATCATTCCAAACGAATGGTCCATTATTGAAGAAGGATTCAACCTGGATACGGTAAAAGCATCTGAAAGTCTTTTTAGTATTGGAAACGGAGCCATGGGGCAAAGAGCCAACTTTGAAGAACAGTATTCTGGTGCTACTTTTCAAGGAAGTTACATCGCTGGAGTTTACTATCCAGACAAAACCAAAGTAGGTTGGTGGAAAAATGGATACCCAGAATATTTCGCCAAAGTATTGAATGCTCCTAGTTGGATTGGAATCAATGTAACCGTCAATGATGAAGCGCTGGATTTGAATACAGCTAAGGAAGTAAAAAACTTCCGAAGAGAATTGAACATGAAAGAAGGATGGTTGTCAAGATCATTTGAGGCTGTTTTGCAAAATGGAGTAGAGGTTCGTGTAAAGAGTGTTCGTTTTTTGAGTTTGGATTTAGATGAAGTAGGAGTCATCAATTATTCTATTACTCCATTGAATACTGAGGCAGACATTGTGTTCACGCCTTATCTTGACGGAGGAATCACCAATGAAGACACCAACTGGGATGATAAGTTCTGGGATGTTTATAATGTCGAACAAAGTAATGGTCAGTCCTTCATTCAGGCAAAAACTATGAAGACAGCATTCCATACGTGTACATTCATGGAATCTAAGTTGTTTTTAGGAGATCAAGAATTAGAATCAGAAGCGAGTCAGCAAAAAACAGAGAATTATGCTTCTAACACATACAAATCATCTGTCGGTAAAGGTGAAACCTTCACCATTCAAAAATATGCAGGATATGTCGTGGACAGAAATCACGACCAATCGAAGTTAATCGATGCTGCAAAAGAAGCACTTCAAAAAGCTACGGATCTCGGTTTTGAAGCACTATTAGATCAACAGAAAAAAGCATGGAGCGATATCTGGGATATGGCGGACATCACCATTGATGGCGATGTGAAAGCACAACAAGGAATTCGTTTCAATATTTTCCATTTAAATCAAACCTACTTAGGAACCGATGCAAAATTGAACATTGGACCCAAAGGATTTACAGGAGAAAAATATGGAGGAAGTACTTACTGGGATACAGAAGCCTATTGCATTCCTTTCTATATGGCAACCAAAGATCAGAAAGTAGCAAGGAAGTTGTTGGAATATAGATACAATCACTTGCAAAAAGCGATTGAGAATGCAGAAAAGTTAGGATTTACAAACGGAGCTGCGTTATACCCAATGGTAACCATGAACGGGGAAGAATGTCACAATGAGTGGGAAATTACTTTTGAAGAAATTCATAGAAATGGAGCCATTGCATTTGCGATTTATAACTATTTCAGATACACCAATGATTATAGTTATATCCCTGAAAAAGGATTGGAAGTATTGATTGGTATTGCGCGATTCTGGCACCAAAGAGCTACGTTCTCCACAAACAAGAACAAGTACGTAATTTTAGGTGTTACTGGACCCAATGAATACGAGAACAACGTCAACAACAATTGGTACACAAACTACACAGCCAAATGGTGTATCAATTATGCGTTGGAAAACATAGAGAAAGTACGTCAAGAATACGCTGATGATTATTCGAGAATTCTATCAAAAGTGAATCTTTCCGATGAAGAGTTGAAAGGTTGGGCAGATGTTGCAGAGAATATGTATTTCCCATACTCAGAAGAGCATCAGATTTACTTACAACAAGATGGTTTCTTGGACAAGGAATTGGTGACTGTGGCTGATTTGGATCAAAGTCAACGTCCAATCAACCAAAACTGGTCTTGGGATCGCATCTTAAGATCACCGTACATCAAACAAGCAGATACCTTACAAGGTTTCTACTTCTTTGAAGATCATTTTACAACCAAAGAATTAGAGCGTCATTTCGATTTTTATGAACCATTTACCGTTCATGAATCCTCTTTGTCGCCTTGTGTGCATAGTATTCAAGCCGCGAAGTTGGAAAGAATGGAACAAGCCTACACGTTTTACCTAAGAACCTCTCGCTTGGATTTAGATGATTACAATCACGAAGTTCATGAAGGTTTGCACATTACTTCCATGGCAGGAACTTGGATGAGTATTGTAGAAGGATTTGGAGGAATGCGTGTGAAGGATGGAAAGTTATCATTCACGCCAAGAATCCCAGAACAATGGGAAGGATATTCTTTCAAGATCAACTTTAGAAATCAGATTGTAAAGATTAACGTAACTCAAGATGAAACCAGTTTCGAATTGGATGGAGGAGAAGGACTCACCATTTTAGTCAATGGAAAGCCTGTAGATATCGTCTCTAACAATTTGGTGACTGTTTCATAGAATAATACACTTGATGAAATTAAGAATCTACTTTTTTATACTAGGTGGACTGGTCCTCTTGGCTTCATGTCAAAAGGAAGGTGTCTCAGTAACGAAGCCTCAGATTACTGAAGTATTGGCTGATATTGAGCGAGTTGAGCCGCCCAATTGGTGGGTGGGATTTGAAAATCAACAACTACAATTGTTGGTGAAGCATCCCAATATTGGAAGTGCCAAAGCCGCTATTTCCTATTCAGGAGTTTCTTTGGAGAAACAACATCAGGCGAAAAGTCCGAATTATCTTTTCCTGGATATATCCATTGCTGATTCGGCTCAGGCGGGACAATTCAATATTGTATTCACCCAGGAAGATGGTTCCGAATTAAAACATACCTATGAGCTCAAGTCAAGAGAGAAAGCTGCTGAAGAGTACGTTGGATTCAATAGTTCCGATGTCGTTTATTTGATTACACCAGATCGATATGCAAACGGAAACCCTGATAATGATATCTTCGAGAACTTGAATGAGAAAACCATCAATAGAAAAGATGATTATGCGCGTCATGGTGGTGATATTGAAGGAATCACAAACAGTTTGGATTATATCGCTGATATGGGATTCACAGCAGTTTGGTCTTCACCCTTATTAACCAATGATATGACAGGACAATCGTATCATGGCTATGCAATGACCAACTTCTATGAAGTAGATCCTCGTTTTGGAACCTTAGAAGAGTATCGGAAGCTAGCCGATGAAGGACGAAAAAGAGGAGTGAAAATCATCATGGATCAAGTGGCCAATCACTGTGGACTAGAGCACTGGTGGATGAAAGACCTTCCTTTCGAAGACTGGGTAAATGATCAAGAAAACTACGAAAAGAACATCGACAATTGGAACTGGAAAACGACCAGAACTTCTAATCATAGAAGAACCTCTAATCAAGATTTATATGCTTCTAAGATCGACAAGAAGTGGATGACAGATGGTTGGTTTGTTTCAGCGATGCCCGATTTAAATCAACGCAATCCATTCATGGCCCAATACATCATTCAAAACAGTATTTGGTGGATTGAAATGCTCGGTTTGGGTGGAATCAGACAAGATACTTACCCGTATCCCGACAAAGACTTTATGTCGAATTGGGCAGGAGCGATTATGAAAGAATACCCAAATTTCAACATTGTAGGAGAAGAGTGGAGTTATAATCCCTTATTGATTGCCTACTGGCAAGATGGAAAAGTGAATCAAGACGGATACGATTCCAACCTGCGCTCTTCCATGGATTTTGCCATGCAGCAAATAGTGGTAGATGCCTTGAAAGAAGAAGAAACTTGGGGGACAGGTTTGGTAAAAATGTATGAAGGTTTGGCAAACGATTTTGCCTATCCAAGACCCTTGGACATCATGGTCTTTCCTGACAATCATGATATGAGTCAAATTTTCACTCAACTAAAAGGTGATATTTCCAAAACAAAAATGGCATTAGCATATTACCTTATGATGCCTAGAACTCCACAGATTTACTACGGAACAGAGATTTTGATGGAGGACTTTAAAAAGCCAGGAGATCACGGTTTGATTCGAACTGATTTCCCCGGAGGATGGCAGGGTGATCCAATAAATGCTTTTACAGGTGAAGGATTGACCGAAGATCAAAAAGACATGCAGTCCTTTCTGAAGACTTTGTTGAACTACAGAAAGTCCAGCAAAGCGATGCAGGAAGGGACTACGATTCACTTTGCACCCAAGGATGGAATCTATGCCTTATTCCGAATGGATGGAGATGAGATTGTTGCCATCATTCTTAACAAAACGAAAGCGAATTCACTTTCCACCAAAACATTTGAAGAAATAGGTTTGAATGGGAAGAAAGTAAAAAATGTCATCACAGGAGCACAAAGTGATTGGCAAGATACTATTGACATCAATCCCAACGGGGTCACTTTAATTACGACAAAAATGAACTAAATGAAGCGAACCATTCTCCCATTTTTCTTTTTGATTTCTCTCTTACTTTCAACTTCATTGTTATCACAAAACAAAGATCGTTCAATGATCAGTTTTGTTCAAGACGGAAACAACATCAAAATTGAAACCAATGATGGAGAATATCGCATCAGCTATTACAATAAGTTCATTGTAGAAACCACATTCATTCCAAAAGGGCAAGACTTCAAGGAAGAATCGCATGCTGTCGTTTTAAAACCGGAAAAGGTTGAATTGGTACTGAATACTTCTGGAGGTAGAACAGGTGTTATTTCCGATGGAATTGAATTGATGATCAATCATGATCCGTTTCAAATTTCATATTCCTATGACGGAAAAGACTTGATTTCCGAGAAATTAGGATATCAGAAAAATGCAGATCATGAGACACTTCAGTTCAACCTTACCAATGATGAGGTTTTGTATGGAGGAGGCGCTCGCGCCTTAGGAATGAACCGAAGAGGGAATCGATTGCGGTTGTACAATCGCGCTCAGTATGGTTATGCTGAAAGAGCAGAATTACTCAACTATACTATGCCGATTGTTGTTTCTTCAGGAATGTATATGGTTCATTTTGACAATACACCCATTGGGTATTTGGATTTAGACAGCCAGAAAAACAATACGTTGACCTACGAGACCATTTCTGGACGAAAAACCTACCAAGTGATTGCAGGAGAATCGTGGTTAGATATGTTAAATCATTACACCGATTTGACTGGAAAGCAACCTTTACCTCCAAGATGGGCCTTTGGTAATTTCTCAAGTCGATTCGGATACCATTCACAAAAAGAAACAGAAGAGGTTGTAGCCAAGTTCAAAGAAGATAGAATTCCGATGGATGCTGTAGTCTTGGATTTGTTCTGGTTCGGAAAAGAAATTCAAGGAACCTTAGGGAACTTTGAAGTCTACAAAGATTCATTCCCAGACATGAAGGGAATGATCAAGAAATTCAACGATCAAGATGTAAAAACAGTCTTGATTACAGAGCCCTTTGTACTCAAAACTTCCAGTAGATGGAACGATGCAGTGGAGAAAGGTATTTTAGCCAAAGATTCACTAGGACATCCTGCAATTTTCGATTTCTACTTTGGAAACGGAGGAATCATTGATGTCTATGATCAAAAAGGAAAAGAGTGGTTCTGGAATAGATACAAAGAAATCATTGACCTAGGAACTCATGGTCTTTGGGGGGATTTAGGCGAACCTGAAGCACATCCATCCTTTGCCATTCATGCTCAAGGAACCGCAGATGAAGTGCACAACACCTATGGACACGATTGGGCGGGACTGATTCATGAAGGTTATCAAAAAGACTTTCCAGATATCCGACCTTTTATTCTCATGAGAGCAGGATATTCCGGTTCTCAAAGATTCGGATTGATTCCATGGACAGGCGATGTGAGTAGAAGTTGGGGCGGATTGAAACCGCAACCAGAAATTGCCTTACAAATGGGAATGCAAGGAATTGGCTTTATGCATTCTGACCTAGGTGGATTTGCCGGCGCAAACTTAGACGATGAACTCTATAATCGTTGGTTGCAATACGGAGTCTTTCAACCCATTTACAGACCTCACGCACATGAAGCTGTTCCGAGTGAACCTGTTTTTAGATCAAAAAAAGCGAAAGATCTTGCCACACAATCTCTTGAACTGAGATACAAATT
>CAZTFN010000006.1:11144-31752 GCA_964612905.1 uncultured Flavobacterium sp. | reverse complement strand
TGAAGAACGCTATAAAACAACTGTATCTCATGGTAAGAATTACGATGCAAAAAACATGATGCATACCTTTAGATTACTTGGCATGGCCGAAGAGATTGCGAAAGAAAAGACGATCCATGTAAAAAGAAAAGACAGGGACTTTCTTTTGGATGTGAAGCAGGGCAAGTATGAATACGATGAATTGGTCCTTTGGGCGGAAGAGAAAAAGATTAATCTGGAGAAACTGTACGCAATATCAGATCTCCAAGAGAAACCAAGAATCAAAAAAATTAATGAAATATTGATTGAGATCAGAGAATCATTTTATGAATCCCTTGACTAGAAGAATGAAAAAAGTCATCTTTGCAACGAAAATGAATATAAAACAGATACATAGACAACCAGAATTACGCATTAGTTGGTGCGGTTATTTAGGCATGGCACAAGTTGGACCACTGCCTAAAGGGGACGTTTTGTATCGATTTAAACCAATAATTTGAGAGTATCTTTCAATAAGAACAAATCATATAAGCGTCCAAATCAAAAGTTTGGGCGCTTTTTTTTGAGTGAAACTCAAATTTGACAATACATAAAACCTGTTAAAATTTGTTAGTGGAACCAATCCCGATTGAAATCGGGATATAAAAACAAAAATATTTTCAAGAATAAATGAAATACTAAAAGAACATAGAAAATAGGAATTAATTGATAAACAACAGGGAGACAGACTATTGTATACATTAATGATAATCCGTTCGAAACGGACAGGAACCCTATTGTCTATTTTTAATGTAACTTATTGATTTTCAGTAATTTATTTAAAATTTTTCTTGTGTAATTCAAAAATTGATTTCATATTTGCAGTGTCGATTTACGACAAAAAACTATTGAAATAAAAATAGAACTCATGGAGCATATTTTATTAGATCGCAAACAATGGAGCCTCGGCCTACTAGATAAATTCATATCTAGGAAAGGACATGTACCAATGTTTATTGGAGCAGTCTATAGTGAAATAAAATCCATGATAACTATGAAAAAGGAGGTTATGTGTATGCAATGATGTAAACACGTAGTAAAAGTAAAAAAAGCACCTCCTATTGAGGTGCTTTTTTTATGGTGTTCATTGAAATATTAAATAATTGACTCGTAGCTCAGCTGGGAGAGCAAGGCGCTTTTAACGTCGAGGTCGTGGGTTCGATCCCCACCGGGTCAACAAAAATCCTGAGAGGATTTAGCCTGTCCTGAACAAAGACGAGGGAATGGTTGGTTTATCCCGAAGCAAGTTCGGGAAGGTTGTCCCGCAACTGCGGGATCTCTCAGACACATTCTTGGAGAGTAGGTAAATATTGGTTTGTTACACTTGTTTGCTAAACAAGATCACGTAGGCTCGTGATGGAGGTTCGATTCCTCTACTCTCCGCAGTGATATACAACGGAAGTATTGAGCAATTGGTTGGCTCGCCAGACTGTAAATCTGGTCTATTTATAGCGTGTAGGTTCGAGTCCTACTACTTCCACAACTAGCATCTATAGTGTAATTGGTAACATAGTAGATTTCCACTCTTCAGATTCGAGTTCGACTCTCGGTAGGTGCTCAAAAAACGTTCATGGTGTAATTGGTAGCATCCAAGTCTCCAAAACTTGTGGTTAGGGTTCAAGTCCTTATGAACGTGCATAAACATCTATGGTGTAATGGAGAGCACAAGAGATTTCTAATCTCTGAGTCTAAGTTCGAATCTTAGTAGGTGTACGATTATAAAAAATAAACATTTTCCCGACTGTCTCTCGGGAGACGAGTTCCCCGCCTGAGTGCATGCATATTGGTGGGGAGGCTCGTAAGAGACATAACAATTGAGGCATAGCTCAGTGGGAGTCCCGAAGCTTCGGGATACATCGTGACAGTCATCCCGCCGTGCTGCGGGATTGCCTCAACAAATATTGAGATATAGCTTAATCGGTAGAGTATCGCTCTCATAAGGCGAAGGGTTCAGGTTCGATTCCTGATATCTCAACAAATGCGGGAGTAGCCGAATTGGTATAGGCGCCAGATTTAGAATCTGGAATTTGGGAGTTCGAGTCTCTCCTCCTGTACAAGTAAATAGGTCCATGGTGTAATGGAGAGCATGCAAGGTTTCGACCCTTGTGGTATGGGTTCGAATCCCATTGGACATACAAATTAATCCGTAGTGTAAAGGCAGCACGTAAGACTTTGACTCTTACAGAATAGGTTCGAATCCTATCGGGTTAACATCATCTGACATAGCTTAATTGGTAAAGTGCAAATCTGATACGTTTGCGGATAAAGGTTCAAGTCCTTTTGTCAGAACAAATGGTGGCTTTAGTTTATGTGGTAAAATACCTCACTGTGAATGAGGAGAACAGGGTTCGAATCCCGAAGTCACCCAAAAAAGAGAAACTATGAAAACAACTACAAACAAATGGAGAAACTTTCGAGGAGATGTTTTTGACGACTCAATCACCTCATTAGTGGAAAAAGCAATTGTAAAAGAACAAAAAGCAGATCATCGATTAAAGATTTGCGTGGGTTCTGATTCTCAGGCATACAAAGGCTATGTTGCTTATGCGACCGTTGTGGTCATCATCAGAGAAGGAAAGGGTGGTTATATGTTTATCAAAAATGAAAAAGGAACCAAGAGAATAGGCATTAAAGAACGAATGTTGAAAGAGGTAACCTTATCTGTAGAAACCGCCTATGCAATTTGTGATTTGATAGAAAAATACAACGTAGAGTTTGAGGTTCACGCCGACATTAATACGGATCCAAAGTTTGAGTCAAATACCGCATTAAAGGAAGCCATGGGATACATTCTGGGAATGGGGTTTGTCTTTAAAGCAAAACCGCACGCCTTTGCAAGTTCTTCCTGTGCAGATCGGGTAGTTTAAAAATTAATCACAATACCATTTTCAAACTACGCATAAAGATTGCGTAGTTTGTTTTCACCTTTGAACCATCAAAATTCTGGCACAGGAAGTTCCTAACAAATGACTCTTAATCAATGTACTTCTCGCTAGAAAAGATAGGAGATATAAGAAGTTCCTATGGATCTGTTTCCATTCTATAGCTCGAAAGAGTGAGTGGTTTAGTCTACTTCTCATCTTCAAAATAGGTAAAGGAAGTTCCTATAAAAACAACTGATATGTAAATACTTCCCACCTTTAAAAAAATGAATTATGAAATTTAAAAGCAACTCAAAAAAGAATGCTACTAGCAAAACCTTGAAATTATTCAATGCTGTTTTAGCACAAGAATCTACCAAAGAACCTTTTATTTCCAACGATGGTTTGGTCATAGAATCCAATGCTTTGTGGGCGAAAAAAGAAATTATCAACTTCTTCAAAAAAGAAAAACTAGATGGTTATGGTTTGAATCAAACCTTTCATAAGTCTTGGCGAAAGATCAAGTCAACCTCTCGTGGAGCACTATTAATAGAACAAGTTCATCATTACATTTCTACCTACGGAAGTGATTTTCAAGATGAAATTTACATTCCATACGAGGTATTGAATGTTCCTGATATAAAAGTTGTTTTCAAAGTGATCAAAGGGTATTCTAAAGAGGTTTTTATTGAAAAATGCCTGAATTTATTACAATCAGGAATGGCTTTAAAAGAAGAAACGATCGATGATGTTTTATCTATTTTGATTGATGAGTTTAAGTACAATTTTACGGGTAATGAGAATATCAAGAACAAAGAAGCCATCGTTAAAATCGCAGATATGTATGGTGTTTTACCAACAGAAACATTGGCTTTTTTTAGATACATTATCTATCGCGCAACTGGAAACTCTTTGTTGATTAAAAACACAGAAACTATTGAGGCAATCAAAACATCAAGTTTTAATCCCGCAGTTCAATTCGAACAGTTTGGATTGGGAAAGTTGGCAGCAATATTCAACAGGTTTAAACCTTTGTTCCTTGCTTTCAAGCCGAAATGTAGCAAAACCATCAACAAAATTTCAAAGCTTTCGAAAGCTCATCACAAGCCTTTGAGTCAGAACCCTTTGAATTTAGTTACGAGTATTCCAATCTTGGAAAACGATATTCATTGGCTGGATAGAGCAACACCCTTTACTTTGTTTAGAGCTATTGCTGCATGTTATTCAAGATTGAATGGTCAAGAAGCTTTTGTTTATAGAATACGAAATGGGAAATCATTTGTCAAAGAAAACAAGTATAACAATGCTGTTTGGGCAAATTATTACTTCTTAGAGAATTATTTGAAAACTCGATTTGATCTCACCGGAAAATCATTTTTCTTACCATCAGGAGTTGAGTACGCTTTGCCAACTTCCGAAAAGATGTACGTTGGAAATATTCCAACAGGGACAAAATTCTTTGGAGACTCATTGGCTGTCGGAGTGTATTGGCAAAATGCTTGGGGAGCTCATGATATTGACTTGTCGGGGGTGAACATTGGAGGTAAAGTTGGTTGGAACTCATTTTACAATCAAGGAAACGGTAATTTGATGTATTCTGGAGATATTACAGATGCACCTAATGGAGCTGTGGAATATTTGTACGCAAACTATGGTTTAGCCGCTCCGACATTAATTATGAGTAATGTTTATTCCGGTTCTAATAATTGTGATTACAAGATTATTATTGGAAAAGGTAATCATATCGATTATGAATACATGATGAATCCAAACCACCTCTTTGCTGAAGTAAAATGTAAATCCATCCAAAGACAAACTGTCTTAGGAATGTTATTACCAGAGAAAAAAGGGCAAAGTTTTGTGGTATTGAATTTTGGAGCTGGACAAACACGAGTTTCTGGAAACTCAGAAGTATCAAATCTAGCGACCAAAGCATTGCATCAACAATGGAAACAGCCATTGATGCTACATGAAATTATTGAACTTTTAGGAGGAGAAATCAAAGCTAAGAATGCTAATGTTACATATGACTTTTCCTTAGACTCTCTAGAGAAAGATAGCCTGATCAAACCGTTTCTTGAAAATGATTTGAAAAGAGGTAATTGATTTATTCCTTATCATTAAATAAACCCTCCTTCGCCAGCCTACTTCACCGAAGCAACTCGGTTACGAAGGTTGAAAGGCTTCGGAGGGTTTTCTTCATAGCAACTACCCCTAAAACTACTTGTTGCCCAACATGAGTATTTCATTACACACTACTTCTGTAATGTATCTTTTCTCTCCTTCCTTGGTTTCATAACTTCGTGAAGTTAGTTTTCCCTCCACCATAATTTCATGTCCTTTATGGACATACTTCTCAATGATCTCTGCCGTTTTGTTCCAAGCAATGATATTGTGCCATTGCGTATCTGTGACCTTTTCTCCATTGGCATTCTTGTACGTTTCATTGGTGGCAATAGAAAATTTAACCAGCTTCTTTCCACTCTCCAGAGTGACCGTTTCAGGTTGATTCCCTAAATGTCCCATTAACTGAACCTTGTTTTTTAATGTGCTCATGATCTCAATTTTATTAGATAGTGTCATTTTGTTTGAATTGTAACCCTACTTTTCACGTAGTTTTTGTCATCTTTTCATTCGCGCAACATTGGCATTCTTTCCTTTGTAAGTAGGGATTTAATATCTTAGACCCGTGGAAAATTTCAACCTTGAGAAATCCCTAGAAATTCTTCGTCAGACTCCAAATACTTTGTATTCTTTATTGGGAGGTCTGTCGGATCCTTGGATTCATCAAAATGAAGGAGAAGAGACTTGGTCTCCATTTGATGTTGTGGGTCATTTAATTCATGGAGAGCGAACAGATTGGGTTCCTAGGCTCAATAGTATTCTGTTTGATGATGATAAGAATTTTACTCCTTTTGATCGCTTTGCCCAATTCAAAAACTCTGAAGGGAAAACCTTGAAACATCTACTTTTAGAGTTTAAAGAGGTTCGGGCCGAAAACCTAAACTACGTCTCTTCATTAAACTTGTCTGAAAAAGATTGGAACAAAGAAGGAATACATCCCGAATTTGGTGCGGTTACTCTTAGTCAATTATTGGCTACTTGGGTAACTCATGATCTCGGGCATATTGCTCAAATCTCAAGAGTGATGGCAAAACAATATAAAAACGACGTTGGTCCTTGGACTAACTACATATCCATTCTTAATCAATGAAATTCTATCTAGAAACCGATCGCTTGATCTTAAGAGAACTTTTAGAAACCGATCTGGAAGGCATGTTTGCATTGGATTCCAATGCAACTGTTCACAAGTACCTTGGTAACAATCCAATCACCACCAAAGAACAGGCCGCTGAAAATATTCGATATATCAGAGAGCAATATGACAAACTGGGAATCGGTCGTTTTGCAGCGATTGAAAAAAGCTCTGGAGACTTTATTGGTTGGTCTGGATTAAAATTGAATGCTGGCAAGAAAGAAGAACTAAATGGCGTTCAAGATTTCATCGATATTGGATATCGATTCATTCCCAAATATTGGGGAAAAGGATATGCTACTGAGTCTTCCGTTGCAACGCTTCAGTTTGGTTTTGAAGAAATGGAGTATCCGGTAATTTACGGAGCAGCAGAAACTGCCAATGTTGCATCCAATAAGATCCTACAGAAGATCGGTTTGAAATTCATAAATGATTTCTATTACACCGACATTCCATGCAAATGGTATGCACTAAAAAAAGAAGATTATAAAATGGAATTGTAGGAAAATATATCGGTTATTTCCAGCGATTTCCCTTCATCTTTAGAGCGGCTTTCAGAATATCTTTCTGGCTGATTTGTCCAATTAACTTTCCTCGTTCAACAATTGGAAAACGTCTTCTTTTGGAGGTGATAAACTTATTGGCTGCATCGAAAATGTTCATGTTCTTATCAATGGTTTCCACTTCCGAAACCATATTCCTTTCCACCGTATGGTTGTTGTCCATAGGCATGTTGTAGTACTTGCTCTCTGCGATGTGCTTGATACAATCGGTTTCCGAAATGATTCCAATCAATTCGTTTTTTTCATTGACCACAGGTCCTCCAGAAATCTTATACTTGGTGAGGGTCGTAATTACGTCGTGAATCGATTGTTCAGGTTTGAACGTAATCAACTTCGTAGTCATATAATCGGCTACTAAAATCTGCTCTTCGGTTTTAGAAATACTCGTATCTCTTTTCCCTTGAAAATTGATAATCCCCATGATAAGAAAGTTTTTGGTTTCTTTAAAGTTACTGATTTAAAACAATTTACAAAGTTTATTGGAAAGTTTTTATTCTATAACACAAAGGATTTAAGATCCTAAAATGAAGAATCCTCTCTTTCAAATCTATCAAGAAGTGAAAAAGAGGATCTCTTATTTCGACCAATGATCAAAGGTTGTCTATGATCAATGTCAACGCTTATGCGTCTATTTTATTTCAGAAATACGCAATGTATTGACCATTCCGTGCTCTTCAACAGGCATTGCTGTTAAGTTGATCACCAAATCTCCTGGTTTCACAAAACCTTTGTCTTGAACTAGCTTATTAATGGCCTTCACCGTATCATCTGTGCTCAAATCTTCGTCGTAGAAGTACGCTTTTACACCCCAAAGAAGATTTAACTTTCCTAATATCCTTCTTTCAGTTGTAAAGACCAACACATGAGTTCTTGGGCGCCAAGCCGAAATTTGGAATGCCGTATACCCACTATTAGTTAAGGTACAAATAGCTGCAGCATCGGTTTCATTGGCTGTTAAGGCTGCATGGTAGCATACAGATTTGGTAATAAATCGATTTGTACGAATGTGTGGAGGTTTTAATGGAACTTCAATCAACGGTGAGTTCTCTACGCTTAAGATAATCTCACTCATTTTCTTGATGACACGAATCGGGTGTTTTCCTACAGAAGTTTCTCCAGACAACATCACAGCATCTGCTCCGTCCATAATGGAGTTGGCAACGTCATTTACTTCGGCTCTAGTTGGTACCGAGTTGGTGATCATTGTTTCCATCATCTGAGTAGCAATAATCACTGGGATTCTTGCTTTCTTGGCTCTCATCACCAATTGTTTTTGGATCAAAGGAACCTCTTGCATTGGAATTTCAACTCCTAAATCTCCACGTGCAACCATCAATCCGTCACAATATGGAATCAAAGAGTCAATATTTTCAACAGCTTCAGGCTTCTCAATCTTCGCTACAACAGGAACTCTATACTCTGAATTCTGTTTGATCAAATCACGTAGCATTCTTAAATCTTCTGGTGTTCTTACGAAAGACAATGCGATCCAATCTACCTCTTGACTCAAGGCAAAAATTGCATCTTTTCTATCCTTCTCTGTCAATGCAGGTAAAGAAATATTGGTATTAGGAAGATTCACTCCTTTTTTAGAAGATAACGGCCCTCCAACTATTACTTTGGTAACTACATTGGCGGTCTTATCGGTTGAGATCACTTCGAACAATAGTTTCCCATCGTCCACCAAAATCTGCTCTCCTGGTTTTACATCTCTTGGAAAGTTTTGGTAGGTCATGAATGCCTTTTCATGATCACCTTCGCATTCATTTGTGGTGAATGTAAACTCTTGGCCGTCTTCTAACATCGTTCCCTCTTTCATTACACCCACTCTTAATTTGGGTCCTTGTAGGTCGGCTAGAATGGCTACATTCCATCCATTTTCTTGATTGATTTCTCTAATTCTTGTGACTTGTTGTTTTACAATGTCATAGTTTGCGTGAGAGAAATTAATTCGAAATACATTCACTCCTTCTCTGGCAAGTTCTGTAAGTATCTCTTTTGAGTCAGTTGCCGGTCCTAACGTTGCAACAATCTTGGTCTTCTTATTTGCTGGCATACTTAAAAGATTAAAAATTCTTTAGATTTTAGTGTGTTTGTGTCTATGGTATAGCAAGTGACTATTTGGTTGATGGAGTTGATTTTGTCAATCGTTCTTTTGATCAGAAGATTGTTCTGTTCTCCAACCACTTTAATAAAATAGTCTACACTCTTTTTTTCAGGTATTAAATAGGTAATGGTTTCAGTAGCCAAGGCTAACGTATCTGTAGCATTTACCTTTTCTTCTTTATAACTATTGGCAATCAAATACCAGTCATAATCATACTTTTCGTTCATGTATTCATAGATCGAAAACGAAGCTTTCGTTTGATTCGTTTCAAAATCTAAACTAAAGGATGCACATGAAAAGTTTGTGTTTAAATTGTTATTTAAAAGATAGGCTAACTTAAAATCTTCCAATGCAGTATGAATGCCAATTAAGGTATAATTGTCTTCATAAAAGTCTTCCAATCCTAGCGAGTGAATCTGCATTTTTCCCCAGATTTAAATATAAACCTAGTTAACAAAAGTAGGGATTGTTTTACAAGGTTGGTTAAAAAATAACGAAATCGTTATCGTCTTATGAATTTTCGATCTGTTTTTGGAAAGTATAATAGACTCTCTTAGAAGCTTGTTCTTCTGCTTTTTTCTTCGAAGTTGCTCTTCCTTTCGCAATCTGTTCTCCATCTATACTAATGCGAACACTGAAGTGTTTTACGGCTTCATTCCCCGTATCTTCGTAAGTATCGATGTAGTATTTCTTTTTCTGCTTCTGGCACCACTCAATAATGAGTCCTTTATAGCTCGTGATCTTTCCTTCTAATTTTGGAATGTCTACATAAGGAACAATCACTTTTTCATAGATAAATTTTTTGCAGTAATTGTATCCTTTGTCTAAATAGATCGCTCCAATCAAGGCTTCAAAAATGTTCCCATGAATGTTGTCTCCCACATTTTCCTGAGCAATATTACTCTTCACAAAACGTATCAGGTCTAAATCTTTACCCAACTCGTTCAAATGATCTCTACTTACAATCTTAGAGCGCATCTGTGTGAGATAGCCTTCCGTTCCGTTCGGAACTTTTTTATAGAGATAAGAAGCAATCACCGAACCTAACATGGCGTCTCCTAAAAACTCCAAACGTTCGTAATTGAAAGGTTCTCCGTTTTCGTCTACCTTCTTTAAAGATCTATGGGTAAAAGCCATATCATAATACTCAATCTTCTTCGGGTTGAAATCCAACAACGCTCGCATTTCATTATAAAAGTCCTGATCATCTCCTTTTGAAGACGAGCGAACTATTTTGCGAATGAAATTCATTAAGTATTAGTCAATTTTCTTGAATGCTACACAAGCATTATGTCCTCCAAAACCAAAAGTATTACTCATAGCGATTTTAATATCTCGCTTTTCCGCTTTGTTAAGCGTAAGGTTCAAATCGGGATTGATGTTCTCATCCACAGTACTGTGGTTGATTGTTGGAGGAACAACTCCGTGTTCCATTGCTAAGATCGAGGCAATGGCTTCAATAGCACCCGCAGCTCCTAACAAGTGACCTGTCATGGACTTGGTTGAGTTGATGTTGATGTTTTTAGCGTGGTTACCAAACACCTCAGAAATCGCTTTCAATTCAGCAACATCTCCCAATGGAGTAGATGTTCCGTGTGTATTGATGTGATCAACATCTTCAGGGCTGATCCCTGCATTTTCTAAACAG
Source organism: uncultured Flavobacterium sp. (assembly GCA_964612905.1). GTDB lineage: Bacteria > Bacteroidota > Bacteroidia > Flavobacteriales > Flavobacteriaceae > Polaribacter. Next base: position 21,299 of record CAZTFN010000006.1, on the reverse strand, counting down.
TTTTTCATCACTGCAATCACACCAATTCCTTCTGGATGTGGTGCTGTCATATGATGTGCATCTGAAGACATTCCGCCTCCAATGACTTCTGCATAAATTTTTGCTCCTCGAGCTTTCGCATGTTCGTATTCTTCAAGAATAATTGCTCCAGCTCCTTCACCTAAAACAAATCCATCTCTTTCTGCGTCGAAAGGTCTTGAAGCTGTTTCAGGGCTTTCGTTTCTCGTAGACAAAGCGTGCATTGCGTTGAAACCTCCCATACCAGCGATGGTAACAGCGGCTTCACTACCACCTGTCACAATCACATCACAATGTCCTAAACGAATGTAGTTTAATGCATCAATCATCGCATTAGCCGAAGATGCACATGCAGATACTGTCGTGTAGTTAGGTCCCATGAAACCGTTCTTAATAGAAATGTTTCCTGGCGCAATATCTGCGATCATTTTAGGAATGAAAAATGGATTGAATTTTGGTGTCCCGTCTCCTTTCGCAAAGTTTAAAACTTCGTCTTGGAAAGTTTCTAATCCACCAATTCCGGCTCCCCAAATCACTCCAACTCGTAGTTTGTTGATTTTTTCCAAGTCCAATTTCGAGTCTGCAATGGCTTCATCTGAAGCAACCATCGCATACTGCGTAAACTTGTCCATTCTACGAGATTCTTTTCTGTGAATGAAATCATTCACGTTGAAGTTCTTCACCTCACATGCAAAACGAGTCTTGAACTTGGTAGCATCATAATATGTAATAGGTGCTGCTCCGCTAACTCCGTTAACCAAGCCATTCCAATATTCTTCAATATTGTTACCAATAGGTGTTAATGCACCAAGTCCAGTTACTACAACTCGTTTTAATTGCATATAAAATAGGTGTTACTTTTTAGCCTCTTCAATATAGCTGATTGCTTGACCTACAGTTCCAATGTTTTCTGCTTGGTCGTCTGGAATCTGGATATCGAACTCCTTTTCAAATTCCATGATTAACTCAACAGTATCTAAAGAATCTGCTCCTAAATCATTTGTGAAGCTAGCTTCCCCAGTTACTTCGTTATCGTCCACCCCTAATTTGTCAACGATAATAGCTTTTACTCTTGATGCAATGTCTGACATAATTTTGTAATTTTTAAATTTAAAATCGGGGCAAAAATACAAATCTTCTCATACTAAACGAATTTTTACCCCAAATAATGACTTTTAAAAATAGACAATTTTTGTCGAAAACGATGTAGAAAAATTACATTCTCATTTATTATGCTTTCTTTTGTAGACCAATTGAATTTCTATGACTCGAATTGCCATATTTGCCTCAGGTTCAGGAACCAATGCTGAAGAGATCATCAAATACTTTCAAAAGTCAGATAAAATAAGGGTTTCCAAGGTATACAGTAACAAAAAAGAGGCGGGAGTTTTTGCACGTTGTGAACGACTTAATGTGCCTTGTGTATGGTTTTCCAGAGAAGCTTTTTACGATTCCTCTCGAGTACTTCATGATGTTCAATTGCATGCCGATTTTGTCGTTTTGGCTGGCTTTTTATGGAAAATTCCACAAGATTTTGTGCGTGCTTTCCCAAATAAGATGGTGAATATTCACCCTGCGCTGCTTCCAAAGTACGGCGGAAAGGGAATGTATGGTATGAATGTGCACAAAGCCGTAAAAGAGAATAATGAAACTGAAACGGGTATTACCATTCATTTTGTAAACGAACATTACGATGAAGGGGGCATTATTTTTCAGGCCAAAACACAATTAACACCTGAGGACTCCCCTGAGGATATTGCCAACAAAATTCATCAACTGGAATACGCGCATTTTCCAAAAGTAATTGAAGAGACCATCCTAAAAAATGCCTAAGAAAAAGTACTACGTTGTTTGGAAAGGGAAAGAAACTGGTGTCTTTAACTCTTGGGATACGGTAAAAAAGTTGGTACAGGGGTTTGATGGCGCTCAGTACAAATCATTTACCGACAAAAAAGAGGCGGAAACTGCCTTTAAAAAAAGCTATAAAGACTACAAAGGAAAGAACACTAAAAAGCCCACCTTATCTGCTGCCGAAAAAGCCAAATACGGATTGCCTATTGAAAATAGTCTCACCGTAGATGCGGCTTGTAGTGGTAATCCAGGAAAGATGGAATATCGAGGTGTGACCAATTACAACAAAAAGGAGGTGTTTCGAAAAGGTCCTTATGAAGGTGGTACCAACAATATTGGCGAATTCTTAGCATTGGTCCATGGAATTGCCTTGTTGAAAAAGAAAGGGCTCCACAAAATGCCCATTTATTCCGATTCTAAAATTGCCATGTCTTGGTTGAAGAAAAAACAATGCAGAACCAACATTGCTTTTGATGCATCTAACAAAGAACTACTAGACTTGATAACTCGAGCTGAAAAATGGCTGCAAAACAACTCTTACAGAAACCCTATTCTAAAATGGGAAACCAAAGCATGGGGTGAGATTCCTGCGGATTTTGGGCGGAAATAATATCTAAGCCAGCTTTTTCTTATAATATCGATCAATGAGTGGGTTGACGATAAAAATCAATACGAAAACATACCTTGCAGTGGGGATATGAACAAAAGCTAGAATGGCCGCCGATCCCCAAATAAATATGGTATTGATGATTCTTGCGGCTTGCCAATTTCTTTGCACTTTCGTCAATCCTGTGGCTCCTTTTTCATGCTTGTCTACCACAAAAAGTAAAACCAAGATGGTTGTAGCAATCATCACCAAGTTAATTGAGTAGAAAACAAAAGGACCTACAAAGTTGATTCCATTCACATAGAGTGCTGTTGAAAACGGTAACAGTACCACAAAAAACAAGACGAAAATGTTCGCCCATAATGCCTTCATACTGAACTCAGACACATACTTCGTGATTTTCATATAACTGATCCAATACAGAGCAGAAACGAAAAAACTTACTACAAACCCAATGAAATTAGGAATTCTCGTTTCCAAAAGTCCCCAAACACCATACTTATTCATCGTTTGGTACGTAGGAACCGTTACTTCTAAAATGAGTAAGGTCATTGCAATAGAAAAAACTGCATCTGAAAAACCAACAATTCTTGAGCGATTAAAAGTAAGTTGGTTCATAAAAAAGTGATTTTATCAAAAATACTCTTTATCGAGAATGCAACCAAATCTTATCATTGGCTTTGCTTGTATAGTTCCAACAGAGCGTCAGGTCCTTATAAAGCGTTTTTTTCACGTAAATAACACCATCATCCTTTTTGTAATCCTCTTTGTAATACCTCAACACTTTTTCTAGATTTTCGTAAAACTGAGGGTACTTGTTTACATCATCAATAACGATCTCGTCATGAGCAACATTGTAAACAACGGGATAAAATTGTTCATATTGACTTCTTTGAATGATGAAATAGGAGCTCACAATAAAGATGAGTACTACAAAAATGCGTAGATTCTTTTTCATGGTGTATCTACGGACAAATTGTATGCCATAAAAAACCCTGACGATGATTGTCAGGGTTGTATTCTATTAAGATACTCCCGATATCGGGATAGCATCACAAACTGCGTTTGTTATCCTTTCAGGCTCGCTGTTAAGTATTCGCGGTTCATTCTTGCGATGTTTTCTAAAGAAATTCCTTTCGGACATTCTACTTCACAAGCTCCAGTATTGGTACAGTTTCCAAATCCTTCTTGATCCATTTGCTTCACCATGTTCAACACACGATCTGCTGCTTCAACTTGTCCTTGTGGTAATAGGGCAAACTGAGAAACTTTTGCAGAGACAAACAACATGGCACTTGAGTTCTTACAAGTTGCCACACAAGCTCCACATCCAATACAAGTTGCTGCATCGAACGCTTTGTCTGCTTTCTCCTTTTCAATAGGAATGGCGTTTGCATCTTGTGTATTTCCAGAAGTATTTACCGAAATAAACCCTCCTGCTTGTTGAATTCTATCAAAAGAAGAACGATCTACAATCAAGTCTTTGATTACTGGGAATGCTTTCGCTCTCCAAGGTTCAATATAAATGGTGTCTCCATCTTTAAAGCTTCTCATATGCAACTGACAAGCCGTAATTTTTGTGGAAGGTCCATGAGCTCTACCATTAATATATAGTGAGCACGTTCCACAAATTCCTTCTCTACAGTCATGATCAAAAGCAACTGGCTCTTCTCCTTTTTCAATCAATCCTTGATTCAAAACATCCAACATTTCTAAAAAAGACATGTCTGGTGAAATCTCAGATACTTTATAATCTACGATTTGACCTTTGTCTTTTCCGTTTTTCTGGCGCCAGATTTTCAGTGTTAAATTCATATCCATGACACTATTTTTGGTTCTTAAAATTCATATCGGATGTCAACTTCTTAATCTTAGAATTTGCTTTGTCTTTAATTCTATTATAAGCTTCCATCGCTTTCTCAATATTCTCTTTCTTTTCCTCGCTTCGACTTGCGTCAAATACGTTAGCACTTAAGTGTTTCTTCAACACTTTCTTTACTCTCTTCACATGCTTTTTCACATTCGGAGAATAGGGTTCAACTCCCACGGCAGCAATCACCAAACCAAACTTCCCACGTAAATCAATTACATAGGTTTTGTTTGCTTCTAAATTGGCCTCAACAAAATCTCTATTCTCTGAAGCTGCCCAAAACAAATGTTCTCCAGGTTCACACTCGTATTTAAAATATGTTCTTGAAGGTAGCGGTCCTAAGAACCGATCCTTATCATATACTCTAAAATTCAATCCACTGGCAAGGGCATTACTTCTCATGATATATACTAGAGATTTTCCTTCACTTGGTTTGTCTAAGACCTGTCCAAAAGACAGCAAGGTGAAAAATAAAACAGCAACGAATAATACTTTCTTAAGCATCTTATTTATAGCTTCTTTCTTTTACTTCAATATTGTTGTATTCTAATGGCTCTTTGTGATGCACTGCCTCACTCGGTTGTCCTTTATATTCCCAGGCAGAAACATATTGGTATTCCTTCACACGTAAAGCTTCTCCTCCTTCTGTTTGGTATTCTTCTCTAAAGTGACCTCCAGCAGACTCGTTTCTTTCTAAGGCGTCTTTCGCAAACAATTCTCCTAATTCTAAGAAATCCGCTACTCGACCTGCTTTTGCCAATTCTTCATTGTATTCGTCTTGTCCTCCAGGAACGAAAACATCTTTGTAGAACTCATCACGCAACTGAGCGATTTCTTCGATGGCTTCTTTCAACTCTTTCTCATTTCTTGCCATTCCACACTTGTTCCACATGATTTTTCCAAGTTTCTTGTGGAAGTAATCTACCGACTTGGAACCTTTGTTGTTCACAAGCTTGTTGATGGTATCACGAACATTTTTCTCTGCTGCTTCAAATTCTGGTGAATCCGTAGAAATAGGTCCTGTTCTGATATCATGTGCTAAGTAATCTCCAATCGTATAAGGCAATACAAAATATCCATCAGCCAAACCTTGCATCAATGCAGATGCTCCCAATCGGTTTGCTCCGTGATCTGAGAAGTTGGCTTCTCCAACCGCATACAATCCTGGAACGGTAGTCATCAAGTTGTAATCAACCCACAATCCTCCCATGGTGTAGTGTACCGCTGGATAAATCATCATTGGCGTTTCATATGGATTCTGATCTACAATCTTTTCATACATCTGGAACAAGTTTCCATACTTGTTTTCCACAACTTTCTTTCCAAGATCAGTCACGACTTTTGAATCGTTTACATCCAAACCTTTGATATAGGCTTGCTCTTTTCCGTATCGCTCAATAGCAGAAGCAAAGTCTAGGTAAACGGCTTCTCCTGTTTGATTCACTCCGTAACCAGCATCACAACGCTCTTTCGCAGCTCTTGATGCTACATCACGAGGAACTAAGTTTCCAAAGGCTGGATATCTTCTTTCTAAGTAGTAGTCTCTATCTTCTTCAGCAATCTGAGTTGGCTTTAGCTTTCCTGATCTGATTGCTTCCACATCTTTCATGTGTTTTGGCACCCAAATTCGTCCGTCATTTCTTAAGGACTCTGACATCAATGTCAATTTAGACTGATGATCTCCCGAAACTGGAATACAGGTCGGGTGAATTTGAGTGTAACAAGGGTTTGCAAAATAAGCCCCTCTTTTGTGCGCTTTCCAAGCAGCTGTTACATTGGATCCCATTGCATAGGTTGACAAGTAGAATGCGTTTCCATATCCTCCTGTTCCTAAAACAACCGCGTGTGCAGAATGTCTTTCAATTTCTCCCGTCACCAAGTTTCTCGCAATAATTCCTCTTGCTTTTCCGTCAACAATCACAACATCTAACATCTCATGACGTGTGTACATTTTGATTTTACCACGACCAATTTGACGGTTCATTGCAGCATAGGCTCCTAACAATAATTGCTGACCTGTTTGTCCTTTTGCATAGAAGGTTCTTGATACCAATACCCCTCCAAAAGAACGGTTGTCTAACAATCCTCCATATTCTCTTGCGAATGGAACTCCTTGTGCCACACATTGATCAATAATGTTGGTAGATACTTCCGCCAAACGATGAACGTTGGCCTCACGAGAACGATAATCTCCTCCTTTTACGGTGTCGTAAAAAAGTCTGTAGGTAGAATCACCATCTCCTTGATAGTTTTTTGCTGCGTTGATTCCTCCTTGAGCAGCAATTGAGTGTGCTCGTCTAGGAGAATCTTGGAAACAAAATGCTTTTACATTGTATCCTAGTTCTGCCAAAGTAGCGGCGGCAGAACCTCCTGCCAATCCAGTTCCCACAATGATTACATCAATCAAACGCTTGTTTGCTGGGTTTACCAGATTAATTTCGTTTTTATGTTTTGTCCACTTATCCGCTAGTGGTCCTGATGGTATTTTTGAATCTAAAGCCATAGTGATAAGTTTTAATGTCCCGTAAAGTGATGAAATAAAGCAATGAAAATAAATCCTAATGGAATTCCAATTGCATAGACCTTAGAAAAGCTTTTCAAGGCAATGGTATACTTGTTATTCGCTCCAACGGATTGGAAAGCCGAACTAAATCCGTGCAATAAATGCAGAATTAAGAAAACAAATGCAACCACATAGGCCCCCACTCGAATTGGACTTTCGAATTTGTGAACTAGCTCTTCATAGTATCGATATCCGCTATCAGCAACATTAGGGTCTAAAAGTCCACTAGTATCTCCTTGGATGTATTTGATATTCATCTCTGGAATCCAAAAATCGATGAAGTGCAATGCCATAAATGCTAAAATGGCCAACCCACTCCAGATCATATTTCTACTCACCCATGATGAGTTTGATCCGCTTGAATTGCTGGCATATTTGATGTTACGCGCTTTTTTGTTTTGAATTTCCAATACAAACCCCATTGCGAAGTGGAATATCACTCCGAAAATTAAGATGGGTTGTAAAACAAATTGCACCGCCCAAAAGGTTCCCATGAAGTGAGAAGCATCATTAAATAAGCTCTCGCTGAAAACCGATAAAATGTTAATGGCAAAGTGTTGTAAGAGGAAAATCATTAGGAAGAGTGCCGATAAGGCCATGGCAAACTTTCTTCCTATCGAAGAGTTGAGAAGTCCACTCATATTTGTCGTTAATTTTTTAGTCAAACAAAGGTACAACTCAAACGTTTTCTGAGCAAACACTCAGTCGTCTTTTGGCTGGTATTTAGAATGATTTTAATTAACTAAGGATGAAGTGGTAAAGTCTAAAAAATTTATTTGATGATTATAATCTCTACTCTTGTCTTCTTTGACATCTCTAAAAACTCAGTGAATCAAACGAAAGTTGACCGTTTCTGGCTTCATACATATTGTTCATTGCAAATTCAACGAATTCTTTCAATTCATATCCATTGGTGGTGATTCTATCCATGGGTCGGATGCCTTTTCTGTTCTTCGTGAACTTAAAATAGATGTGGTTAAATTCTTGATATGTCATCTTGCTTTTTTTATGGTGTTATTTCTTTGTTTTTATTCATACTTCTAGACGCTGGCTTCTTGATAAGGAACCTCTTTTTGTATTGCATGGTCTGGGGAGAAATGCTCAAAAAAGAGGAATTCCTCCAAGTCTTAAAACCCTTCTCCTAGGCTATCGGGACTCATTGCCTGTGCTTGTTTTGGGTTTAGCATCAGGTATGTTCCCATCGCTGTCAGTGCTGCATACTTCCCATAGGTTCCTATCTTCTTCAGCGCCTCTTTGCGCGTGATTTCATGTTCTGTTCTATTGTTCTGTTTGTGTTTTTCCATTTTGTTACCTATTGTATCTTGTCTATTCTACTACTACCTTCTTACTTGTACTTCCTTATTCGGTCTCTAATCTGACGATGTAGATGCCTGTGGAGAGACTTGCTATGTCGACCTGATCATTGCCCGTGCCTTGGATGGCTTTTGTTAGAATCTCTCGCCCTTGGATATCGTATATCTTGATGGTCATCTGTTCGTTTTGAACGCCTGTGATCTTGAGTAGTTTTTGATCCGTGGTGAACAATTGGATGCCTTTTAATTGTGAGTTGTCTTCAGTGCTTAAGGTGCTCGTGGTCGTTCTGATGTAGAATCGTCCTATGCCTTCTTGGGCTTCTGTGAAGGTCATCTGATATGCATCTTCTGCGTTGTTCAGTTTGGTGAAGATGTTCTCTTGGGTGTCTTCTAGATACACATTGATACTGTCCGGAATATTCAATGCTTCGGCTGTGAATCTTACTTCACTGCCTGCCTCTGCCGATACTCCTATTGGAATGATCATGTTCTCATAGTTGTCCTCTGGTAGTGATTGAATCGCAAAGTTGATATCCTCATAGCCTTCCAATAGTTTGGTGTACAGATCAAAGCTCTCTGAACTAAAGTCCTGTAAATCGAAGCCGGGGTCCAGTCCAATGGTGGCATTGTTTAGATACTTGATATTGGTATCTATCGTTAGATTGTTCAGTGTCGCCTTGAGTTGGATGCTTGGTGTATTGTTCGTGCTTCTTCCAAAGTCGTTGTTCCCTGATGCAGGTTGGGTGCTTCTTCTGGATTGACTAAAGCTTAGTGTACTTACTCCTGTGGTGGTTCTAACAAAGAATCCTTGTCCGGGAGTAAAGGAGGTAGGATCGGCATCTGCAAGTGATCTTACTACATATCTACTTTGGGTATTGTCCCATACATAGATACCTACATTTAGTGGATTGAAGCTCGCGCTGTTGTCACTGATAAAGTTGTTGGTGTCTCCTCCTGTGGTGGTTCCTGGAATATAAGCCGTGTAGGGGTTTCCAATCGCGTTCCACTGATCGGCCGTTACTGATTTGTTTAGGTCATTTACCTCCAAGGTTCCTGTAAAAGTCACGGTTTGGCCTCCATTACTTCCTACTGACATCGCATAGCTCTGTCCTATTTGGAACTCTGTATCTGGATTGGCCGCTAGAAAGTCCACATCATAGTACACCCATTTAGAACCTACGGGTTGACTGTCGTCATAGTAGCCTACTGCATATCTATTGGGAGTTACTGTGGTATTGACTCTAATATCGTTGGCAGCATTCTCTACAAAGTCTTTGATCTTTTGTCCTGCAACGGGGGCGGAAACCAAACTCCAAGCATTGGCTACCAAACCGCCGCGTTCGTAGGTCACTGTTCCTGTGGAAGTTCCTTTGACAAACAATACTCCACTGTTAGCCATGGTAGAATTAATAGACACCGTTCCACTGTTTTGGAAGCCATTTTCAATGGTGAGTGCTTTGTTATTGTCTACATTCAATGTTCCTCCTGAGACTATGTCTACACTACTCGCTTCGGCATTGTCTACATCAACAGTCACCGTACTTCCATTTCCGATTTGAACAGGAGTGGTCATGGTAGGAACCGTCCCATCACTCCAAGTGCCTGTGTTGGACCACATTCCGCCAGAGTTTCCTGCATTCGGTGGAACGAAAGTGGCAGTTGGTGTGGTGGTTAACTGGTAATTACACGTTCCCGCAGTTGCATATACATTATAGGTTCTATTTGAACCTCCAAGCGGTTGTACTGGAAAGGTAATCTGACTTCCTGTTCCTGCTATGGGTCCTGCCAGAGCTGTATTGTCTGCATTGTTTCGTAAGGAATAACTGGCTCCAACTTCTGAGTTTGCAATAGAAACCACAGCAGACTGACCTGTAGGTTGACTGATTGTAACCGTTTGGTCCGAAATTGAGTTGATGGTGACTGCAGATACACC
>CAZTFN010000006.1:9168-11134 GCA_964612905.1 uncultured Flavobacterium sp. | reverse complement strand
AGTGGTAGTCATTTGAACGCCATTAGCAGTGTCTTCAAACGTTTGCCCTGTTACCCAATCTGCTTCCTCCATATTGACTAAACTCGCATTGCTATAAGAGCCTACTTTATTGTTGACAGTTGTTCCCGACCCTGCTTCAAAATCATAATATACTAGCAGTCCTACTTCGTTTCCTACGAGCAATCTGTTTCTGTTATCGCTAATTTCTGAGGCTGTTCTTGCTGTATTCCAAATACGAACCTCGTCGAGTGTTCCATCAAAATATCGTTCGCTACCGCGATACGAACCCATCAATAAGGTTCCACTTCGTCCGCTAATGCTTACTGAAGCTGTTTTAGACCCCACTTGCACTCCATCTTGATATACTCTTAATGTCGTTCCATCATAGGAGATGGCCCAATGATACCAATTCCCATAGGTCCATCCTGCTGAAATGGTAATATCCGTTGATGAGCTTCCATCGGACATTCCAAAAAACAATTCGCCTTGGTTTCCTAACTCAAATCGATAATTGGCACCGAAGTTATATTGTACTCCACCATTTTCAATCACATGATCCCACTGATCGGAACTATTGACCTTTGCCCACATTTCTATGGTAAAACTATTGCTTGTATGAATAAGAGATCCTGCATTCAAATACTCGCTGGATTCATTATCAAAATTCATCGCTCCAGAGGTTATAGCTCTTTGTGCCAATACATTGTAGGTTTTTGAGGCATGAAGGGTTTCGCTCGCAAAACTCACGCCTGACCCTGTTCCCGAAACAGGACCTTGAATTACACTATTATCCGAGTTGTCTCTTAGGTAATAATTTGCATTCGTTTCTGAAGATGCTAAAGAGACCACAGGCTGAATACCACAAAGTCCTGAGGTTGGAGATACACTTGCTGTTTGTTGATTTGGGACATCTATAATATTTACTGTAATGGTTTGATTAGCGCTGCCAGCACTGCCTTGAATGCCAATGTTTAGTGTTACAGAGGACGGAGGGCTGGTGCTGTTATTACCATACGTTAGCAATTGTAAAATTGCATTAACATCCGCAGTTGTGGGGCTTGTAAAAGAGTTATTAAAAAAAATTATTATGCTTCCTGGACTGGAAATAAAGAGTCCTATTGAAACACCTCCTTTATTTAAACTACCCCCACTAACCGTGTAGGTTGCATTGGTTCCTAAGGTAAGATTGTCTTCCACATTTGCTCCTTCCGCTCTTCTAATTGAAAGTATGGCTCCGTTATAATCACCATTGCCATTATTCAATGCGTCATATGTTGCAGAACTTACGGTTACATTATCATCTATAACAATGGGGCTTCCTCCTTCCACATACAAGTTTGTTGATACTGCATCTAGATTATGGAGCATCGGGGCAAACATCGGGTTGTCTTCCGGCGTACTATTGCTACTGGTTTCTTCAGAAAAAGACTCATTCTCAGAAGTGATTGTATCGCTACCTGCTATATTCTCTCCTACTGTTTTGAAATTGACAGAAGCAAACTCTTCTAAATCTTCAACCTCTATTTCATCGTCTGTACACGTATTGAAAACCAAACTCTCGTTCATCTGAACGTTTTCATCTCCGCTAGTTGATAGCGTAATATCTTGACCAAACAGCATCATGTGTCCTGTGAAGAAAATGAAAAGAAGGTAGTATTGTAATTGTTCTCGTTTCATATGTTATTGTTTTTGTGTTATTGTGATTCGGGGAATTGCATCTCCTTAATTTTCTGAACGATCTTTTTATCGGTTTTCCAAACTGCGTAGATTCTGTAAATCAACCAGGCGATATAACTCATGATAGGCACGAAGACAACGGTAAAGAGCTTTGAAATAAATATGTACATGAGCACAACGATCACCAACAATAAAAGCAGGCTGATTGCCATCAACTCTTTGGTTCGTTTTTGCAGCTTACTCTTGTTTTGAGCTAAGGTGACTTGTAAAGACTTTGTGTGTATTTTTT
>CAZTFN010000006.1:0-9068 GCA_964612905.1 uncultured Flavobacterium sp. | reverse complement strand
AGCTTACTCTTGTTTTGAGCTAAGGTGACTTGTAAAGACTTTGTGTGTATTTTTTTGTACATCGCTTTTTGAAAAACTTGTACAATAGTAGACTAGGTAAGGGATTTGCATCCCATCCTTTTGGGTAGTTTTATAAAAAGAAGTGATTTTTACTGTTTTTCGTACATCAGTTTGGATGCGATTTCTGTTCGCTTTTTTATATCCAGTTTTTCGTACAAATTGCGGGTGTGGTATTTGATGGTATTCACAGAAACAAAGAGTTCTTCAGCAATTTCTTTGTTGTTCAAACCTTTGGTGATTTGCAAAAGCACATCGGTTTCTCTTTCTGTGAGTTCGTGTTTTTGGGCCAGTTTTTCTATTCGTTCAGCAATCTGGTCTAGATTGTCTTTTACAGACTCTTGTTTTACTTCAATAAGTTCTTCTAAACTTGCCTTCAATTCATTCTTCATTTGGGCAATAATTGCTTCCTGCTTTTTTCTTTTTCTAATGAAAAACCGAATCAAAAAGCAGGTAAAAATGAGCAATACCAAGAGAGCAACAACAAAACTATAGACACTCTGGTTGAGGAGTTTGCTTTTTTCATTGATGGCTTTATCTGCATTTAGGAGCGACTGTTTATCCTCCATGGTGTTGGCTCGAGATTCCTCTACCAGCAATAAACTTTGCTGATTAATGGAATCTTGATACCTAAGCTCTAACTCTTTATTCCCCTCCAGTTTGGCAATATCTCTTGCATTTTCATAAAAAGGAAGGTGCTGTTTATACTCATATCGAAACTCATCAATTAAACTATTGTAATACTTAGCGCTATCGATGTTCCCTTTGTCAATGTGGTATAACGCATTCATCTCAAACAGATAATACTTATGGCTTCCATGGTCGTTATGTATATCGAAAGGGACCTTATCAATATAATAACGAGCGCTATCGATATTATTTAGTGCCAAATAATTTCTGGAAAGTTGCCCTAAAAAATACTTGTAGGTATCCGCCGACTGTTTAAGAATAGGCAATTCGTTGAGTATTTTACGGTTTGATTCCGCGTACCTTCCTTCTTTAGCCTCTACCAAACCAACATAAGAACAATCTATGACACCTAATGTGTCTTTCAGCTCATAATGAACAGCAATGGCTTTGTCGTAATTCTCAACCGCTTTTTTGGGTTGACCTGTGTCCATGTATTCGTCTCCAATGTATCTATGGACATATGCGACATAGACTTTGTAGTTGTATTTTAAGGCCAATTTCTTTGTCCTATCGAAATGATAAAACATATTCTTAAAGTCCGAAACATACCTATAAGCGTTGGCGCGAATGAACTCTGATTCTACAGAAAACAAGGGCAAATCTTCAGATGGTACGGTTTCTTGTATCGAGTCAATGACTTTCAACACATGCATAGGTTTTTCCTCGGAAAGTCTTAAAAGAGAATCTATAACATCATGGTATTTTAGATTCTTATAGACAATCTCTTTTTGGGCCACAGCACTGACCCCTATCAATAGAAAACACAAAAAAGTTAGCCTACTCAATGTCATTATCTATTAAGACAAGAAAAGATATAATAATCCCTAGTTATTTGACTTCAAATGTTTCTTCAGCTTTTCCTAGCTTCACAGTGTATGTTCCTTTTGGCAAATAAGATACACCGTTCTTAGCCGATCGGATTTTCGAATCCTTGTTTGCCTTTTCAAAATCTTTCTTCCCTTTTTTAGAAAATGATAGGTCAAAGCTTGCTTCGTTGAATCCATTGTCTGCAAATACCGAAAGTGTGTTTACTTTGGTGTCACCATGATAAATTTCAATAGAAACTTTTCTACTACCATTCACAAAATATGGAATGCTGATCTTTGGTGTGAAAGGATCACGCCATTGACTCCAAGAACTTCCCCAGTTCCCTCTTTTTCGAATGTTCTGAAGAGCAAAAATGTGTGCTTCTTTCGAAGTGACTTCTTCCGTCATTGATTGAAGTGGAGCGATATCGGCTCTGTACATACTTCTTCCGTGTGTTCCCACAATTAAGTGCTTCGCTTCAGGCTGAACCGCTAAATCGTGCACGGCAACATTAGGCAGTCCATTTTCAAAAGGATACCAATGTGATCCACCACTAAAGGTTGTATACAGTCCGTTGTCGGTTCCCAAGTACAATACTTTTTCGTTTTCAGAATCTTCTCTGATCACATTTACTGGTGATGCAGGAACGTTGCTTGAAATGTCTTTCCATGTTTGTCCATAATCATCGGAAACATAGACATACACAGAAAAATCATCCCAACGATATCCGTTTAAAGTGACATAAACTCTTTCTTTTTTGTGCTGAGAAGCAATCACTCTGCTTACCCAAAGGTCTTTTGGAAAAGAATCTGAGATTCGGTCCCAAGATCCACCACCATTTTTAGAAACATGCACATAGCCATCATCTGATCCTACATACAGCAATCCAAATTGAAACGGAGATTCAGAAATAGACGTGATGGTTCCATAAGCGACATTTCCTTTCTTTCCTCCTGTGGTCAAGTCATCAGAAATGGTTTCCCAAGTATCTCCTTGATTCAAACTTCTGTGCAACTTATTCCCTCCCAAGTACAAAATGTCTTGATTGTGCTTAGAAAGTAGAATTGGGGTTTGCCAATTGAAACGGTATGGATTTTCCCCTAAGGTGTGCTTGGGTTGAATGTACTTATTATCTCCTGTTTCTCTGTTGATTCTGAAGTAATTTCCAAACTGATACCCTGTAAAAACAATGTTTGGATTTCGATCGTCTACTTGCACCTGCATTCCGTCTCCTCCCATGATAGACTCATATGGATTCTGACCTGATTGATGCCAACGCTTGTTCATTTGCGCTGTATGAACTGCCGTCCAAACTCCGTTGTCTTGAAGGCCTCCATAAACATGATAAGGCGTCTGATTATCGGCATAAATCGCATAAAACTGACCTACGGAAGGAACATTCAACTTGGTCCAACTTTCTCCATCGTCATACGACATATTCAGTCCACCATCGTTTCCATTGATCAAATGTCCTTGTCGTTTTGGATTCACCCACAAAGCTTGATGATCTGAATGCACATTCTCTCTACTGATCGATGTAAATGTCTTTCCTCCATCTTTCGATTTTAAAATAGGCACTCCCATGATGTAGATTCCGTTTTTGTCTTGCGGGTCTACTCTAATTTCTCCAAAGTAATATCCATAAGAAAAGTATACACCATCCAAATGTCCTTTATGTGTTTTCTTCCATGATTTTCCTCCGTTTGTGGTTAAGAAAACCTCCGCTCCCACAACAGGTGTATCAAACAATAGAGAGTTTGCATTTTCTAAATATTTCGCCAGATCCACAGGTTTTACAGAACCAGCACGAACCATTTGCTTTACGTTTTCAGCTCTATATTTTTCTTGGAATCCATTGGTCTTTAAATAGGTGTTGAGCTTTTTATCCGTCAACTTTAAAAATGCATCGACCGACATCGTTTTGAAATCTTCCTTTGTCAATGCAGAAGATGATTTCTTCTTTCCTCCTTTTTTCTCTCTTCTAAACTGACTGTCGTGAAATGCATACACGGTATTGTCATCATATACTGCCAAACCAATTCGTCCAACACCTTCTCCATTTGGAAATCCATTGTTCTCTGAAATCTTGGTCCAAGAATCTCCACCATCAGTACTTTTATAAATTGCTGAATTCTTTCCATTTCCTTGAAAATTCCATGCTTTACGCTCACGCTCCCAAGAAGCAGCATATAAAATATCTGAGTTGTTTGGTGAAGGAACAACATCTATGATTCCTGTATCTGCATTGATAAACAAGGTTTTCTTCCAAGTCTTTCCGCCATCAACTGTCTTAAAAATTCCACGTTCTTCATTCGGTGAATACAAGTGTCCAATCACCCCAATCACAACCTCATCTGGATTGCTTGGGTTGATGACAATACGACCAATATGATGAGAATCTGTTAACCCAAGATATTCCCAAGTCTTTCCTTGGTTTGTAGATTTCATGATTCCTATTCCCGCATATGAAGACCTTGAAGAGTTCTTTTCTCCAGTTCCTACCCATATGGTTCCGCTTTTCCAATCAACAGCAATATCTCCAACATTCTGCGTCGGAGTATTGTCTAAAACAGGAGAGAAGGTGGTTCCATTGTTATTCGTATACCACAATCCACCAGAAGCGTACCCTACATAAAATTCGGTTGGATCATTCGGGTTGACATCAATGTCCGCAACACGACCACTCATAATGGTTGGACCAATATTGGTAAAGGCAACGTTCTTTACGATGGATGTTTTGGTTTGTTTTTCCTTATCATCTAAGGCCTTTCTAACTACATCCGATTTAGTGGGAGCTTGTTGTGCGAAGATGGAAACTGAAATAAAAAATAAGAGGAATTGAAGTTTAGTTTTCATATGGTTTAGTTTGGGCGTATGAAGTTAGTACTTTTCTCGCGCATGAGAAAAAGCCCAGAAAAATTCCACAAAAAAGTAGTTGTTGTTTAGATCCCTCTTTGATTTATTTTTTCAAAAAAGTCTTTGCGATAGGTATTCCCTAGAGGAAGTTGATGGTTTTGAATCCAAACTGCATCATTCTCAATTCTATCTATGTGTTTGATAGATACAATATATGATTTGTGAATCTGTATAAATTCACCTTCTGGTAAGGTTTCGTTAAAGTGTTTGAGTGTGCTGTAGGTAATGATTTGTTGGTCCTGCATTTGGAGGGCCACATAATTCTTCAAGCCTTGAAAAAACTGAACTTCACTCAACACCACTTTGGTAAACTTATTTTTTCCATCTGTCTTCAAAAAGATAAAATCATCCTCAAGGGATCTCACAGGAGCTTTGTTACCAGAAGGAACCACCTTCTTTACAGCTTTGTAGAAGCGTTCAAATTCTATCGGTTTCAACAGGTAATCCATTGCCGAAACATTGTAACTCTCTAAAGCGAAATCGGGATACGCGGTGGTGAAGATCACATGAATGTCCTCCTTGATTATTTTTGACAACTGAATCCCTGTAATCCCCGGCATTTGGATGTCTAAAAAAACCAAATCTACAGGAGTGTTTTCCAAGAAAAGAAGCGCCTCTAATGGTTTTGTAAATGTTTTCTTGATTTGGAGAAAAGAAATTTTCTCCACGTATTTCTCAAGCAACCGGATTGCTGGTGGTTCGTCATCTACAATGATACACGTGATTTCTTTCTTCATAAGGGCATGATTAATCGTGCATGGAACTGGTCTTTTCCAGAAGAATACGTCAGTTCATAATTGTCTTTAAAAAGCAGGTTCAATCTACTTTTGATATTCTGTGTTCCAATTCCTTTGTCCATGTATTTTTCAGCGCTGCTAATCGAGTTTTCGGTAAGAACCTCTAAAGAATCAGCATGTATCATAATGAGAATTTTTGCTGGTTTGGAAGGATCATCAATCACTCCATGTTTGCAAACATTTTCAATAAAATGAATTAGGATTAGCGAAGGAAGCTTTTGTTCTTTGAGCTCTCCTTTAATGGATAACTGAACACTAAAGTCTTTCTCGTATCGCTTCTCATAAAAGTACAGATAGTCTTTGATAAAGGCAATTTCTTTCTTTAAAGGCATCATGCTTTCATTCACTTCGTAAGTCACATACCTTAACAGCTTTGATAATTTTAATACTCCTTCTGCTTCTTTGGGGTTTGTGTCATACAAATCTGAGTAGAAACCATTCAATGTGTTGAACAAAAAATGAGGTCCAATTTGCGATTGCAACATGGCCATTTTGGCTTCTTGTTGCTGTAACTTTAGTTCATTGACCAAGGCCATGTTCTCCTTGTACCGAAAAAACAAAAACACCAAACTACTGTAAAGACACGGTTTTAGAGAGTGTCCTACATGATCTATGAGATAAATAGCCACAATATTACTTCTATTCAGATTGTAATTGTGCACTCCAAATAAGGCAAAACCAACCACCTCCTCTAGAAAGAATCTTATCGCTGCAAAACACAAGCTCATGATAAAAAAAGCCATAATGTATTGAGGAATCTTATTGAGTTTTAAAAACCTTGGCGCGAATACCAAATAATTAAGCGCATATACACTGAAATAAGCAATGCTAAATGTGAGTGTTAACAAGGTTCCTCCCCAATGTATCTGATTTAAAGCCTGAGATGGTGAGGTGAAGATCATTTGAACCGACAAATCCCATGTCTCTCCAACAAACAGGAGAAGTACGGCAAAGAGAATATTGTATTTAAGTTCTTGGTTCAATTTCATGAGTGCAAATCTAGTAGGTCATAACACTTCCTTCAATTTCTTATGGCAAAATAGTGTTTTAAGCTGACCAACTCATCGTTTTGCACAACGAAATGATTTATCAAGCAGACCATCCTACTTATCAAGTGTTTATAGTCATTAGTCATATTTGATTTACTTCTCGCGATAGGCTCCATAATATTGTCTAACAAATATTCATTAATCTTTCTAACATGAAACATCTTATTATCTTCTTTCTAGCATTCCAAACAATTCTTGTGATGAACGCACAAGAACTTACATCTGAATACATCAAAAAAAACACAGCTTATTTCACTATTGAAAATGGGAAAATTAAAGGAAAAGGGAAAAAGGTCTTTGAAGAAATGACTCGAAACTCTCAGTTTATCAATTATGGAGAAATTCATGGGTCTAAAGAGGTCTCCTTAATTACAGAGGCCATGATGGGCTTACTTGCAAAAAACGGTTTCCAATATTTCGCCTTGGAGGTTGGCCCACATTCAGCCGAAGTACTATCACGATTGTCTGCTGATGCTTCCAAAACGGTTGCCAATTTGAATGCATTCAACTCTGCTTACAGTGTTGACGGTGGTGGTGAAACAGCAGTTCCTATTCCTTTTTTCGAGCATGTGAGTGATGCCCAGTTCTTACAGGCTGCCAGACAAAACAAAATGCAACTTTGGGGGTTGGATCAGGAATATTATTATTCGGCGTTTTTTCTAATGGATGAAATGGTAAGGACGGTAAAAAACACTTCCTCTGCCACCAAAGTAGAGCAACTGAAACTACTCGCACAACAATCTATGTTCAAACATTATATGGCAGAAGCTCAAGATAAAATTGACGATCCATTTCCTTTAATCTTAAAAGAACCATCTGTTATCAACTTTTTTGATGCTTTCGCTAAAGATAATGCCAAAGCGCAAGCCATTGTCAAAGACTTAAAGATTACTTGGGATATTTATTCTAGATGGAGAAAAGGCTCTCATCAAGACCGAATCAGTTATATGCGCAATAACTTTATAGATCACTATAATGAAGCCTTGGCCAAGGGGGAAACCCCAAAAGTCTTTACCAAAATTGGCAGTGCTCATGCTTCTAAGATGATTTCAAACAGCTCTTATGATATGGGATCTCTAACTGAGGAATTGGCTCAAAAAAATGGAACTTTGAGTAGTTCTATCAACACATGGGTGCCATTTTCTAGATCTGACAAAGGGGTTGTAAAAAACATAGATCGATATTACAGCTACAAGCGATACAAAGAGTTTTTAACACTTGCCAAGCAAAATGAATATGCAATCATAGACTTACGCCAAATTCGAAAAGACCTTAAGGCTGGAAAAATTCAATTGCCAACCAATGGCGACTATCATGCACTGAAAATATTATTGAACGCTTATGATTACCAAATCATGTTACCTCTCACACAGGGAACGATGCTCAACAGAAAGTAGGTAATGAGCTGCAAATGTTCATAACTCTTTTTTCCAACTCAAACTTATTTAACTAACTTTCAAGGAACTAACTAAAATTATCTTATTATGCTTTATGGTATTATTATCGGGGCCATTGCTGGGTTTTTAGCTGGCAAGCTCATGAAAGGAGGAGGATTCGGAATCTTAATCAACATCATTTTAGGGATTGTCGGTGGTTTTGTCGGCAGCTGGCTCTTTGGTGTGGTTGGGATCAGTATTGGAGATGGAATTATTAGCGATTTAATCACGGGTGTCATCGGTGCTGTAGTGGTACTCTTTATCGCTGGGCTCATCAAAAAATGACCGCTTTGAAAATATTGAGAAAGGCACCTTTTTGGTGCCTTTTTTATTTGTACAAATAAAAACCCTTAATCCATATGAAACACTGTACATTTGTGCAACCACCAGAAAACAGACATTCTGTTTTGACCTAAGCACTTTTCATGTCATTTAAAGACCTCGGATTATCGGATGCTTTGTTAAAAGCCATTCAAGAAAAAGGATATACAACTCCTTCTCCCATTCAAGAAAAAGCCATTCCTCACATTTTGCAAGGAAAAGATGTGATGGCCTCTGCACAAACAGGTACAGGAAAAACCGCTGGGTTTACACTTCCTGTGTTGCAGTATTTGTCAGAAACAAAGCACCCAAAATATAGGCCTATAAGGGCTTTGGTTTTAACACCTACTAGGGAACTCGCTGCTCAGGTATACGACAATGTAAGAGAGTATTCTGCATATCTTAACATAC
Organism: uncultured Flavobacterium sp.; assembly: GCA_964612905.1. Taxonomy (GTDB): domain Bacteria; phylum Bacteroidota; class Bacteroidia; order Flavobacteriales; family Flavobacteriaceae; genus Polaribacter. The sequence goes on along the minus strand of CAZTFN010000006.1, from coordinate 584 downwards.
GCTCTACCGTCATTTTTGGTGGAGTCAAAGCAGCTTCTCAGATCAAAGCATTAAGAAAAGGTGTTGATATTTTAGTTGCCACGCCAGGTAGATTATTGGATTTACATGAACAAAAAGCGGTCTCTTTTAAACGAATTGATGTTTTGATTTTGGATGAAGCAGACAGAATGTTGGACATGGGGTTCGCTAGAGATATCAACAAGATCATGAGCCTCATGCCTCATAAAAGACAAAATTTATTGTTCTCTGCTACCTTTTCTAAGGAGATCAAAGTCTTGGCACACCAGATTTTGAATGATCCTGTTCTTGTAAAAGCAACACCAGAAAATTCTACCGCGGAAATGGTCAATCAAAAAGTGTATTTGGTTGATAAGAAAGCAAAGACCCAATTGGTAACGAATTTAATTCGTCAAGGAAATTGGAATCAAGTCTTAATTTTCACCAGAACAAAACACGGAGCCAACAGATTGACCAAAAGACTTTTAAAAGCAAAGATATCGGCTTCTGCTATCCATGGAAATAAAAGTCAAGGGGCACGAATAAAAGCTTTGTCCCAGTTCAAGTCCAATGAGATTAGAGTATTG
>CAZTFN010000005.1:0-32392 GCA_964612905.1 uncultured Flavobacterium sp. | reverse complement strand
GGTTTTGTAGGTTCTTATGATCTTGGTTTTATTGATATCATGATCGTTGGGAATATCAAATATGGTGTAATGGTCGTTCAGTCCTACAACACCTTCAAAGATGGGAGCAAGCGAAACAATTACATCGCTAGAGAGTTTTTTTGCAAAATAGAAGATAAGTAATCGGAATTAGTATGAGTACAGAAGAACAACAAAGTATCATGGATCTTTCCTTTTACACAGGAACATGGATCAACACCTATGAAAAGGCAAGAGTCATTGGGTCTGTTACCATTACAGAAGAAGACGGTAAAATTATGATGGCACCTAAAAGTTCAGAGGTTGGATATTACAAAGGCGAATGGGGCAAAAGTGAATTAAAACCGCATGCATATGCGCCAGACAAACAGGATATTGTAGGCTTTAGAGCGCACTTTGATCTGGAAGGGATTGAGGCTTTTTTGGCCATAAATGAAAATAAAGGCTTACTGATCATCGCTGGATATTTTGGTTTGAGAGATGGAGAAGATCAGTCAGATTTCTTTGTACGTGAATTTTTTTACAAACAGTGATGATACAAGAAGTGAAAACAGATTTGGAGAAAAGCATTGCCCTACTCAAGAAGTTAGCGCAAGAACGATTTGTAGATCGAGCGAAACACTATGACGAAACCTATAGTTTTCCCAAGGAGAACTTCGAGGATTTGTTTTCAAAGGGTTTGTTGAGTGCAGTAATCTCTGAAGAATTTGGTGGTCTGGGAATTGGAAATAACAAAGGGAATATTCGTCAGCTATGGAGGATGACTACCGAAATCGCAAAAGCCGATATGGGAACTTCCCGTGTTTGGGAAGGACATAACAATGCGTTGATGCTGATTGATAACTTAGGAACCTATGAGCAGAAAGAGCGCTGGTTTTCTGGAGTCATCAACAGAGGCGAAACTTGGTCCGTATGGAGTGGAGAACCTCTATTAAAAACACCAGATCAAAAAAAGAGCATCGGAACCACGCTCACCAAGACAGAAAAAGGATACATCTTGAATGGTTCAAAAGTATTTTGTTCTGGAGCAGCAGGTGTTAGCTGGGCAAACCTGTTGGTCAATACAGATGGCTCTGGAGGAGCAAGACATGCTGAAGGTTCCATGGAGTCCGTCATCATGTTGGGTTGTGATCTTTCGGATCCTTCTATTACACTGGATGATTCTTGGTGGAAACCTATTGGAATGAGAGCCTCAGTCAGCTATCGAGTGCAATTTGACAACACCTTCATTCCTTTTGAAAATCAAATTGGAGAACCTGGAGACTTCTTATTGAAAGACTGGCAAACACGATGGATTCCACAATATGCAGCGACATTTTTGGGCGGAGCAGAAGCAGCTTATGAATATACTCTTGAGCATATTAAAAGTCAGAAGCGAGAGAACGATCCCTATGTCCAACATCGAATTGCGAAGATGGAGATCAATATCAAATCAGCTCACATGTGGCTTGACAATGCTGCAAAACTCTGGGATGAAGATAAAATAGAAGAAGCCAAGCAGATAGGGAACATGACACGCTATCAAGTAGAGCAATTATCCACAGATACCTTGGATCATGCCATACATATATGCGGTGCAAGAGGGTTGATCAAGCCAAGTAGGCTAGAACGGATCGTGAGAGATTTGACGATCTATGCTAGACATGATAATGACGATCAATTATTAGCAACCATTGGAAAATCAATTTTAGGAAAGCAACATGACTCTTCCTTTTACAACTCATAAATAAAAGCGACTATGAAATCCTTAGGAAACAAAAAACAACTTAGTATTTGGGCATTGGCCTTGGGCTATTTCGCTTTTTATGTGCCGTACAGCGGAATGACAAAAAGTCTATCCAAAGGTATGTTTACCGAAGAGCAGATTGAAATTTCTGGCTTTGAAATGTTGCCTATTGTCCTTATTGGAACCGTCGTTGGATTTCTCGGAATTTTATTGGTAACAGGTTGGTGGCGTCAAGCTGGAACTCAATCTCTATTCAGCATCAAGATTCCGTTTGCAAGCAATAAGTATACATTCTTTTCTGGTGTTGCCACTGCAGTGATCATAGCCACCACAACATTGGCATATAGCTTTACGGGAATTTCCATAGTCTTCGCAGCTCTATTGATGCGAGGAGGAGTACTGATTATGGCGCCTATGATTGACATTGTATACCGACGTAAAATTCAATGGTATTCATGGTTGGCTTTTGGATTGACCTTATTCTCGTTGCTGATTATTTTTTCTGAAAAAGTGGGATTCACATTAAGTACAGCAGCATTAATAAATATCATTGCTTATCTATCAGGGTATTTCTTCCGCTTGCAGTTCATTACCTATGCAGCAAAAACGGACAATCACCAAAACAATAAAAAATACTTTATAGAGGAGATGATCGTTGCAATGGCAACCATATTGATCATCCCTCCAGTCTTCGCTTTGATTGGTCAGGGAGAAACCATGTTAGCCTTAAGAAGCGGCTATACAAGTTTCATCAACTCAGGTTTGGTCATTTCAACCTTATTGATTGGAGTTTTATATTCATGCCTATACATATTTGGTTCAAGAATTTATCTCAATCACCGAGAGAACACCTTTTGCATCCCCATCAACAGATGTGCGAGTCTTTTGGCAGGAGTTACCAGTGCAATTGTACTTTCTTACATTTTTGGTATTCGATTTTTTACAGACATTCAACTTCTAGGAGCGGTCATTTTAGTGTTAGCAATATTCTCGTTGAATACCCCTAGAATCATCCAAATAATCAAAGAACAGTTGATTACAGAACAGCGTACCTATCTTTTTGTTTGCCCTGGAAATACGGGAAGATCGCCAATGGCTCAAGCCATTTGCTTAGATAAAATGCGAGAGTTCTATCAAAACAATCAGAAGAAATTCAACAGACTCAATGTGAATATATTGAGCGCAGCCATCTCTGGAAAAGAAGGAAGGCCAATGAGTGCAGATGCTCTATATGCACTGGAAAACTTACAATTTAAAGGCATAGACCATCATTCAAATTCATTGTCCAATATTCGGATTGATGTCGTAGACAAAATTTGGTGCATGTCTGCGGCACATAAAGAAGAGATTATCAGTAGATTTCCAGAAGCGAGGAATAAAGTATTTGCGTTGGATGTGATTGGAGAAATTCCTAATCCACACGGGCAAGGAAGAAATGCATATGTAGAATGCGCTAGAAGATTAGAAGAAGCAATAGACATTTTCATCAAGAGAGGTGAAATTGCCTTTGCATAGATGTCAATGAAATTGATCATGGAAGAGACAAGGACATACAAAGAGGAGTTTCGACAAGAAGGAGTGGTGTTTCCAATTTCCTTACTCTCTCAAGAAGAAGTGTTGAAATATCAACAAGAGTTTTCTTTAATGGAGCGAGCTTTTGATGGTAAACTTCCCTACGCTGGCAATACACATTATGCTTTGGATTGGGCTTATCAATTAACCAAAGATTCAAGAATTTTAGCCTATGTGACGAATATTTTAGGTGAAGATATTTGTGTTGTTGGGTCGTTAATGCTCACAAAATACCCTAAATCTACGAGCTATGTGTCTTGGCATCAGGATGGTATGAATTCTGGATGGGATCAAAATAATTCTTTGACAGTTTGGTTGGCTTTTTCCGACAGTAATACTGAAAATGGATGTATGCAAGTAATTCCCAAAAGTCATCAAAATTTATTACAAGATCATGTTTATTTCACGGATGAAAAAAATATGATTCGCAAAGGTCATAAAATTGCCGTTGAGGTAAAAGATGAGGATGCATTGAATCTTGAATTACAGGCAGGAGAGTTTTCCATGCACCATAACAGTATTATTCATGGATCACAGGCAAACACTTCTGAAACCAAGCGCATCGGATTCATTATTCGATATGTCAATACAAACTTTGTCAATGAAGGAACATCTGTAGTGTATGCTCATGGGAATGGAAGAAACGAACGGGCAAAGGTTGTAGAGAAGCCGAATACGTTTAAATTGAAAAATGACCCGAAAGCTTTCAAGGAGTACCTAATAGATAATATTGTTATCAAATGAGAATATTATTATCCAGCAATCATCATTATCCATCTTTCAAGAAAGAAGGGGCTGCTAAGGAAATTACAGCATTTCCTTCGGGGTCAAGTCATCATCAACATGATTTATTGGCACGTGGATTGGCAGAAAAAGGTCACACGGTTTTCTACCATGTAAACTTTGAAGAACATATTAGTTCTGATCCAGGTATTATTTTGGTTAAAGAACCTGTTGAAGATGTAGATATCGTTCATGTGAGTGCTATAATCAATAGATTTTTGTGTAATCACTATAGAGGAACTGGAATTCCTGTGATTGCTACCAACCATTTGTATCACCCAGAGTGCGATGCAGAGTTTACCAAGATTCATGTGTCTAAATCCATTGCCGATTTGTACAACGACAAACATCACGTATGGTGTGGTTTGGACCCTAACGACTATATCTACAGAAAGGAGAAAGCAGGGTATGTACTTTTTATGGCGGATATATCCAGGTATGAAGGAAAAGGCTTACAGACCGCTCTAAGCTTGTGTAAAAAAGCAAACAAAAGATTGATTGTGGCAGGCTCTAGTAGAAATCTTGCTGATATTCAGAAAGTAGAACACATGTGCGATGCCTATGGAGCCATTTATGTGGGAGATGTGAGAGGCGAACAAAAGGCAAAATTATTGGCAGGAGCCAATGCATTTTTATCTCCTTCAAATTATATAGAAACATTTGGGATCACTCTTGTAGAAGCACTGTTTTCTGGAACTCCTGTAATCTGCAGTGATAAAGGAGCTTATGGAGAAGTTATTTCTGATGATGTAGGTTTTGTATGTAGTTTCGAAGCAGATTACCTATATGCTCTTGAGCATTGTGATCGCATTAAACCCGAAGTTTGCAGAGATTATGCATTGAATCATTTTCATTACAAAAGAACTGCCGATAACTACGAAAAGATATATACAGAGATTCTTGAAACACGAGAGAAGGAATGCTCTATGAACTATTAAAAATAAACAAAGATGAAAGAAGTCATTGTCATGTCTTGTTCCATAAGAGAAGGGCGAAAAACACATCATGTAGCTGAGTTTGTATGCAAACTATTAAATGAGAAAGAAGGATTGACCGCCTTTGTTCAAGACTTAAAAGAAATCAATCTTCCAATGTTTACAGAGAAGATTTCCGAAGAAGAAGCGACAGGGAGTTTAAAGAAATTTCAAGACGAAATAGTTGCAGCTGATGGAATCATCGTCGTTTGCCCTGAATATAAGAACAGCATACCCGGAGTCTTGAAAAATGCTTGGGATTACCTAAAGCCACAGGTTTTTAATCGTACTCCAATGGCAAATATTACTTTAGGATCCAATTCTTTTGGTGGACCTAATTGTCTTTCTGCTTTGCGCTTATTAGAACTCAATATGGGCGGAGTTCCAACTCCTCAAAAGTGTTATCTCAACATTCATGAAATCTTTGATGAGAATGGCACGTTGATCGAATCAGTGACCAAGCAAAATACAGCCTACGTCTTAGACAACTACCTCTGGTATTTGGATCGTTTGTCCTAATTGTAAGTATAGCCTTTTATAAAGAATGAATCGAATGAAGTTTGTACGCGGACTCTTTTTCTTATTACTGTTTTTCAGCATTATGATCAATGCCCAAGAAACGACTGGAGTTCTCCAAGGTGTAATTACTGATAGCTCAAAGGAACCCATCCCTTCAGCAACAGTCATCGTTATTGATTTAGAAACCAATTTCAAATACGGTGTAGTATCCAAGGATAATGGATTTTACAGTTTTACCAATTTACCACCCTCCGATCGTTACCAATTGGAGATTTCATTCTTAGGATTCAAGACCATTGTAGTTAAAAATGTTGTCGTGAATTTGGGCGCTACTACGGTCAAAGACTTTATCATGGTGGAGGATAATACAACTCTGAATGAAGTGGTCATTACCACTAAAGGAAAAAAGATAAAAAGTGGAAACGAAGTAGTACTAAGTCGTAAAAGAATCAATTCCACACCGACCATAAGTCGTAGTATTCAGGACTTAACCAAGAATTTAGCGGAGAACAATTTAAACTCTTTTGGAGGAGCGAGCAACCGATTCAACAATCTAAGTATTGATGGTATTGCTAATAACGATGTTATTGGTTTTCAGGAAGCTGTGAGTGGAGCCTCAGGGTCCTTAGCAAACGGAACGCCTGGAAGTTTGGCCAGAACTCAGCCTATTGCCTTAGGTGTGGTGAAACAACTTTCGGTGAAATTGGCGCCTTTTGACGTGAGTTTTGGAAACTTTAGCGGTGCCAATATCAACTTAATTACCAAAAACGGAACCAATAATTTCAAAGGAGAGGTCTATGCATTTGGAAACAATCAAATTACCGTTGGACAATATTCCAATGGCTTAAAACAAGAAGTTCCGAGCTTTTATGACATGCAAGTGGGAGCAGGCGTGGGAGGGCCTTTGATTGAAGATAAATTGTTTTACTTCGTCAATATAGAACAAGCCTTGTCTAGTAGCCCAGTATTAAATCCACCAGGCAGTGCAAGCTCGAACATTCCTTTTGCAGATGTAGAAGCCATCGCAAACCGACTCATCAGTGTTTACAATTATGACCCCGGAACTTTTACAGATGCATCCGTACAAACATCAAGTACCAAAATATTCACACGTTTGGATTATAATATTTCCGATCAGCACAAACTCACCCTAAGAAACAATTACGTCAATAGTTTTGCTGATAATTTGGAATGGAGCACTTCCATATTCAACTTTGGAAATCAAGGATATAGACATAATAGCACGGCCAACAGTTTAGCTTTGGAACTAAAGTCAAACTGGTCAAGCGGGATGTCAAACACGCTTTCTCTGGGGTTCAATACTGTGATAGAAGATCGTGATTTTGAGGGTCGAGTATTTCCACATATCCAGATCGCATCCAACTCAACCAACCGGATTTTCGCAGGAACGTACAGAGAAGCGTCTGTTTACAATACAGATTTATATACCCTGCAAATCTCTGATAAGTTGACCTTTTCTAAAGAGAATCATACGTTTACTTTAGGTGGATTGGCACAATACAACAATATCAAATATGGATTCTTATCCGCATGGAACGGTCGATGGGAATACCGATCTGTAGATGACTTTTTGAATGATAGACCCGCGAGAGTTCGAGGTGTGTATAACATCAATAATAATGATTTCGACTTCGTCAATAGTACTCCTTCCGCAACGGTAGCTATTTTGGAAACAGGTTTGTATGCACAGGATAAATATCGAGTTTCCAATAAGTTCACCATTACTGCGGGAATTCGTCTGGATGCTCAATTTTTAACTGATGAGTTGCCTGTAAGTCAGGAGGTGGCAAACACACCAGAATTTAGTCAGTTTGATAACAAACTTTCTAGAAAACCACAATTGAATCCAAGATTAGGCTTTAATTATACATTGGATGAGAGTGGGAAGTTCAAATTAAGAGGAGGTACAGGATTGTTCTCGGGTCGAATCCCGTATTTGTGGTTTGCTTATTCTGAATACATTTCCGGAACGGAATACTTCAATATTGATATCAGACCTAGCGGAGCTGTGACACCGTTAACGGAGAACCTTGCCGATTTGCAGAATGTTCAGCCGAATCTTACCGAGATCAATCTAATCGATAAAGATTTTACCATTCCGCGTGAATGGAAAACGAACTTAGCTTTGGAGGCAAAACTTCCAAAAAGATGGACGTTAAATCTTGAATATACCTACACCGAAGTGTTGAAAGGTTTGTTTTTTCAGTCGATCAACAGACAAGATAATTTTGCTAATTTTCAAGGAGCGGATAATCGCCCTTATTACACACAAACAGGTGATGCTATTAAGATCAATCCAAACTTTACCAATGTCTTTTTGTTAACCAACACCAATCAAGGATATCGATATAATTTGACCTTTGGGCTAGAAAAGGAAACCAACAATTACTCTGGATATTTGGGCTATACTTATGGAGTTAGTAAAGATGTGTCAAGTACGGTGAGAAATTCACCAGCCGCTAACTTTGAGTGGAATCAGGCGGTCTTTGGAAACAATCCTACCTTGTCATTTTCTAATTTCGATTTAAGACACAAGTTTGTATCTACGCACAGTTGTAATTTCCAGTTGAGCAATACAAGTCGAATGCAAGTCTCGTTCTTGTACAACGGTCGATCAGGAAGCCCTTTTTCCTTTATCTATCAAGGCGATTTAAACAGAGATGGTTCTTCTCGAAATGACTTAATATATGTTCCAGCAGATGAATCTGAAATTAATTTAGTAGACATTTTAGACAGCTCTGGAAATGTTGCGGTCTCCGCTTCAGAACAATGGCAAAACCTAGATGCTTACATCAATTCCAATTCATATCTAAGCAGTAGGAGAGGGAACTATGTAGAACGTAATGGTGCCAAAACTCCTTGGAATCATGAGTTGGATATGCGTATTCAAAGCACTATCGATTTAAAGAATGGACATTCAATTGCGATCTCTATGGATATGCTGAATGTCTTTAATTTTATCAATCGAGATTGGGGAAGACTGGTCTTTGTGCCCAATGTGGTCAACTCTAGTTTTAGCTTATTGAACTTTGTTGGGATTCAAAATGGAACGCCACAATATCAATTCAATATCGATCCTAACGAAGAAGCTTGGGCGGTAGATTTGTTCAATTCTCGATGGAGAGCACAGTTGGGTGTGCGATATAATTTTTAATTTTTGTATTTGGAATTAATCAGGTAACCATTCATTTCTCATAGATAATTTGCCTAATTTCGGACAGAACACGAACCAAACTTATGAAACGATCCACTAAAAACATTTTAGTAATTTTATTAATCATCGCAATCTTAGTTGTGGTGTACTACTTTTACACCAAGTCCAAACAAAAGGAACCAATTGATGGTGATCTTCCTATTGTTGAACTTGAAGAAAGTGAAACGGTTCCGCCAGCAACGATTGTATTTGAAGCAGACTTTAACCTACCTTTTCAAGTAGCAGACAATCAAGTTTTAGTGCGACCTTTTTACACGCTTTCTTACAACAAAGAACACGAACAAGCCGATTGGGTGGCGTATAAAATGTATCCATTTCCCGATAGCTCATCTGTAAAACGAAAAGATGCTTTTCGTCCTGATCCATTGATAGAAGGAGGTTCTGCAACCTTGGAAGATTATAAAAGATCGGGTTATGATCGTGGACATTTGGCACCTGCTAAAGCCATGTCCTTTAGTAAAGAATCCATGAAGGAAAGCTTTTTTATGAGCAATATGAGTCCACAGGCACCCATGTTCAATCGAGGTATTTGGAGATTCTTAGAAGCCCAAATCTATACGTGGTCCAAAGAAAGTGATTCCCTATATGTTGTCACAGGCCCAGTTTTGGATAACCCTCTAGGCACTATTGGTGAGAACGAAGTAAGTATTCCACATAGCTATTATAAGACAATTGTTCGATTTAAGGACGGGAATGTGACGGGCATCGGATTCTTGCTTAAAAATGAGAAATCGCGACAGTCTTATTTCGACTTTGTAACATCTATCGATAGTCTAGAGCAGGTTACAGGAATTAACTTTTATGCCAAATTCCCAGAGGAACTGCAGAGTAGAATAGAAGCGAACAGAGAAGTCGAATCGTTTTCCGTTGAGTAAATTACTTAGAAGACAAAAAAGCAAATCGATAGCTCAATCCTAAATTGATCATAGGACTGCTCAACTCACCACCTCGTGCTTTCACATAACCAACTGCACCACGCAAAGAGAAGCCATCATTTAAGTGGTAGTTCATTCCTATACTTGGCTTAAAAATCAAGCCTTCACCAGTACTGATATCACCTCCACCAGCACCTCCTGCAAGTGCTTGTAGGAAAAGGTTGATACGATTGTTGAAGATGGAGTTGGTTTGGACGCCAATCCCCACAATTCCTTCAGCATAAGCACCAGCATTTCCAAAATTGGCAAAAGCCGTCTGACCTGCCAAATACACGTTTTTATTCAAGAAATAATTTAGTTGAACGGCGATTTGGTATAAGTTCTCTGTAGGTAGCCGCGTTCGATCAGCATCTAGATAAAGGTCCTGCTTTACAGCTATTTCAAAGGCTTTAAATTTGGATTTTTGATTGTCATCAAGGTCTTTGACTCCATTGATATTTGTGTAGTACTTTAAACCGACTCCAAACGTTGAGCTTTCAAAAAAAGCATCTGGGCTCATTAAAAACCCTTTGTTCACAGAAAGGTATACATTGTTTGAAATATGTTGTTCAATAGAAATATCAGGATACATTAACATACCGCCTTTGGTTTCTACACTTCCACCACCACCAGCTCCCATTCCAAATTTGGTGAGAATGTTTGTTCTGTTTTTGTTGAACCCAAAATGATAACCACCGCCTAGCAATATATTCATATACCCAGCACGAATACCATCATAGGCTCCATCAAACTTTGCAAATAAAAACCAATCGTCATTCAAATAGGAATTCACTTCAAATCCAACCAATCGGATCGTAGTGCCTACTAAAGATTCTCCTAAGTTGTTTTGAGAATTTCCATTGGCCGATAAATTGTTTAGATGAAGCATGAAAGACATTCTTCGTGCTTTCTTGTTCCAAGTAGTCTTCTTTAAATCCGAAACCTTAAGTTCTTGATCGGCATTTTCCACATTTGAGTAGTCGACATCCATTGGAATCTGTAGGCCAACATTGAGTTGATGACTCTTGATGTCACCACCATCAAAGAAATTGATATAGCTATATCCAGCAGTTAGAGAAAAAGAGTTGAATTGATATCCGAGGTTTGCATGTGGAAGAATGAAAGCGCCACCGCCATCGGGAGCTCCTGCACCACCACCGCCACCAAAATGGACTCCTGTATCTAAAAAGAGTTTACCGGTCAGTAATTTTTGATAACCTAAATTAACTCCCAAGGTAAAGAATCCGCCTCTTTCACCTCGCACCGAACCGTACATTCCTAAACCACCATAAAAGTCGTTGAACTTTAGGTTGTAATGAATTCCAGAGAACCCCATATGACGCTCGTCTGGTCCAAGATCATTTGTAGGCATATCAATGGATAGATAATCCATGGCAAAGAATCCATTGAGCGTTTTTCTTTCAGGAATCTCATTCTTTTGTGCGAATGAATAACCAATTGTGAATAGAAGAATGGTCAGTAAAAACTTTTTCATTTATTGTTTTTCAATCGTAATAATCACCGTTTTTGAAGCAGGTGTGTTGCTTTTTCTTGCAGTACTTCTGATGGGGACCAAAACATTGGCTTCTGGAAAATATGTCGCCGTACATTGTCTTGGAATACTATACGGAATTACTAGAAAACGTTTGGCAACTCTTTGCTCGCCTTCAAAATGACTGATCAAATTTACAACGTCCATTTTTTTCAAACCTTGTGCATTCATATCGTCTTGATTCATAAAAACAACCCGACGTTCATTTAAAACACCTCTATATCGATCGTCTAAACCATAAATGGTGGTATTGTATTGATCGTGTGTTCTAACCGTCATCATAATGAACTCATTCTCTTTCAATTCAAGATCGGAGGCTTCATTTAGTGTGAAGTTCGCTTTTCCAGTGTGAGTAGGAGCGAAGTTGTTGTTTCTAGCATTGTTGGGTAAGTAAAACCCGCCTTTATTTCTAACTCGTTCGTTGTAATTATTAAAACCAGGAATTACGGCTTCAATCTTATTTCGAATCTGATCATAGTCTGTGACTAAATTCAACCAATCCACTTTAGAGTCTTTCAATGTTGCTTTTGCCAATCCAGCAACGATTGCAGGCTCGCTCAACAAATGTTTGGAGAGTGGATGTAAATGACCAGAGGATTGATGTACCACACCCATAGAATTCTCAACACTCACAAATTGCTCTCCTTCCTGTTGAACATCTTTTTCAGATCGACCTAAGCAAGGGAGAATCAAGGCTCTTTTTCCATGAATCAAATGACTTCGATTCAATTTTGTTGAGACATGAACAGTGAGATCACAATTTCTCAAAGCATCTGCTGTGTATTCGGTATCAGGAGTTGCTGAAATAAAGTTTCCACCCATTCCAAAGAATACCTTTGCCTTTTTCTCATGCATTGCTTTAATAGCTTCTACCACGTCGTATCCATGATTCCTTGGCGCTTTAAAGTTGAACTCAGATTCCAGTTTGTCCAAAAAGGCATCTTTCGGTTTTTCCCAAATTCCCATGGTTCGATCTCCTTGTACATTGGAGTGGCCTCTCACTGGACAGGTTCCAGCTCCTTTTTTACCAATACTTCCTTTCAGTAACAATAAATTGACGACTTCTCGGATGTTATCAACAGCATTTTTATGTTGTGTTAGTCCCATAGCCCAGCAAATGATGATCTTTTTCTTTGCAGCGATCATGTCTGCGGCTTCTTTGATCTCATTCAATGGCAATCCTGTTTGAGGAAGTAGGTCCACAATGGAATAATTCTCAAGGTCTGCAATGAACTCATCGTAACCTTGTGTTTTTTCTTTGATAAAGTCATGATCGAAAACAGATCCTACTTCTTGTTGTTCTTTTTCCAATAATAACTTCATGATGATCTTCAACAATGCTACATCACCATTGATTTTTACTTGTAAGAAGATATCAGTAAGTTTCTGACCTTTTCCAATCCACTTTAAGGGATTTTGAGGATCGTTGTATCGCATCAACCCAACTTCAGGCAGAGGATTGATGGTAATGATTTGTCCGCCCTTCTTCTTAGTTTCTCCCAAAGCAGTTAACATTCTTGGATGATTTGTCCCAGGGTTTTGTCCAATCACGATGACTAAATCGGCGTGATTAAAATCATCTAAAGTCACAGAACCTTTTCCAATACCTAAGGTTTCTGAAAGTGCAGCGCCACTGGATTCATGACACATATTAGAGCAATCTGGCAAGTTGTTCGTACCAAACTGACGTACAAACAATTGATATAAGAATGCAGCTTCATTACTGGTTCTTCCTGAGGTGTAAAAAATAGCTTCGTTTGGAGAGTTTAATCCATTCAACTCTTCACCAATCATATGGAAAGCATCTTCCCAAGAGATTTCTTCATAATGATCTTTTCCTTCATGTAAGACCATGGGGTGTGTAAGTCGACCTTTCTTTCCAATTTCATAATCTGATAGTTTCGACAATTCCTTCACAGAATGTGTCGCAAAGAACATAGGAGAAACACGATTCTTTGTAGCTTCTTCGGCTACGGCTTTCGCACCATTTTCGCAGTATTCAGCTAGAAAGGCGCGTTTCTCATCAGGGTCTGGCCAAGCACAACCTGGGCAGTCAAACCCATCGATTTGATTCAGTTTTGCCAACAACCCAACACCTTTACTAAGGCCCACTTCATTTGTAATATGAGAAAGAGCTGATTTGATGGCTTTCACTCCAACAGCGGATTCGGGAATTTTCTCCAGTTTAATTCCCGTTAATTTTTCAGGTGGTTGTGCATGTGGTTTTTTAGAACTCATTTGGGGCCTTTGTCTTTAAAAATGTCGGATTTGAATAAATAGTCATATTATCGCCTCTTGTGAAGCCAATCAAGCAGATACCCAATTCTTTGGCGTAATCTACTGCCATGGATGAACAAGCAGAAACTGCAATAATTACAGGGATTTTGGCAATAAATGCTTTGGAAACGATTTCATAAGAAACGCGTCCACTGACAACAAGAAATGTTCCTGTTTTCAGCTTGTTTTCTTGCAGCAAATGACCAACGCATTTGTCCACAGCATTGTGTCGTCCAATGTCTTCTCGTAAGGTAAGGAATTGAAAACTTTGATCAAAAACACTTGCTGCATGACTTCCTCCAGTTTCTTTGAATATCTTTTGATAGACATGAAACTGATCTAGCATCGCAAATAGAATATCGGATGAAAAAGAAGCTTTCTCTTCTAAAGTCTCGCCATTTGGATTGATATCTTCCAACTCTTGCTTTCCACAAATACCGCAGGAAGATACAGAAAGAAGTGTACGCTTGTTTAAATATCCTTTTCCAAGTTCTTTCTTTGGAATGGATACTTCAATCACTTTAGGAACAGCATCTTGTTGCTCTACAATTGAAAAAATAGGTGCTGACTTTTGTTTGTAAATGTCTTCGGCATATAACAAACCACGAAGACATTTACAAACAAAAGTCTTCGGCATATAACAAACCACGAATCAAATCAATGTCGTTGCCTGGAGTCCTCATCACTACAGTATAAGAATTGCCATTGATATTGATTTGTAAAGGTGCTTCAACCACGAGTTCATCGCGAACAGAGGATTGTCTGTCACCAATTACTTTTAAGCCTTGATAATTATTGGTTTGCATGAAAATAACTTCGGAAGTTATCCAAACAAATTTACCAAAAAATAGTCTATGAAATAGCAAAAGCCTTGAAAAATCAAGGCTTTTGAAGTGTTTTACACCCCTAAAAATAAAACACTAATGCGTAAACTCGTCTGAGTTTGACAGCTATAAAGTTAGTAAAAAAAATGATTAACAATATGTTAAGTAGTAGTTTTTTAGTACTGATACTTAGTTTATTTACATATGTTAATATTTCAAACTTTCTTTGAATGGATGCAAATAAATTGATTATTTAAATCAGTAGTAAAAAATAGATAATCATGACCTCCGTCTTTGATTTTTAATTCTTTGCGAAGTTGTTGAACGGTCTTAGGAAAATTTCTCGTGGTAATATTCGCTTTTTTATTCGGGAGCAATGACTTGATCTTCTTCTTATCATAGTTGATAACCTCTATGATTTCAAAAGTTCTCCCTGGGAAATCGACCAACTCATCTGCAGTGTACAAATGAGAATGTTGATGAAGTTTGTCTAGCTTTAATGCTTCGGATACTTGCTGAAAACCTCCAGATTTCAAGATGGCTGCATTGGGTTCGTACAAGTATTTCTTTGGAAGGCCGTATGTTGAAGCGACATTGGACTGATATATAAATCCGAATTTTTGTATTGCCGTTTTTTGAAAGTTAATAGTTTTGATAGAGATGCTTCCAGTGAAGTTTTTCTCTAGTAAAAACAAGAGTTCTTTTACATCACCAAGTACAGCAACGGCATGAATCTCTTTGACTGAATGCAGTTCACTAACCGCGCTGCTGATGTCCAACATAGGAGAAGTCTTGATCAAAATAGTATTCGATTTCAAGAACAGACCGTCTAAGTTTTCTGGAACATTGGGTGCACAATCTTCCAATAGAAAAACTTTTCCTTTGGCATCATTTCTTCGTGATGGATCGATGTAAATACAATCGTAAGTTGTAGCTCCATTTTTGATAAACTCAATTCCATCTCCTATATAAGTCTCAACATAATTGGATGAAAGCTGTTCAAAATTATAGGCAGCGATTGCAGAAAGTTCCGGATTCAGCTCGCAATGAGTAACAACATCGAAATGCTTTGAGAATGCAAAAGAGTCTACACCAAATCCGCCAGTGACATCCACAATTCTTTTTCCCGATACCAGACTAGCCTTGTAATCAGCGGTGATTTCCGAAGAGGTTTGCTCTAGATTGAGTTTGGGTGGATAGTAAATATTTTTAGTCTGAAACCAGCTTGGTAATTTCTTCTGACTTTTTTCCTTGGCTACAATTTGTGTGGCAATTTCTTGAATACTCACTCCCTCAAATGGGGAACCTTTCAAGATCAATTGCGTCAGATTGGATTTTAAATTTTGGGTAATAAAATCCTGAACATCTTTATGTAAGATGTGTGTATTCAATGGTGGATTACAAATCTTTGGTTAGTGATTTTACAATCTTGTTCTCCGATAAAAACTCCTTCAAAATCACTTTGATTGCCGTGTAGGTAGGTACAGCAATGATCATTCCTACTGGCCCCATCAGCAAACCTCCAATAATAATCACCAAGAAGATTTCCAGTGGATGCGATTTTGTCGTTTTGGAAAAAATAACTGGTTGACTCGCAAAATTGTCTACCATTTGTGCTACAAAATAAAAGATCATAATATAGATGGTCTTAGGTAGAATTTCTGATTGGAAATCCATTCCTAGAGCCAAGTTACTAGTCATGGATAAAACAATCATTAAGAAAGCTCCAATCAACGGACCTACATAAGGAATGATGTTTAGCAATGCACATAAGAATGCTATTACCACGGCATTTGAAATTCCAAAAGACAATAAGATAACAGTGTATAGAATGAACAAAATCGTGATTTGCAACATGATTCCTAAGAAGTAACGAGACAGTAAATCGTTGATGGTTTCCAAAGATTGAGAAAAACGATTTTCTGTTCCCTTGGGAATAATTGCAAGTATAGAATTCTTAAAGATTCTGCTGTCTTTCATAAAGAAAAAGGAAATGAATAATACCGAGAACAACCCAATACTAAACGATCCTACAGAACCCAAAACTGAACTCAGTACGTCGGGGACGGATTTGAGACTCGACATTAAATCGGCGCTTTGTAATTCGCTCAAAATATCAATTCCTTTCGAATCGAAATAAACGTTGATCTCTGTGATTAGAGACTGAATGTTTTCCTTTAATCCATCTGATTGAGATTCTAGTAAGGACAAACTTTTTCCTTGTTCAACAACTAGAGGAATGAACATGCTAATCAAGGCTAGGAATAGTAAGACAAAGATGGTCATCGTGGTGACGACTGCCAAGGTGTTTGGAAACTTCAATCTACGTCTTAAAAAGATGATCAACGGACGTGCAATTAAGGCAATAACGGCTGCGATGGCGATATATATCAAAACCGATTTTACAACATATAAGAAGTAGCATAGCAAACCAATTCCTAAAATGATGGCAAGTGCTCTTAAAATTCCGTTTGCAATGATTTTTGAATTCATTCTGTTACTCGTTAGTTGATTGTTTTTTTGGCTATTGGCTTTGTACTTTCACCTTTAGACTTCGGACTTTAGACTTTGAACTTCAGACTGCAGATATCAGACACAAAACATCCTACTTCGCATTATACCCTTTCACATCTCCCATACTCAAAACGCCTCCGCTAGAGAAGGTATGACTTTTCGGAAGCATGGTTCCAGATTCGGTTTCAATCCAGTCGTCCCAAGTGGCTGGAACCCCAACCATATTCGCACTTGGTACATACATTTTATAGCTGACAGGTCTATAATTTTCATCTAAAATCCAAACATACGAATCTCCTGGAGTTGTACCTCCTGTGGTGTATTTCACTTTTAAAGCCTCTTTGCCATCGATCATTTCGATGCTTCTGAGAATTCCAGGCTCAAATAATTTATGTGGAGCTACCAACCAGAAACTATCGTTATTGAACGAATCCCAAGCGCGCTTTACCAAACCTTCATTGTTTTTAGATTCTTCATTGTTTTGATAAGCAACACTTTTTTCCATATCATTTGGATGTAACATAACCTTCACATCGTTCCATGATACTTCTACAATGTGTTCGTCTTTGTCCCACTTGTAGAAACGTCTACCTCCAAAGCTCCAATCGATGTATCGTGTGTTTTTATAAGCTTCATGTTTGACAGCTTTCAATACTTTCTCTGCCAAAGCATCTGCGTTAGGGTTGTATGCTTTTACATCACCCATATCCAATTCCATTCCCATGATAGAAAGTTCATGTCGAGTCGGTAATTTGATTCCTGAATCTCCTTGTTTCCAATCGCTCCATGTTGCTCCAACTCCGCCTATTGGAATGATGCTTACCCACATTTTGTAACTGGTAGGGAGTCCGTTTTCATCCAAGATCCATAAATAAGAATCTCCTGGGGTAGAACCTCCAGAAGTATAGCTAACTAACAAAGCCTGATTGCCTTCATAGTCAACCAGTCTTCTTTCAACTCCCTCATCAAACACTTTGTATGGGGCCAGTAACCAAAAGCTGTCATTGTTAAAATAATCCAACGCAGTTTGAACGGTTTCTGGTGATGAACCAGCACTTTTGGAGTGATCTTCTAGATTTAAGGTCACTTTGTTATCTCCCCAAGAAACTTCTACCAATCCTTCTTGCTTTTTCCATTTGTAGAAATTTTTTCCTCGAAAACTCCATTCAATGATTTCCGTAGTATCAAAAGCTTCTTTGTTCATGGCAGTGACCATTTTCATTGCCAATTCGTCGGCTTCTGGTCCTTGAGTTCCTTCGGGTAAGGGTTCATTGTTTGAGAAATAGTAAATTCCGATTACTACAATAAGAAGCACAATAAGTACTCCTAAAACTTTTAAAATTTTTTTCATTTGATCAGTTGTTGAATGCCTCTGGCGAGTTCATCTGCAGCTTCAGGATGATTTCGAAACCATAATTCGGGTTCTATCAATTCCAATTCTGCCAAAGCCAATTTGTTTTGATTATCTAAAAATACATCAACTCTGGCATATATAGGCATTTCTGGACAAGATTTTACCGCGTTTTCTGCATAGGCAATCTCTTCTGGGGTGGCCCGATAATCATGAACAGTTCCTCCGAAATCGTCTTGCACTCTGAAATCTCCTGCTTTTGCTTTTTTCAGAATTCCATGTGTGTATTTACCATTCATGACCATCAAAGACATTTCTCCTTTGGAAACGATGTTGTGCTGAAAAGGCTGTAACATGATGGAATACTCAGTAAGAAGTTTTTTGAATAAGGCTTCATATTGAGGGGCTTCTTCCTTATGAATTTTATAGGTGTGAAAGGCACCTGCAGAGATACAGGGTTTGATGACAAAGGTGTCAAGATTGTGTTGATCAACTAAATTCTGAAGCGAAGCATTACTATCTTTTTCTATAAAGTAAGTTTCACAAATATGGATACCCGCTTTTTGAAGATCGAGTAGGTAATGTTTATCAATATTCCAGCGAATGATACGCTCAGAATTCAAAAGAGTGGTCACTTGACTCACTTTGTTTAACCAACTGGAGAACTCATCAAATCGATCAAAATAATCCCAAGTAGTTCTAAAAAGTAAGTAGCGCGTAGAGGACCAATCAAAGTTAGGATCGCTCCATGATTTTCTTGCGACTTTCATTTCAAGCTTTTCCAAAGCCTTCTTCACAAGAGTATCTTCTTTATGGACATTTTGTATGAACCAATCTGATTCAGAATTGTCAACGTAACGATCATCTGTTAAGATAATCACATCGTATGTTTTCATGTACGAAATTTAATTTTCCTCGGTGAAATTATTTGTTTTGTTCGTAATAATCAAGTATGTGTTTTGGTGTTGTAATTCCTGCTCTTAATTGCTCGTCTGGAACTGGCATTTCGGCAACTTGCTTGATAGGAACAACTCCAGCCCAAACATCTGTATGATAGTCTTCAGGTTCATCATTGACACCCACATCTCTAATTTTTGCAGAAGCAGTTTCTATGGTCATTTCTAATACTAAGGTTCTGTCCAATTCCTTTTGATACATAGGACGCAAGGAGTTCCAATGATTCTGAATCATTTGATCTACCACACATTCCAGAGCTGCTTCTTTTTGGGCGTCATCAGTGACTTTTCGTACAGGTCCAAAGATGGTTGCTGATCGATAATTTACAGAATGATGCAGACCTGAACGGGCCAAGACCAAACCATCCAGATGCATAACCGTAATACTGGCTTCTTGAGCATGTAAAAGAGAGAGTAACATTCGGTTGGCTTGCGATCCGTGTAAATAGATTTTGTCTCCCTTTTTTCCATAGGCCATGGGAATAGAAATTGCCTTTCCTTCATAGATATAACTAGCAAAGCAGAGGAAACCAGCATCTAAGATGGCATCTATTTTTTCTACATTATAAGTGCCTCTGACCTGACCTCTTTTGATTCTATTGAGTTTCGATTTTGGATATTCTTTCATGGTTTTTTTGCTTTAGTAAAGGGTTCACTATAGTGAACCGTTGACTTATCTATTTTCTGGTTGAACATCTTTGAATTTTTCCGTGAGTTTTTTGGCTTTTTCCAAATCTGCTGGAGCATACACTCTTTTGGTAGATACAGGGTATTTCATGACCATTTTTTTGGGTCTTATAGGTCTTGGAACGTAATCACCTCCGCAACTTGGACAAACATTTTCAAAAAGCTCTAATGCGCACTCTCGACAAAAAGTGCATTCAAAAGAACAGATCATCGCTTCTGTTGAATTGCTAGGTAAGTCTTTCCCACAGTGTTCGCAATTAGGTCTTATTTCTAACATTTATAAATATCTTTCTTTAATAATTTCCATATGCCAAATATCATGGCCAATGATGGTAAATGCCGCAGCTCGTGCAGACATGTTACCACCATTTGAATTCCCAATAAAACTTAGGTGTTCATCGGATAAACTTGATAATAGAGAAATCGAATTGTTCCTGTTTATTTCGTATTCATGTAGCAACTGATCCATCGTTTTTTGATCCGCTCCGGAAGGTTCGATATAAATATTCTGATCAAAACCTGCTAATGGAGTAGCATCCATTCGTGCAATCCGAAAACAGCGATACATGAATATTCTCTCTGTATCAATTAAGTGTTGTAATACTTCTTGAATACTCCATTTTTCAGGAAGGTATCGATGCAGTTGCTTCTCTTTTGGGATTTGACGGAAGAAGTGAATGACAATGCTTTTTCCATTTATAAAGCCATCGATTAACTCTGTATCTACTGGTAGTTTATCAATATATCGTTTGTAATAGATGTCAAACTCTGAAGGATGTAAGTCTTCTGGAATCATAGTTTTTGTTTTACAACTCAAAACTAGTACATTTATGGACTTTTATTTTCGTCCAGAATTAATATTTTTAGTAGTCCAGACATGTTTCCATACAAAACGAGCTTTCATTTGGTCAGAAATCAAGGAACTCCCTTGTATTTGCAATTGGCCAATCAGTTTATCGAATTGATCAAAAGTCACAAATTGCCTCCAGCTACCAAACTACCGGGAAGCAGAAGTTTATCCGAATTGCTTCAGGTACATCGTAAGACTGTTGTTGCTTGTTATGAAGAGCTGTTATTACAAGGTTGGGCTGAAAGTATTCCGAAGAAAGGGACTTATATCAAGGCAAATTTACCAATTCTAGAGCAACAAGATTTTCAACAGAAAGAGGAAATTCAAAGGGATCAGGCTAACTTTTCCTTTCAACAAAACGAGTTGTTGAACAGGAAGTCTTTTCAATTTATGGAGAATGGAATGACCATTGACGATGGGATTTCAGATGTTCGATTGACACCTTTACAGGACATTGTAAGAACCTATCGACGTATTTCCAATCGACAAAGTACCTTACAAGCATTGACCTATGGTTCTACTTTTGGAAATGAGAAGTTACGAGAAGTTTTGGTCGATTATTTGAATGAGACAAGAGGTTTGCAATGCTCAGTTGATAACATTTTGATTACACGTGGAAGTCAGATGGGAATTCATTTGGCTGCTAAGTTGTTACTGCAAAAGAATGATTCGGTGATTGTAGGGAATACCAATTATGTCTCCGCAGATGTGACGTTCTTAGAACGCAATGCGAACATTCTCCGAGTTTCTGTGGATGAAGATGGTTTGAATGTTGATGAGATTGAAGCATTGTGTCAAGAACAAAAGATCAACGCGGTCTATGTGACCTCACATCATCATCATCCTACAACCGTAACACTTTCTGCAGAACGAAGAATTCGATTGTTGAATCTTGCCAAAGAGCACCAATTTGCGATTATCGAAGACGATTATGATTACGATTTCAACTACAATCATGCACCTATTTTGCCTTTGGCGAGTCATGATACTCATGGAAACGTTGTCTATATTGGATCGGTTTGTAAAACGGTGGCACCTGTATTTCGCATCGGATATCTAATCGCTCCAAAGGAATTTGTTTCCGAAGCAGCCAAAGTAAGACGTTATGTAGATCGGCAAGGAGATGCCTTGTTGGAACTGGCCTTTGCTGATTTTATTCAGTCTGGCGATTTAGATCGACATATTAAAAAGACCTTGAAAGTCTATCAATCGCGAAGAGATTTGTTTTGTCAATTATTGGAAGAAGAATTGAGTGATTATTTTGACTTTGACATTCCCAAAGGAGGTATGGCCGTTTGGACTCGATTAAAATCACCCTATACGTGGAAAGAAGTTTCGGAAGTGGCTAGAAAATATCGATTGGAAGTAGGAGATTGGGAACGCTATGATATGCAAGGAACAGGTCATAATTCCATTCGAATAGGTTTTGCAAGTAAAAATGAGGAGGAAATCAGGCAAATGATATTTTCATTAAAAAGCACATTTGAAGAACTGAACAACTAAAATCTTCACTATATTGGAACAGTAAATTGTCTTCATGAAAACACCTCTTTCATATTGTTTCGTATTACTATTAATGTTTGTATTTGCAGCTTGTGATGATCCTCCAAAAACAAGTGTTTATGGAGATCCTGATTTAAAAGTTCAAGTTGGAGATATTGACGCCAATCCAGAACTGGATGGCGATTTTCAAAATTGCAATATAGGTCGACTCCCTCAATACTATGCGTACAAAGAGAAACCTTTTGCCAAAGGAAAATTACACTTTGAAAGATATATCCGAGCATCTTATGAAGTCCCTAAAAGTTCGGAAGAAAGTGGATTATTACGGATTCGTTTTACGGTGAATTGTCATGGTGAATCTGGAAGATTCCGATTGTTGAGCATGAACGAGAACTACGAAGAGATGAGTTTCTCTGATGATATTGTCGACCAGCTACTTACATCGACAAAGGATTATAAAGAATGGAGGGTGCTATCGTACAACGGCATGGAAAGTGATTATTATTTCTACGTCACTTTTAAAATAAAAAATGGACAAATATTAGAGGTATTGCCATGAGAAAGTTATTGTTAATTCTATTGATCAGCACTTCTTCAATTGCCTCGAGTCAGTATAACTGTGAGGCTTTTAAAATGATGGAGGATACTTGTAAATATGAAGCTTGTAAATACATCGAAAAGGCAAAAAAGTATTTCCAGTTAAGGAAAGAGTATCACGATAAGTATAATCGAGCTTTGGAAATTTGCCCCGATTACCATCCAGCTTACAAAGCCAAATCCACCGCTTATTTGAAAACGGGTGATTTTATTACTTGGATGAAGCTCATGAACAAGGCTGTTGAATTATCTCCTCTAGACAATCTGGATTATCGAGGTTGGTGTCGATTTCAATTTTTTAGGGATTACAAAGGAGCCATTGAAGACATTGAGCGACTACAAGATGTCGTTGGAGTGAATGCTGGTTTTGGTCAAAATGGAATGTACCATTTGAATGTTGCGAGAGCCCTTTGTTACAAGATGATAGGCGAACGTACAAAAGCCATTCAAATCATGGAAGATCATTTACAAAGTGATTTCATGACGGGGTTGTACATTCAATATCATTTGGGGATTTTGTATTATGAAGAAGGTCAGTTTGAAAAAGCGCTCAAGGCTTTTGAGTCACAAACAAAGGAGTATGATTTTGCAGAGAATGAATACTACAAATCTTTGGTATACAAAGCGATGAATCAATCTGAAGAACAAAAACAAGCCATTAAAAAATCATTAGAAACTTACAAAGAAGGAGTTTTTATGAACGATGTGTATGCTCATCAAGTGGATAAGATTTATTTGATTGAAGTGGAGGAGGAGTATGCTAGGGTTTTTCAGGAATAATCTGGAAACAACTTCAAAAACTTCTTAGGCAAATCACATTTGACATCCATAATTGCTTTGGTAAACGGATGGATGAATTCCAATCGAGAGGCATGCAAATACAATCCTTTACCCTTTAAAATCAAACCTTCTGTTCCGTATTCTTTGTCGCCAAGAATGGGATTTGCGAGAGAAGAAAGATGTTTTCTGAGTTGATGTCGTCTTCCCGTTTTAGGAGATAGCTCTAAAAGATTCAATCGGATGAAGCGTTGAGAGCTTTGAAAACTCAACAGCCAATACTGTGTGAAGGCTTCCTTATCATCAATATTTGATGAGATGGTTCCTTCTCGATCCATTTTTCCAATAGTCACCGCATGATAAGTTTTCTGAATCTCTTTTTGCTCAAATAATTGACTCAGTTTTTGAATGCTTGCACTGGTTTTTCCTATCAGTAACAATCCGGAAGTTGGATAATCCAACCGATGCACAGGTCTAGGTCTAACTGCATCTTCTTGATTACTTGGTTGTAAGTTGTTTGTCAAAGCGTTGTCAATCGTCGCAAAGGAATTGCCGCTCACAGCCACTCCTGCAGGTTTGTTGACAATAGCAAGAAATTCATCTTGAAAGAGAACTTCCAATAGAAGATCAAAAGTTTTGTGTTTAGAAGGTTCCTCTAGAAGTATAATTTCCTCATCTCCTTTTATAAATTGTGCGGTATCACCAATTTCACCATTGACCAGAATCAACTCTTTTTTGATCGCTTTCTTCACTGCTGATCTTGTCGTAATCGTCTGAAAAATACCTACTGCATATTCTTGGAGTCGAAGTGGTATTTCTTGAGACGGAGCGATATGGGTTTCGAGGATGTTCATAAAAAATGATTCCCACCTTTGGTGGGAATCAAATATATATTATTTATCATTCTTATATCCTTTCGGACGCTTCCATCGAACAGGAGCTTTCGGCTCTGGCTTCATTTGGAACTCGTTTCCTTTGAGTAATCTCAAAGCTTCTTGAACAGCTCTTTCCAATTGTGGATCGTTTCCATTCAATACCGATTTTGGATCTTGAATCACTTCAATATCTGGCGCAATTCCTTCACCTTCTACGGCCCAGTTTCCATCTACATCGTAGAATCCACCACGAGGAGCCACCATGCGTCCACCGTCAATAAATCTTGGTGTGTCCCAAGTTCCAACCAATCCTCCCCAAGTTCTGGTTCCAACGAGGGGTCCAAGGTTTCTAAACTTGAACATGTAGGGAAGTAAGTCTCCTCCAGATCCAGCACGTTCGTTAATGATCATCACTTTTGGTCCCCAGATTCCTGCCATTGGCGTGGTCCAAGGTCTTCTACTTTTCGATTTGCTGTTGAAATAACCCATCAACTCTCTTCCCATAATGTCAATCATGTAATCTGCAGCAGAACCACCACCGTTGTTTCTTTCGTCGATCACAGCACCCTTTTTGTCTTGCTGAGAGAAGTAATAACGATTGAATGAAGTAAATCCTGCTCCAGCCGTGTTAGGAACATATACATAAGCCAATTTTCCACCAGAAAGTTGATCTACTTTTCTGCGGTTTCCTTCAATCCAGTCGATGCTTCTTAATTGTCGCTCACTTCGAACAGGTTTCACTAAGATTTCTCTGGCATCATCACCGTTAGATTTCGCACTTACCTTGATGTAAATCTCTCTTCCTGCGGTTTGTTCTAATAATTGATATGGATTTGTATCGTCTGTCAATTCTGCTCCATTAATGGCTAACAAGTAATCACCAGCATTCACATTAATCCCTGGTAATCCAAGAGGAGCAGTGATGTTTGGATTCCAACGCTCACCTTTGTATACTTTCTTGAATCGATATTTTCCTTTGTGAACTTCTAAGTCGGCACCTAACAATCCTACAGGAACAAATCCTGGATTTGGGAAATCTCCACCAGAAACATACGAGTGTCCTATGGCAACTTCACCACTCATGATATCGACTACATAGTTCAAATCAGTTCTATGTCGTACATGGTCGATCCATGGAGCATACCACTTATAGACATCTTTCCACGGAGCACCATGCACATTGTCCACATATAAGAAATCACGCATGTAACGCCATCCTTCTTTGAAGATTTGATGTGCTTCTTGCTTTGGGTCTACTTTGACCTTCATATTCATTTTCAGCTTTCCTTTGCCTGGTTTTACAGGTGATTTACTGCTGACCAAACTCCAGCTTCCTCGCTGATTCAGTAACACCGAGTTTCTATCTTCTGAAGCCACCATGGAAGCAACACCTTTCGCGTAGTCTGTTGCTTTTTCTTTGGTTACATCATAACTATGAACTGTCAATCCTGGGGTGTTAGGAATTGCTTCTGCAACGAATACCTTATTCTTTGGACCTTTCATCAAGGCAACATAATTACGAGAAGGTAATTTTAGTACCACAGCTCTGTCAAACAATCCTTGTTCGGTAATGGTCACTTTCGGACCTTTCTTCGCATCTTTTTTATCAGCGTCTTTCTTTTTGTCTTTCGTCTTAGAGTCTTTTTTCTTCTTATCTTCACTCTCTTTCTTCACATCTTCTTCATCTGTCTTTGGTAAATTCGGAGCTTTGTCATCTTTGTTCAAGACCACTGCATACAGGCTTCTGGTCACACTTGGGTCGTAAGAACTCATGTCCAACCAACCTGTTTGTAGTCCATAGTTGGTGCTTGCTAAGGTGTAAATATATTTACCCGATGCATCCCAAACAGGAGTAATAGCATCGGCAATAGGGTCGGTAATTTGAATGGTTTTACCAGTACTCAATTGATATGCGTAAATCGACTTAAAACTGCTGTTGTTCTGTTTTGCATAGGCAATCCAATCGCTATCTGGCGACCACTGTGGATTCATCGATCTATTTGGATGTGCGTATTTATCGCTGTCAACTTCCGTCAATTTTTCAGTTTCTAAATTGAGAATCCAAATGGTAAAGTTGGTGTCTGTGAATGCGATGTTCTTTCCATCTGGAGACCAATCAGGACGGAAGTAGAATGTAGGGTTTGGTAATTTAATGCTCTTTGCATTGTCTCCATTTTGATCTGCAATCATCAATTGATATTCTCCGCTAGCATCTGAGAACCATGCAATCTGATCTCCTTTTGGAGACCAAATCGGTGAACGATCTGCGGCATTGGAAGAGTTCGTAATGTTTCTCCAAGTTCCATTTTCTTTTGGAACGGTAAAGATATCTCCTCGATGTTCGAAGATGGCTCTTTTTCCTTTAGGTGATACATTTGGATTGGTCAATGCCCAACCTTGAACATTCATCCATCGTGGTCGTGAATAATTCAAATCGCCTTTTACGTTGATGACCAATTGCTTGGAAGAATTGTTCGCGGTATTGATCAAGTGTAAATATCCACCTTGCTCATAAACGATTCCATTGGGATTGGCATCCAGGCTTTTAACGTCGAATTTTTTGTGGAAGGTTACTTGTTTTTCTTCAGACGTCCTCGGGTTGAAGGACCAAATATTGCTCGTATAATCTCTTTCCGATAGATAATAAACCAAACCATTGTGCCATACAGGATCTAGGTGTCTCTCTTTGTCTTTCTGTGGTGTTCTGGTCAATTCTTTGGTTTTCATATTCACAATCCAAATCGGCATGGCTTGTCCACCGCGATAGTTTCGCCATTCAGCATCCCAACTGGTGATAGGAGTGTAGGCAATATGTTTTCCATCGGGAGAGATTTCACCATACGCAGCTCTTGGAATGTCTACAGCTTCTGGCATTCCACCTTTGGTGGAAACTGTGAAGAATTTGTTGGTTTGTGTAGGTCTTCCTTCACGCCCCGATCGAAATAGTACTTTTCCATCAGGAGTCCAACCTTGCACGAAATCACCACTTGGATGGTAGGTCAAACGTTGCGGTTCGCCACCTTCAGCGGGAATGACATATACATCGATGTTTCCATCGTATTGCGCCGTAAAAGCAATCATCTTTCCATCTTTGGAAAAATGAGGACTGGATTCATAACCTTCGTCGCTGGTGAGTCGAATGGCATCACCACCATTTAAAGGCGCTTTCCAGAGGTCGTTCGCATAGACAAAAACGACATCGGTTTTCGAAAGTGTTGGTTGTCTTAGCAATTGTGTTCCTTGAGAAAATCCAAGGTAAGAAATCATCAGAGCGATGATAGGGAGGAATTTTTTCATATTGTTTGATATTTGATTTAGCTGATTAAGCGAAGCTTAAAGGTACTGGATTCTTGGGGGAAGAGGTGTTAAAATTATCTAAATGGTTATTGGGTAATAGGGAATATTTAGTGTTTAAAGAAGTAGAATGTCCGTTTACATTGTATGGTATCAGAAAAGTAGTCTATTTTGAAATTGTCGTGCGACCATTGAATTCGCCAATCGTATGCTTCGAAGTAAAAAGAGATATAAATGATACTCGTAACAAAGCCCAAAAGACCTAATAGAAACAAGGCTTTTTTAATTTTTCTACCAAGAACATCATTAATCAAAGATAACAGCATGTAAAAAACGAGTGACCAAATAATTAGATTACCCATCATTCCAGATAGATATAAATTTCCCGAAAAGGAATTTACCCATGTAGAATTTGTCTGTTGCACAAATGGAAAGCCGTAGAATGAGGGACCATATTCTGGGTAATCACATACATAATGAAAAGTGATAAAATTTGATATGATCCAAACAAAACCAAAAGTAATAGAAAGAACTATTTTCCCTAAGAGTCGAGAATGTTTCATTTTGCAAACAACTGTCCCATATCTTTAAACGACTTAAACTCTAGGGCATTTCCTTCTGGGTCGTTAAAAAACATAGTGGCTTGTTCCCCAACTTGACCTTTGAATCGAATGGTAGGTTCTATGATGAATTGGGTGTTATTGGCTTTCAATCGATCTGCCAATGCATTCCAGTCCTCTAATGATAATACCACACCAAAATGAGGAACAGGGACATCATGTCCGTCTACAGGATTAGAGATTCGATCTGGCGTAAATCCATCTTTCTGGTGAATCACCAATTGGTGTCCAAAGAAATTGAAGTCCACCCAATGAGTATCACTACGACCTTCTTCACATTTCAAGACTTCTCGATAAAAGGTTCTACACGGTTCTAAACTTTGAACGGGAATGGCGAGGTGAAAGGGTTGTATCATATTTCAATTATCAGTTGTCAATTATCAATTATCGGTTGTCATTTAACAATTATTAATGATCATTGATCACTGTTAATTGTTCATTGTCTATTATTAATATCCTACTGCTGTGTCATCACCTCTCGGATCAGCGCCACCTTCGTAAGTTCCGTCTTTGAGTCTTAAGATGCCCTCTACTTTTCCAATTACCAAAGAGTTTCTTTCCAAGAGATTGTAACCTAAGGCTTTCAATTCTTTTTTCACAATGGTATCAAACTGGTTGGGTTCCATCATCACCATATCTGGCAACCACTGATGGTGAAATCTTGGTTGATTGATGGCTTCTTGCATACCCATATCATATTCATGTACATTCAAAATCGTTTGCAATACAGACGTGATAATCGTGGATCCTCCGGGTGTTCCAACCACCATCCATAACTGACCGTTTTTCTCAACAATTGTAGGGGTCATAGAACTCAACATACGTTTCTCAGGAGCAATCTCATTGGCTTTTGCACCAATCAATCCAAACATATTAGGAACTCCTGGTTTGCTACTGAAATCGTCCATCTCATTGTTGAAGAAAAATCCTAACTCTTCACTATAAAGCTTCGAGCCAAATCCTCCGTTTAGAGTGGTTGTTACAGAAACTGCATTTCCATAGGAATCTACAATAGAGTAGTGGGTGGTTTCATTGCTTTCTACAACTTCAATATTTCCATGTGCCACATCTTTGGATAAGGTTGCCTTCTCAAAGGAGAAGTCGCTCATGCGTTCTTTGGTGTATCCTTTACTGATTAGGGTATCGATAGGAATGGTCACAAAATCAGGATCGCCCAAGAAGAAACTTCTGTCAGCATAGGCTCTGCGCTCTGCCTCAATGATGACTTGTAGGGATTTTGTTGAGTTGTGTCCGTATTTATCTAGATCATATGGTTCGATTCCATTCATGATTTGAGCCAAGCAAACTCCACCACTAGACGGTGGTGACATTGAAATGACTTTCAAATCGTCATATTCAAAAGTGATCGGATCTCTCCATTTGGCTTCGTATTTCGCCAAATCCTCTTCAGTAATAATTCCACCATTGTCTTGAATGAATTGAGCAATTTTCTTGGCTGTTTCGCCTTTGTAAAATTCATCTCGACCGTTTTCCGAGATTCGTTCTAAGGTATTTGCCAAGGCTGGGTATTTGATCGTGTCACCTTCTTTCCAACCTTGCGTCATCAAGATGGAGTCCTTATTCGCTTTCAAAAAACTTTCTTGATAGCGAGCGATGCGCTCTTCTTGTTTTTTGGTCACGACCACACCACGTTTTGCCAGAGCAATAACAGGCTTTAAAATTTCTTCCATTGGAAGTTTTCCAAACTTTGAATGTGAAGCAAACACTCCAGCCACGGTTCCGGGAACCCCTACAGCAGTTGCGCCTAAGGTACTTTTCCCCGCAATGACATTTCCTTTCTCATCCAAATACATATCTCGGGTTGCAGCTAAAGGTGCTTTTTCTCTATAATCCAAACCACCAATCTCCCCTTCGTTGGTTCTATACACCATGAATCCGCCACCACCTAGGTTCCCAGCATAGGGATAAGCAACAGCCAAGGCCAATTCAGTTGCCGCCATGGCATCAAAAGCATTTCCACCTTTCTTTAGAATTTCCACTCCAATTTGCGAAGCTTCTACACGAGCGGAAACCACCATGCCTTTTTCAGCAATGAGTCCACGTTCAATTTGAGGTGCTTCTGGAGTACAGTTGAATAAAATAAAAACAATAAGGATCAGGGAAAATTTCTTCATGGTTGGTTGTATTATGCGATTTGAATTTCTTGCAGCTTTTGATTTGAGAATGCGATGAGTTCTTCAAAAAAGGCTGTGAAATCCGATTCAAATTCTAAGTAATGTTCTTGCAGATCTTGAGTTGCCAAATGCATCTGTGATTTGTTTTTGGTACGTCGGTTCATACCATTCAAGACTCGTTGCATCCCTTCAAGGTACTGGTAATTGTACAGCCAGTTGTACTCAATCATAAAAGGAAGCATGTCTTGTGTTTTTTCAGGCAAACTCTCTAGCTGACTATTCAGCAAATGATAGACCGAGTCTACATAGACTTCTAATGGAATGGCAGAATAATCATCCCAATTCTTGGCCAAATAATGATCATAAAAAATGTCAATGATGATGCCCGCATAGAGTCCATAACGTTTGTCTAAACGACGTTTGCTTCTTCTTACTATATCATGTGCATCAGTAAAGGTATCGATCTCTCGATGCAGTCGAATGCCTTTCTGAATGTCTTTGGAATAATGTGTAAAATGATTTCCTCGAATACTATCGGCAATAAAGTTCCCGATCATGATTTCGGTATTGCTTTTGGATAAATAGAGATGTGCGAGGAAGTTCAAGGTCTAATAGTAGATGTTTGGATATTAGATATACAATGTTTGAAAGTAAAAATAAGGAAAAAACCAGAACTGAAAGCTCAAAACAAGGGGATAAAAATGATGACTGATGCAAGTCCTTTGAATTTGCGACACTTTTTGAGTTGTTGCGTCTGTATTAAACAACACAACCAACTATGAAGTACCTTAAAAATATCTCTAGGCTTATATTTTTTATCTTTTTTGTGTCTTGTTCATCTAATGAAAACAAAAGAATGTTCTCTGAGACCGAAGCGAAAATCCAATACTACAGACAGAAAGGAGGGGAGTTGTTCGCTGAAAATGAAAAACTAGCAGTGAGTTATTTTCAAGATTAGGTTCGAAATATTGTAAGGGGTAGCTTTATAGAGGATTATCAGTTTGAACGTTTGGATGGCCTCATTCTAGATACCAGAAAGATTAAGAAACCTATTTATTTGCAGGTTGGAAATCGATCCTGTGCACCTTGTGTAGCCGAGTTGCCTGCTCTCAATGATATTGTAGAGGAGTACAGTGATCGCATAGAGTTTATCTTGCTGGATACAGATCGAAAAGCAGTCTTAGAAAAAGTAGCCGATCAATATAGTGATAAGGTTAACCTTATTCATTTACCTGAGAAGGAAAATAAAGATAGAAAGGGTAATATGCCTTACCGATTTTCTGGTTTCAAGCATTTGGTAGGATCTTTTCCGATTAACTATTTAATAACTACGGATAGAAAGATCATAGAATTAACAGGAGGTGCTACCATTCCAAGAGTTTACATAAATCAAGATGGAGATACCATTGTAATCACAAAAAAAGATGCATATCAAAAAAACAGGGAACGATTGCAGGAGGAGATGAAAATACTTTTAGGCAGTAACTAAAGAAACCACAACTGTCATGATGGGTTTAACTCAGTATCTAGTTGTGGCTGAAAAAAATTACTCTTTCTTTTTCTCTGGGCAATTTATTTGGTGAAAACCATTTTCTTACTGACAGATCGGTTGTTTTCATTGGTTACTCTAACAATGTACAAACCTGTGCTCATGTTGGAGGTTGAAACCAAGTCATTTCCGCTGGCTTCAAAAGAAGCTTGAAATACTTGACTACCTAAAATAGAATAGACTTCTACAGTTGTTTTACCATGATCAATTCCTTTGATATGAATGTTTCCGCTGTCGTCATTAAATAATTGTATATCAAGTTCTGTAATGGTTGGGGTTGATAAAACCAC
>CAZTFN010000004.1:30414-34152 GCA_964612905.1 uncultured Flavobacterium sp. | reverse complement strand
ACGAGGTCAGCTTTGTTCAAAATAATGACATTGGCAAATTCTACTTGCTCAGTTAAGAGATTCACAATGGTTCTATAGTCTCCTTCAATATTGGTCAAATCTCGATCTATCAAGGTCTCAGGGCTTCCAAAATCTTTAAAGAAATTAAAGGCATCCACCACTGTAACCATCGTGTCTACATAACTAAAACGGGACAAGTCAATTCCATTTTCTTCATCCACAAAAGAGAAGGTTTGAGCCACAGGAATGGGTTCGCTAATTCCTGTACTTTCAATCAATAAATAGTCAAATCTATTTTCTTTGGCCAATCGTTCTACTTCTACCATCAGATCTTCACGAAGTGTACAACAAATACATCCGTTGCTCATTTCAACTAATTTCTCTTCCGTACGTGATAAAGTGTTTTCACTCTTTACCAAATCAGCATCTACATTTACCTCGCTCATGTCATTGACAATCACTGCTACTTTAAGACCTTCTTTGTTGTGTAAAATATGATTTAATAGCGTTGTTTTACCTGCTCCTAAAAATCCGCTTAGGACGGTTACAGGTAATTTTTGTTGTATCATTTTAATAAAGATTTAACCGCTGCACTTCTCGCAGGTTCCGGACAGCATGATTTGCGCGGAGTCTACTTTTAGATTGGGAATATTTGGAATTTCTAAATAAATGGGAACACATTCAACAGTACCGCAATCAGTACATTGAAAATTGGTGTGCATATGAGAATGGTCATGTGAAGAGCACTTTGCACATTTTGCATACCATTTTAAGCCATTCTTCCCCAAAAAAGAATATACGATACCTTCCTGCTCTAACCTATCCAAAACACGATATACCGTGGTTTTGTTCATTTGTGTTTTGGTACTTTCTACCAATTGAACCACAGACAAAGCATTTTGACTTTGGTCAAAAACATCTAGTAATAGTGTAACTGATTTTGTTTTTCTAATGATTCCCACAAGGCAAATTTAATGCAACTGCGTTGCAATAACAAAAATATCTTCTGTATATTTGCAGTCCAAAATAATTGAAAGTATAAATGATTCTTGTTAATAAGTCGGACTCTGTAGGTGCCTTAGCGAGTGGTTTGTGTTTGATACACTGTGTTGCAACTCCTTTTCTTTTTGTGTTGCAGCCATTATCGGTTAGCGAGGAAGCTGCTCCTTTGTGGTGGCAAAGCTTGGATTATATCTTTCTAGTTGTTTCATTTTTTGCTGTGTATTGGTCAGCAGTAAATACTTCAAAGCGCTGGATGCGTTATGCTTTGTGGATTAGTTATGTTGTGCTTGCTTTAGCAATATTAAACGAAAAGTTTGAAGTACTGCATTTAGGAGAGTTTCTTACGTATATTCCTGCTACGAGCTTGATAGGTCTGCACTTATACAACCAAAAGTATTGTCAATGTGCTGACGAAACTTGTTGCGCTACTCAATAATCATTACTTTTTTCTTCCTGAAAACTTCATAGAAAAGAGCTCCAAATACCAATGTGTATTCAAGAGCAACAAACCATAGATTTTCTTTCCATGGATCATTGGCATAGGCTTGATAACTCAAGATAATTGCGATGCTCCAAATGATCGTAAATCGATATTTGGTAAAAACAGATAGCAAAATCAATGTCGCCAAATACCATGGATGCATCGTGGTGGTTGTAAAATAGTAAAAAGTCAAACCTAATAAGAGCGCCGAAATAAGTTGTTGAGGAGTTTTATTTTTTCTAAAGAAGGTGATGATGGCTAAAAATACAATAGCGATGGCAGGCATGATCTTTCCAATGACAGCAATTTCATTATAACCTCTAAATGTATACCCAATTTCTCTAGCGATGTAATACAAACTGGCATTGAATTCGAAATTTCGAAACCAAAGACCTACGGAGTTTGTATAACTGCCAATCAATTCTGAAGAGACGAAAGGCAAAAACAAAGCTACATTTGTCAGAATAACAATCAGCCCAAACAAACACAGTTTTCCAAAACCTATGGCAGAGAATTTTCTGTTGTAGAGCCTAGTCGAAGGATGGTTGCTGAACATGGTCGAAGTAAACCACTGAAAAAACAAGGGTAAAAACAACAAAGGAATCAGCTTTACTGATACAGAAATACCTAAGACAATTGCTGCCCAGATCCATTTCTCTTTAAGCAGGAGATATAAACTCCATACTAAGAAGAAGAGCATGACAGGTTCGAAATGCAAATTGCCTGTCATTTCAATAATGATGAAAGGATTCAGAGCATATAAGAAGATGGTATGAATAGGCAAGTTTACTTTCTCCAAAATCTTCTTCCCAAAGTAAATAATTCCAATATCAGCTAGGATAATTTGTAATCTAAAGACAATGGCAGCTCCCAAAATACTGGAGTTGGAAAGGATAGCAGCAATCAAGAAGTTCAATTGATTAACGGGTGGATAATTGGTGAAATGACTACCGTTGAGTTCACCCATTCCTTGATATAATTCTGTTGCTTGATTGATGGGGAAATTCCTTTCTTGAATGAAGGTTTCTGGTAACGAAATATAAGGGTTAAACCCTTCTAAGATCATTCGTCCATCCCAAATAAATCGATAAAAATCTTGTGAAAGATTGGGAATAGCAAAGAGAAATACCAATCGAAATAAAATGGAAATTCCCACTAAAAAAGAAAAGTTATTCTTTTCAAATTTTAGAAAATAAAAGAAAGGAATAAAAAGAAGTATGTACTGAGATGCGAGTTGATAGAAGTTTTCTCGTTCAATAAAATAGGCAAAGAAAAAGAACAGAACAATGGAGATTACTACGACCAGTATCGTTCTATATTTCTGACTGTTCATCATTAAGCCTTAGAGAAAATCGACTTGAAAAATACGTAACCAAACCCGATAAACAACATCAAGTGGAATGGAAAGAGTCCAAAATCTCCACCTTGATCACCTACCACAAAAGCACTGTACATTCCGAAGGCAAAGTAAGCGGTTAATAACCCTTCAATGACCACGTTCAATGAAGGTCTCTTTTTAATATACTTGTTGTTTTTCCAACTATCGGTCAAGGATTTGATGTTGAATTTTGGCGTTCTCACAAACTCACTTTTCTTTCCAATATGTCCTTCCAACACAGCAATGGTATTGTGTAAAGAGAATCCCATGGCAATAGAGAAGAAGGTGAAAAAAGTTCCAATATATTTGATAAAATTCAAGAGCCCACTGCCATAGGCTTTTTTGAACATAAACCAATAGCAAACAAAAAATATAATAGTACTCATCACAAAGAAACTCATGATATAGAAGTACGACTTCAGATGTGCATATTCATTTTTAATGTAGAGCATAGGAATACTCAGTACGGCTACCAAAAAGATCATCATAAACATAGAACTGTTTAGTAAATGCAGCAAACTATGAATTTTAGTTTTCAACGAAATATGAGGATTTGATAACACGCGTTTCGCCATTTTCTGAAAGTTCTCAGCACCACCTTTGTTCCATCGGAATTGTTGTGAACGAGCAGCACTAATAATCACGGGCAGTTCAGCAGGAGTTTTTACGTCCTCTAAGTATTTGAACTTCCATTGTTTTAATTGTGCACGATAACTTAAATCCAAATCTTCGGTTAAAGTATCTCCTTCCCAGTTTCCAGCATCAATGATACACTGCTTGCGCCAGATTCCAGCGGTTCCATTAAAGTTGATAAAATGTCCTTTACTATTTCTTCCAACTTGTTCCAATGTCACCGTCGCGGCCTCGAACGACAGGT
>CAZTFN010000004.1:0-30404 GCA_964612905.1 uncultured Flavobacterium sp. | reverse complement strand
TGTGCATTCAAGGCAAATGCTTGAACTTTCGTCAATGTGGAGTAGTTGCGATTGATGTGTCCCCAACGTGTCTGAACAACACCCACATCTTCATTTTTGAAGTAGGGAACAGTTTGTAATAACCAGTCTTTTTTAGGTAAAAAATCGGCATCGAAAATTGCGATAAAATCGCCTTTGGCGATTTCTAAACCTTCCTTTAAGGCACCGGCTTTGAACCCTTGTCGATTGGTCCTTCGGATGTGTTGAATGTCAATTCCAGTTTTCTTTAGCTTGGCAATATGACTTGCAGTGCTGTTCACCGATTCGTCTGTTGAATCATCCAAAACTTGAATCTCTAGTTTCTCTCTTGGATATTCTAATTCTACAATATTATCGAGCAGTCGTTCCATCACATACAATTCATTGTAGACTGGAAGTTGAATAGTCACAAAAGGAACTTCTTTGGGATTTTTAAGGTCGAATCTAGGACAGGTATCCTCTTTTTTCTGTGCGCTAATATAGTTGAACAACAGGTTGAGTTGTGCCAAGGCGTACATAAAGATCAATAGCAGGGCTATGGAATAAATGGTGATAATGGCGTACTCTAGAATCATTATTTAAAGCTGTATTTAAAAATCCAACCTAGTATTTTGACGCCTGCTAAGATAGAACCTTTCACGGTACCTGAAACTTTTGATACTCCAATTCGATTTCTATACTTCACAGGCACTTCTACATAACTTAATTTTTGCTTCAATGCCTTCAATTGCATTTCCACGGTCCAACCATAAGTCTTGTCTTCCATGTTTAAAGCAAGGAGCTTATCATACTTAATCGCTCTAAACGGACCTAAATCGGTAAACTTTGCTCCGAAGAACAACTTCATTAAAAATGTTGCGAGCCAATTTCCAAATACCTGTTGCGGTGTCATGGAACCTGATTCTCTTGACTCTTTTACTCTAGCTCCAATAACAAAATCAAGATCATCATTTAGAATAGGAGCAATCACTTCTGTCAATTGCTCTGGATAATCTGAATAATCTCCATCTAAGAATACGATGATATCTGGAATATGATATGGGTCTAAAATCGCAGATGATTCAATGTATTCCATTCCACGCAAACAAGCATATCCATAACCACGACGAGATTCTTTCAAAACAGTAGCTCCTGCTTTGGCCGCATTTTCTTCGGTTTTATCGGTAGAATTGTTACTGATCACAATTACTTCCTCAACGATATTTGGGATATCGTTTACAACGTTGGCTATGGAATCTTCCTCATTGTATGCAGGAATGATTACCTTGATTATCTTGTTAGTTGTCATTTATCAATTCCCTTCGACTTCGCTCAGGGTAAAATCAGTTTCTAGTAATCAATGATTATTGATAACCGTTAATTGTTCACTGTTTATTGTCTCAGATCAGACATCTTATTGTCTCTTTTGAAAGAGGCCAAGTCTGTCCACTCTTTAATTTTCTTTCCTTCTTTGTATTTGGATGCTTTGATCAGTTTCTGCATTTTGTAGATCAAGCAGTATCCGTTTTTCTGGTTGTCTTTCAATTGACATTTGTGGTTGATGTGTCCCATATCGTCATAAAACAACCACCATTTGTTTTGCTTACCTGCTAGAAAATGCCCTTCTTTTATTTTGGACCCATTTTCTCTGTAGTAATACCAGTATTTTGTTCGTTCATTATTCTTGAAGCGCCCCTCACTTTCTAGATTTCCATTTGGATGATAGAACTTCCAATATCCATTCTTTTGATCTTTCTTGATCCAACCTTCTTCTTTGATTGTGCCATCAGCAAAATAGGCTTTGTGGTATTGCTTCTTCTGACCAAACGTCAGCAAAGAAACACAACAAAATCCGAATAGAAGAAGTTTTTTAATGGACATTTATTTTCTATTTACCAATTCCATAAGATCTACGTCATTTCCTAGCAATACTTGCGTTGGATTGATACGCCCTGCCTCAGGACCGTTTTCCAATTTTAATACACCTCTTGGACATACAGCAGAACAAATTCCACATCCAACACAACTGGACCGTACGATGTTTTCACCTTTTTGTGCATAGGCTCTTACATCAATTCCTTGCTCACAATAAGTCGAACAGTTTCCGCAAGAAATACATTGTCCTCCGTTGGTTGTAATTCTGAATCGAGATTTGAATCGTTGTACCAAACCAAGATAGGCAGCTAGTGGACAACCAAATCGACACCAAACTCTGTTTCCGAAAATAGGATAGAAACCAGTTCCGATTACTCCTGCGAACCAAGATCCAATTAAGAAACTGTACGTGTCTTTGATCCACCAAGATTTAATTCCAAATAGAGATTCAGCTCCTGTGAAATAAGCATACAAAGTCACGGCGGTCATCACCAAAGAGAATACCAAAACCGAATGAATTAACCATCTTTCGAGCTTCCAAGCATTTAGGCTTTTGTCAGAATGTTGTCTGTATGGATCTCCTAAAGTTTCGGCCAATCCACCGCATCCGCAGACCCAAGAACAGTACCATCTTTTCCCGAAGAAGTAGACCATTACGGGAACAATTACAATGGTTAAGACAATTCCCCAAACGAGAATAAATACTCCCAGACCTCCGCTTTGCGTGAGTGACTGGATGTTCCATTCGAAGAAGAAGTCATAGTCTAACGGAAATGCATTCTTGAAATCGTATCCTGGAGCGTTTAAGCTTACCATGATTTCTGGGATTAAGAAGGCAAATACAATTTGGAAGAACAATACAGAAGTCGTTCTTACCATTTGATATTTATTATGTCGGTATTTGATGTACATGCGAACACCCATAACGAGCATAATCACACAATACAAGAATCCATATACAAACCATTGAGAAGCTTCACCACCGTTTAATGCCTTGCTTATTGGGTCCATGATATAGGTCCAATTCACTACATAATCCGCCCAGAAATAGAGGAGGAGGTAAAATGTCACTAAGTAAATCAAAACCAACCAAGCAATCAATCCGCGATTGGTTGCCGATTCTAAGTAGATTCCATTGTTCTTAATGCCTGGTTTTCCAAGAAGAATGACATTAGGTAAAATAAATAGCAATGCACCGATGATTCCCAATCCAAATGTGAGCCACCACAACAATGCTGGATTTTCCTTAGCATATCCTTTTCCAGCTTTTTTAGCCAACTCATAACTTAAGCTATGGGGCTTTCCAAAGTAGATTTTGTATTGATATTGTTCCCCTTTTTTATCCCAATTCTTTTCTGCATCGTACTTGGCAATCAATGCGTCATAATGATCATTGGAAGCTTTGTAAGCTGCTCTTACTCGACTTGAAAATTCGAAGATGTTAAGTTCTTCATCCGTTGCGACAGCTTTTGTCAACTCGTCTTTGATGAGTTCACTTTTGTATCCTTTTGATTGTACAAATTCTTCTACTTCTGCAGTTGTTAAGCTAAAAGAACCTGTAAAAATGACTCCTGTAAAAATGGTTAGTCCAACCAAGAATATAATGAGTCCGATGTTTTTTATTGCTTTCATAATTATACTCTTGAGAAGATACGCTTCCAGCTTTTCTTTTTAGGTTGAATGTTTGTATTGTTTTCTCTGTTGAATTGAGCCACGATTTCTTGCTCGTGAGCTTTGTAGAACTCTGGATCAAAATTGGCATCTGCCAGATATTCTAGTACGTGATGAACATCTCGTTCTTCGGTCAGCCATTTGTCAAAAATCTCGTGACGCATGCGAATTCCGAAGGTATTGATGCCTAAGAATTTGTTTGAGTCCTTATCGAAAGCAATGGTAATACACTTATGTTCGTTTGGATGTTTCCAGTGGAAATGGAGTTCGTTGTCTTTTTTATTTCTATCGCTAAATACCCAACCATATGTTTGATATTCAATATCAATGAACTTAGCTGAGTTGAACCAATGTCCGGGTTTGTATTCAATTCGATTTCCACACAAGGTTTGTGCAAGTGTTTCACCCATCATTCTTCCTGTATACCAAACTGCTTCGATGGGCCTTCGATTGCCAATTGCTTCGCGTTGCTCGGCACAATCACCAATGGCAAACACATCTTTGACACTTGTTTCCAAAAATCGATTGACCAATACACCTCGACCCGTTTCAATATTGGACCCTTTGATGAATTCAATATTAGGAGAAACTCCAGCAGTTAATCCCACAACATCACATTCAATTTCTTCTCCTGTTTCGGCAATCACGATAGAGTGGCATTGTCCGTTTTCATCTGATTTAATCTCCTTCAAATTCACACCCAATCGTAAATCAATATGATTTTCACGAATATGCTCATTGATCATTTCGCTTTCACCTTTAGGCAAAACTCCGTTCCAAAAGCTGGTTTCTCGAACCAAAAATGTCACTGGAATTTGTCTTGAATGCAACATTTCAGCCAATTCAATTCCAATCAGTCCACCACCTACAATGACTGCTCGTTTACAAGTTTTATTGTCGGGAGCGTATACTTCTAGATTTTCTAAATCTTGTTTATGATACATTCCCATTACACCTTTTAAATCTTGTCCAGGCCAACCAAATTTATTGGGTTTGGAACCAGTCGCAATCACCAATTTATCATAGGACAAGGTTTCTTGGTTGGAGAAAATAAGTTGTTTGTTATCTGTGTCTACAGTTTCAACATATCCTTTTTTCAACTCGATTCGATTTTTCTTCCAAAACCATTTTTCATAAGGTTGTGTATGCTCAAATTTCATGTGTCCCATATAGACATACATCAAAGCTGTTCTTGAAAAAAAGTAGTCGGTTTCGGCGGAAACTATGGTGATTCGGTGATCCGAGTTCTTGCGAATGTGTCTCGCAAGTGTGACCCCAGAGATTCCATTTCCTATAATAACAATGTGATCCATAATTTGTTGGTTGTTGTGGTATCTGTCGAAGTTAAATCAATTTTCTTAAATCAATTCTCAATTTAGAATGAGTATAAATAATTTCATTTGTAAGTAATTAGAAAACGCCTCGACCGATTTGGGGATTCACAATTAAAACAACATAAATATGAAACGAGTTTTACTAATCGCTCTTTTACTAGTTAGTTTTCAAGGATTTTCTCAAGAGGAAGAAATTGAAGAAAAGAACAACTTACAAGTATTTACACCTTCTGTTCTATTGAATAAAGGACAATGGGATATCAAGTTTTTTAATGGCTTGTATACCCAAACAAGACAAACAGGTGATAATAATAGTACAGGAGTAGACATTCCAAGACAAACATTCTTTACGTCAACTTTGGAAGTTTTTACAGGAGTTTCAGAAAATAAGCGAGTGAATTTAGGGGTGATTTTAGAGTATCGTTCCAATACATTGGGTGGAGAAAGTACATTTTCAGTATTTAATTTTTCGGATTCACCTACCTCAAGAAATGGACTGTCTACCATTGCACCAGCCATTAAAATTCAACCCTTTAAGAATGTTGGGAATTTCTCTGTAACCACGGCATTGCATATTCCAACGTTCAGCGGAAGCGATAATACAGGAGTATTCTTAGATCAATCGGCTTGGGCTTTACAAAACAGATATTTTTACGATTATACTTTCCCAAGTGGGAAGTGGCAGTTGTTCACTGAACTGAACACTGAATATAGCTTTGGTGACGAAAATAGCTTTGCAAACAAGAGTTTACTACTAGCTCCTGGAGTTTTTATGAGTTATTTCCCAACACAAAAAGCGACCATCTTAGGATTTGTTCAACACGCAGAAAGAGTAGGAGGAAACTTCCAACAAAATAGCTCTTCTGTAGGTTTTGGAGGTAAATATCAGGTTACCAAAGTGATAAACTTGGAGACACTCTATAGTAAGATTGTTAGAGGGAACAACTTTCAAGGTTTAGGAAACACTTTTAGCATAGGTTTAAGAGCTTTGTTTTAGAGTAAGAGAATTAATTTGAATAAATTAGGGCCTAATTATGAAAGCAATTAGGCTCTTTTTTTTGGCCCTTATTTTCCTCAATTTTTCCTGCTCTTCGGAAGCACAAAAAATCAATGGACTCAGTTTTGTTGCTTCTGGCGATAGCCTTTCGGTAAAGGAGGTAGCACCTGTTGTTCGCTCCAATGCCAACTATGTTGCCTTGATGCCTTTTGGATTTATTAGAAATCTTTCAGAGCCTAAAATCCGTTTCAATGAGCAACGACAATGGTATGGCGAAAAAAGAGAAGGAGTAATTCAGTATGCCAATAAGTTCAGAAATAAGAACATCAAAGTCATGCTAAAGCCTCAGATTTGGGTATGGGGAGGTCAGTA
The DNA here is from genome assembly GCA_964612905.1 of uncultured Flavobacterium sp. Taxonomy (GTDB): domain Bacteria; phylum Bacteroidota; class Bacteroidia; order Flavobacteriales; family Flavobacteriaceae; genus Polaribacter. Next base: position 24,158 of record CAZTFN010000004.1, on the reverse strand, counting down.
TACAGGTTTTATAGAAATGGACTCTGAGGAGAAGTGGAAACAACTTGAAACTTCTTATGAAGCTTTTATTCTTTTGTATGCGGAGCTTGCTCAAGAAATCAATGCCGATATTTTGTGTATTGGTACCGAACTGGAAAAGTTTGTACTGAATCGACCTGAATATTGGAAATCACTCATTCAAAAAATACGAAACGTCTACAAAGGGAAACTTACCTATGCATCCAATTGGGATGAGTTCAAACGAGTTACTTTTTGGAATCAGTTAGATTATATTGGGGTGGATGCTTATTTCCCGCTAACGAATTCTCAATCTCCTACAATCGAAGAATTTGAATTGGGTTGGAAACCACACAAAGAGCAAATCAAAACCGTTCAAGAAGCCCATCAGAAACCCATATTGTTCACTGAATTTGGTTATCGAAGTATTGATTATACAGGAAAGGAACCTTGGGTTTCCAATAGAGTGGAAGGGTCTATTAATTTGGAGGCTCAATCCAATGGATTGCAAGCAATCTATAATCAGTTTTGGAAAGAGGATTGGTTTGCAGGTGGATTCGTCTGGAAGTGGTTTTTAAAACACGAACGAGTGGGAGGCGAAAAGAACAATCGATTTACACCACAGAACAAACCTGCTGAAGAATTGCTTCGAAAACTTTACGGGGTAAAGAACGCTTCAAACTAAGCAAATATTTCTATTTAAAACATGATAAAGGTCATAAAATGAGGAGTTTTATGAGTCTATCTTTGAGGTATAATACCAATAAGAAGAGAGATGAAAACAATCATTGTACCCGTAGATTTTTCCGAATATTCAGAATATGCACTGAAAGTTGCTGCCTCCATCGCTAAGAATGGAAAAGCTGAGATTATTACACTTCATATGTTAGACATTCAAAATACGCTAATGAATGAAAGTGAGAACTATTATCTAGAACGTACGGCATTTTTATTGCAACTCGCAAAGAAGAACTTTAAAGCCTTTTTAAAGAAAGACTATTTAGAGGGAGTTAAGGTAGTACCCGTGATCAAACACTTCAAAATATTTTCCGACATCAATGAATTCGCAAAAGAAGAGAATGCAGATATGATTATCATGGGGTCGCACGGAGCCACTGGTTTCAAAGAATTATTCTTCGGCTCCAATACCGAGAAAGTGATTCGTACTTCGGAGATTCCAGTATTTGTCATCAAGAACAACACAGAGAACTTTCATTTCAATACCGTAGTGTATGCAACAGACTTTTCAAAAGAATCTGTAGGAGCTTATCTGAGAATGAAGAGTGTTGTAGAAGACTTAAATGGACAAATGCATGTCATTTATGTGAATACGCCATATGATAGTTTTAAAACAACTTCAGAGATGCAACTTGCTGCTGGAAAATTCTTTGAAATTGCTGAAGGCAATGGAGAAAAAGTCAAAGATGTGACCTTTGTCTCTGATAAGACGGTTGAAAAAGGAATCATCAGTTTTGCTAAATCTGTGGGAGCCGATTTGATCTCAATGAGCACACATGCGAGAAAAGGATGGTCACATATGATGAATGGTAGTCTTACCGAAGACATTGCCAACCACACGGAGTTGCCCATTATGACAGTAAAAATATAAGGTTAATATAGTCGGGGATAGCCAAGTAGTACAGTTTCGAGTTCACAGATTAATGTGATCAAATCAAGTGAAACGAATTGTATGTGCTTGGCTATTGTCATTTTTATTGAAAATTATATTCATTTCGTTGAAAGAAGCATTCATTTTTTACGACCCATTGGCAGTAGAAGCATTCATATTTTCTACAGTACTGTAAAAATTGAACGAAATGTCGGATGATAATTGGACAGAAATTTTCTTCCTAAGAAGATTTCTGAACCCAAGAATTTTAGGATTTCTAGTGGTTTTTCTCGCTTTCTCAGCATGTTCTGAGAACAATGAAATTGCCTCTGAGAATCTAGCTGTTGTACTCGCCTCATACTCAGAGTCTCAATTGGATGAAGTGATTGCTTGCGCTGCAAGTGATCAAGAGAATACTGGGTCGTTTATTTACTATTACCCAATTCCTGAAGCGTTTAACATTCAGTATTTCGAAACGATCAACACCGATGTAGATCCCAACGACTTTAGTAATTATACACGAAGATCATTGTCTAGTCAGGATGTCTTTGGTGGCTATTTGGAGCGGTTTGTTCGTTCTGGAAATGATGAAGTTTTTAGCATTGTGACTTTCGAGACTCCAGGGAAATTTCACAAATCGAACCCAATTCGACTCAAACAAAATTCCAAACCCACAGAATATCATCAGGAAGTCATGATTGACAATTCTGAAACTTTAATGCCTCGGTTTTCTTGGGAAGATGGTATTGTGGCTGATAACGCGATTTACTTCCAAGTGATTTCAGATGAAAATGATGCCTTTATTTCTGGAACTTACACATTTGAGCGCATGTTCCAATATTATAATTTATCAAACGTTGTTTTAAACATTAACAGAGAAACTCCTGAAAATCTGATTTTGCAAGAAGCCTATAATTTTTCTATGTTGGCGGTAAGTGTAGATAACTGGGTAAATCTTATTATTGAAAAACCGTTTATTGCTGAATGATAAGAAAACTACTTTTTATATGTATCGTGTTTTTTTCTTTGTGCAATGTACAGGCACAAGAAGCTGTTATTTACGATATCAAGGTAGAAGGAACCAAAAAGACGAAAGTTTCTTTTGTTAAGAAGATTCTCGCTTCTAAGAATGGAGAGGTTCTGGATTCTGTAAAGTTGAACAAAGACATTGCTCGACTCAAAAGGCAACCTGCCATTGCGCATGCCTATTATCAGGTATTCTACTCACATGAGAATTTGTATAATGTTTTCATTCACATTCAAGAGAACTTTACAATTATTCCATTTGCCAATGTATACACCACCAACGACGAAGAATTTGCCTATCGAGTTGGAGTGAACGAGTTCAATTTTTTAGGTCATGGAGTGAATGTTGGTGGATTTTTTCAAAGAGATATCTACAATTCGCATGCGTTCAATTTTAGAGCTCCATTTTTATTCAGTCGAAAGTTTGGTTTGGCATTCAATTATCAGAGCTTGACTACTTTGGAACCCGTTTTTTTTGACAATACAACCGCCGATTATAAATACAATAACAAGTCGTATGAGCTTTTAGGTTTGTATCAGTTTGACTTTACCCACCGATTGGAATTAGGATTGAATTTATTCACCGAAGATTACCAATATCAATCAGGAGCTACCAACCCGAATGTTCCACAAGAGCTCGTTGTAGATAAATCTTTGATCAAATTTATTTATGATTACAATACCTTGGATTACTATTTTGAAACTGTAGACGGATTCCGATCTGTATTCAATTTTCAATATGTGACGGCCATTGGTGATGCCCTGCCAGATTTCTCTATTTGGTGGAATGATTTTTTCTACTACAAACGAGTAGGTGATCGTGGAAATTGGGCCAATCGATTGCGGGTTGGATTTGCGAGTAATGAAGATACTCCCTTTGCACCATTTTCTGTTGATAATAACTTGAACATTCGGGGTGTGGGAAATGTCATTGATCGAGGTACTGGAGTGGTCGTTTTGAATACGGAATACAGATATGCATTGTACAAAAAGAAGAATATCACCTTGCAAGGAAATATATTTGTGGATGCCGGTTCTTGGCGAAATCCTGGCGGTGATTTGGGCGACTTTAGTGATGCTGATAATCTGAGAGTATATCCTGGATTGGGACTGCGATTTATTCACAAAAAGATCTACAATGCGGTCTTCCGAATCGACTACGGATACGGAATCACAAAAAACGGTACACAAGGTTTTGTATTTGGAATCGGCCAATACTTTTGAGCTCCCGATTGCAAAGTTCATGACGAATATCATAGAACTATTTCCTGAGAATCCTTACTTTTGTGTTCAAATCACACAAATAGAATGGGCAAAGCACAGAATATTAGAGTTGCTGTAGATGCAGTTGTTTTTGGATATGAATCCAAGAAAGACTTAAAGGTTTTATTGATCAAAAGGGGCGTAGAGCCTTTTAAAAATTCATGGGCTTTGCCTGGAGGTTTGGTGATGGAAGATGAATCGTTAGAAGATGCAGTGAAGCGCGAACTGAAGGAAGAAACAGGCGTCAAAATTGATTATTTAGAGCAATTGTATTCTTTCGGAAAACCTGGTAGAGATCCTAGAAACAGGGTGGTTTCTGTGACCCATTTTGGATTGGTAAGACCCAACAACTTTACCATTCAAGCAGATACAGATGCAGATGATGTACAATGGTTTTCCATAAATGATCTTCCTGAATTGGCTTTTGATCACCAAGATATCTTCGAGTTGGCAAAGAAAAGGTTACAATCCAAGTTACAATATCAACCTATTGGATTCGACTTACTAAGCAAGGAATTCCCTTTCTCAGATTTAGAACACTTGTACTCAACCATTCTTGAAAACGACATCGATCGCAGAAACTTCAGAAAAAAAATTCTCAGCTTCGGAATTGTCGAAGAGACTGATAAAATGAGTCAACAAGGCAGTGGTAGACCTGCAAAACTCTTCAAATTTAATAAGACCAAATACGACCAATTAGCCAAAGACGGCTTCCACTTCGAAATTAAGATTGTGTAATTTTTACACAAAAAGTTTTGTCAGAATAAAAATATCACCTATGTTTGCGTAAAAATAACACAAATGATATTAAATTTAGACGCACAGTTTTCACCTTTAGGTCCCAATTCAATAGCACATAGTTCATTCACATTTACTGGGGGAGAACCTCATATTAAGATTGAAAGTGATTTGAATGATGTTGAAGAAGTAACCGTTACTTCAAGGATCAAGTCATTTAACGATTTTGGGTTGTTGCTATGTGCGATCGATGCATTGAAGCGAATGAACATCAAAATGATTCACGTGTTCATTCCCTATTTTCCAGCAGCTCGTCAAGATCGCGTCATGGTTTCAGGAGAACCCTTATCAGTGAAGATCTATGCAGAGATTTTAAATCATTTGAATTTGGCCAGTGTGACGGTCTTTGATCCTCATTCTGAAGTGACTCCAGCGGTAATAGATCGTTGTCAGGCAATTCCAAACCATGTGTTTGTAAAGAAAGTAATGGAACATATTGGAAAAGAAGTGGTGTTGATTTCTCCTGATGGTGGGGCTTTAAAGAAAGTGTACAAAGTATCTGAATTTTTAGGTGGAATTGAAGTCATAGAATGTTCAAAGAAAAGAAATGTAAAAAATGGTCAGTTGGAAGGATTTGCTGTTTATAAAGAAGATTTGGAAGGAAAAGACTGTTTGATTGTAGACGATATTTGCGATGGCGGAGGTACTTTTCTAGGACTGGCAAAAGAATTAAAAAAGAAAAATGCAGGGAACTTATACTTGGCTGTAAGTCATGGGATTTTTAGTAGAGGATTTGAAGAGTTGAACAAGTTCTTTTCTAAAATTTACACGACAGATAGTTTCCGAAATGTAAATGAAGTAGAACAAATCTCATTGAAGGAGATTTTAAAAAATTGAAAAAATGAAATTAAAGAATTATAAAGAACAATTGATGGAATGGCCAAAAGAAGGTCATCATATCATGGCGCAATATGACGAAGATAAAATCATTGTGTATCAATCCTATCGACCTGCAATTGGAAACTTTGCAGTGAAAAACCAATTTTTTGGCGGACCATTCAAATACACAAGAATGACTTGGGTCAAGCCCAACTTTTTATGGATGATGTACAGAAATGGTTGGGGAACGAAAGAAGGACAAGAAGTGGTATTGGCAATTCACTTAAAACGTGAAGCCTTTGAAAGATACCTGTCGCAAGCAGTTTATTCTAGTTTTCAAAGTGAACTCTATGAAACCTATGAGGATTGGCAAAAAGCGGTTCAGAGTTCTTCCATCCGTTTGCAATGGGACCCTGATCATAATCCATATGGAGGAAAGCTCGAAAGACGAGCCATTCAGATTGGCATCAGAAATGAAGAGATTGTCAGATATGCCAAAGAAGATATCATCAAAATCGAAGATATCTCGGCCTATGTAAATGAGCAGTATCAACATGTATTGAATAGAGAATTGGATAAGTTGGAACTTCCAGAAGAGAAGCCTTATCTAACACAAAGTGATGAATTGAATCAATATTTAAGAATCCGATGAATCGTCAACAAATAAAAGAGATGTTTTTGGGGTTTGCCTTGGCGGATGCCTTGGGAGTTCCTGTAGAGTTTCAGTCAAGAGATGTTTTGGCTCAAAATCCAGTCAACTCAATGGCTGGATATGGAACTCATTTCCAAACAGAAGGAACATGGTCTGATGATAGTTCGTTGGCCTTATGCTTAGCTGATAGCCTAACTAAGGGCTATGATTTAAAAGATATAGCGCTCAAGTTCATTCAATGGAAAAGAAATTCTTTGTGGACTCCAAGAGGAGAGGTGTTTGATATTGGAATTCAGACAACTCGATCCATTGATCGTCTGGTCAATATATTACTAAGAGATAGAGACGAAGAACGTTTGTCCTTGATCAAGTATGATGATGATGAATATACCAATGGAAATGGTTCCTTAATGCGAATTTTACCACTGTTGTATTATATCAAAGGAAAGGAGATCAAAGAACAGTTTGCCATTATTTGGGATGTGTCTTCATTGACTCATGGTCATATTCGGGCGGCGATTGCTTGTTTGGTTTATCTCAAGTTTGCTGAATATGTATCTGAAGGAAGCTCATTGAGAGAAGCGTATGAGGAAATGCGAAAAGACATCAAAGAATTCTTTAAGGTGGCAGAAATTGCAGCATATGAAGTGGATAAGTTCCATCGAATTATTGAGAATGATATTTCAATAGTAGAAGAAGATGAAATCAATTCTGGAGGTTATGTCATAGAAACTTTGGAAGCAAGTTTTTGGTGTTTGTTAAATTCTGAATCCTACTTGGAAGCTGTATTTAAGGCCATCAATTTGGGTGATGATACAGACACCACAGCCACCGTGGTTGGAGGTATTGCAGGATTGTATTTCGGGATGAAAGATGTACCAGAAATATGGATTCAGCAATTAGCAAGAAAAGATGATATTATCCAGTTATCAGAGGGGTATGTAGAAGCCTTTGCTACTTGGTAAAAAAAATAGATATGAAAACAATTACATTATTCAGACCTGTAGGAGAAAAAGAGTTGATCCTAATCTTAGAGAGTGAATTTACAAAGTTCCCTCCAAGACTAGAGTGGCAGCCTATTTTCTATCCTGTTCTGAATGAAGAATATGCAGCAGAAATTGCATCGCAATGGAACACCAAAGATGAGTTTGGGAATTATCTTGGGTTTGTCACAAAGTTTCAAGTGACAAAAGAAGAGTTTGACAAATACGAAGTCAAAAATGTGGGAGGAAAGATTCATGATGAGTTGTGGGTTCCTGCCGAAGAGTTGAATGCCTTCAATAATACGATTCAAGGAACAATTGAAGTTGTAAAAGTCTTCGTTGGAGATGATTTTATAGAAGTCTCAGATTCAAGAATTGAATCCATTGTACAAAGATTCATATCATGAAAATAGAATTGATCAAAGGAGACATTACCAAAGTAAAAGTTGATGTCATTGTAAATGCGGCCAATTCATCTTTGCTTGGCGGAGGTGGAGTGGATGGTGCAATTCACAGAGCAGGAGGCAAAAAGATTTTGGAAGAATGTCAACAGATAAGAAATAGACAAGGCAAATGTAAAACAGGTGAAGCTGTGATCACCACAGCAGGAAATTTGCCTGCTAAAAAAGTGATACATACAGTTGGGCCCGTGTATAACGGTGGGAAAAACTATGAAAAAGAAAAACAACTCTCCAATTGTTATCACAATAGTATGTTAATTGCTAAGGAAAATGATTTGAAAACCATTGCGTTTCCGAATATTAGCACTGGAATTTATCGTTTTCCAAAGCAGTTGGCTGCTGCAATTGCCATCAAAACTGTGACAGAACATCCTATTCTAGAAAAAGTGATTTTCGTCTGTTTTGATGAAGAAAATTATGAAATTTATCAATCTTTGTTACATGAGTAATTCACAGTTTATTGTAGATGGTAAAGAATTTCCGAAGGATACACCTTATCCCAAACTAAGACGAATTGTTCACAGCAAATACTTAGATGTATTTGCTGTATCAATTATTTTGGTTACAAGTATTTCTTTGGGGTATCATAAAACATTCTATTTCGAATCGGCGCCCTTATTCAACATTCAATATGAAGAGTGGTTGGGGATGCTATCGAAAGGGGCATTTCCATTGGGTGTTTTCTCGATTGTGGTGGCTTGCTTTTCCATGATGTCTGCCCGACTCATTTGCAAGCAAAGTAACTGGGGAAATATCATTGGAATTTTTACCACCATTTGCGTTTGCTTTATTGATTTTGCACTAGGGAACGAATCTGCCTGGATCACATATCCAGTGACCTTTGTGTTGTCCATTTATGGTTCTGTAAAATGGAGTAAAGGAGTTTTGATTCGACAAAGAGATCAACTATACTTTTGGATTGTTGTCATTGGACTTGCACTGGGTTACGCATTGACATTCCTTGGGTTCTATGTTTATGATCATTCCATGGAATGGTATGCTGACCTGAGGTCAAAATTATTGTTTCACTCCATAGCAATCACCTTTGGGATTTCTCTTGTTTCCAATACTGCAACAGCGTTTAAGTATCAAGAAACATGGCTAGGATGGTTGCTGTATAATATCATTCAGGTCATCAAAAATGTGCTGCTCTTTAACTGGGCAAATGTTGGGAAGTACTGCTTCTATATTGTAAATGTAGTACTCACATTTTTCGATTGGAAGCTCAATAAAGATAAGAAGTAGTGCGATTAATTGGATAAGACATCGTGAAGTAATTAGAAATGAATGGAATTGAATACATAAAAGGAGATGCTACCTCACCTCAGGCTAAAGGAGTCAAGATCATCGCGCATATTTGTAATGACATTGGAGGATGGGGTAAAGGCTTCGTATTGGCAATTTCTAAACGATGGAAAGAACCAGAAATGGCCTACAGAGAATGGTATAGAAACAGATCTCAGAACGATTTTGAATTGGGAAATATTCAATTAGTTCAAGTAGAGAAGTACGTCTTTGTTGCCAATATGATTGGACAGCGAGGAATTAAAACGGGAAGTAAAGGAGTGCCTGTTCGATACGAAGCTGTAGAAGAATGCTTAGAGAAGCTCGCCACAGAAGCTCAAGTGTTAAATGCTTCGGTTCATATGCCGAGAATCGGTTGTGGATTGGCGGGAGGAAAGTGGTCAAGAATAGAGCCACTTATCAACAAAACATTAATACAAAACAAAGTCAAAACAATAGTTTATGATTTTGAATAAAGAATAAAAAATGAACGAAAGAGAGAAAAAGAGGATTAGCAAGTTTATGAGTTTGGCGCTTCGTCACAAACCCGAATTCATAGAACTTAAACTCGATAAAAACGGTTGGGCGAATGTCCAAGAACTAATAGAAAAATCCAAATCCAAAGATTTGCACTTTACTCATGAAAATGTGAAAGAAGTGGTGGAGACAAATGATAAAAAGCGATTCTCATTCAACGAAGATGAAACAAAGATAAGAGCCAATCAAGGGCACTCCATTCAAAATGTTGATTTGGAGATGAACGTTGTTGAACCACCTCATACACTCTATCACGGAACCGTGGCAAAGTATATGGATTCAATCAGAGAAAAAGGGTTGATAAAAGGCAGTAGACAACATCTACATTTGAGTGCAGATATTGAAACGGCCAAAAATGTAGGGAGACGACGCGGAGTTCCTGTGATTTTGAAAATAGAGGCAAGAAAGATGCATGAAGCTGGATACAAATTTTATTTATCAGCAAATAATGTGTGGCTGACAGATCGTGTGCCAACAGAGTTCATTCATTTCAAATAAATGTGATGAGCATTTTTGAACTACTCTTTGGATGCAATTTGATAAGGGATACTTACGTTCCTGAAGAGATTTGTGTGGAAAGAGACCGAATCGTTTTTACCGAACCGTATTTGTATAACGATCAACGAGAATTAATCAAAGAGATTCGATTTGACAACATCAAAAAAATTGAAATATCATGTGGTCCAGTAGATAGAACGTATACAGAACGTTTTATCATGATCGAAGTGTTTGGAGATTCTTACATCAAGGACTTTTTGATTTATCATCAAAAAGATCGCTTGTTTGCCAAAGAGTTGTTTGCAGCAATGAATATAAATTTTGATGTGAAGAAGCTCTTTAAAAGTGAAAGGCTGAGTACAGTAGTGTATCAAGTAGAAAGATGAAAAAAATAGAAATACATACCGAAATATTTTTGATCGAAGATTTTCTTACGGTTGAGGAATGTGATGCTTTTTTGAATCGTTTTGAACAGGAACAATTTGAACAAGCCAAAGTCAATCTTCATGGAAAACAGATCATGCGAAAAGACGTTCGAAACAACGATCGTTATATCTTTTTTGATCAAGAATTAGCAGAAGAGCTCTGGGAAAAGACAAAGCCTTATATGAACAAAACTTTTGGTTCCTATGAGGCGATTGGTTTGAATGAGATGTTTCGAGTGTACAAGTACACACAAGGTCAACGTTTCAAAATGCACAGAGATGGGAGTTATCACAGAAATAACAAGGAATGCAGTTATTTCTCCTTTCTGATCTATTTGAATGATGATTTTGAAGGTGGAGAAACCGAGTTTTACGGATTTTCAACAGTGAAACCTAAGAAAGGGACGGTGCTTATTTTTAGACACCCGCATAGGCACGAAGGAAAAGAACTGATCAAAGGAACGAAGTATGTGCTGCGATCAGATATCATGTATAGATTAAAAGATTGAAACAAATGAACCTATGAAAGAGATACAAGAAATCATACAAAAAGGACTCAATCGGTCTCATAAAAATGGGGTTACCTTCTTGACAGGAGCTGGAATATCTTCTGCCAGTGGAATTCCAACCTATCGCGGAAATGATGGGATATGGATTAAAGGAACAAAGTTTTATAAGCCCGAATCTTTTGGAACTTTCCAACACTTTTCAAAGAATGCAAATGAGGTTTGGCAGTATACTTATTTTAGAAGAAATATGTTTGCCAATGCAGAACCCAATGAAGCGCATTTTAAATTAGTAGCGTTGGAAAAAACATTGGAGGATCGATTTCATATCATTACCCAGAATATTGACAACCTACATCAGAGAGCGGGTAGTAAGAATTTGTATGAGATTCACGGGGACCTTAGAGAAATGCGGTGTGCTTCTGAATGCAGCAAGGAAGTATATACGATCCCTAGTTCTATTTCAATAACAGAGATTGATCAAGAACTTGGGATAGATGAAGAAAAGTTGTTGCATTGCCCCAAGTGTGGCGATTATACAAGGCCTAATATTTTATGGTTTGATGAGTACTATAACGAAAGAAATTTCAAAATGCATTCAGCATTAAGGAAGGCTAAGAATACGAGTTTGCTATTTATTTTAGGAAGTTCAGGAGCCACAAATTTGCCCAATCGATTGGTAGAGCAAACCATCAAATATGGAGGCTATGTTATTGATGTAAATCTTGAAGACAATCATTTTACGGAAAACTTTTATGACAAAAAGCACTTTTATTCTTACAGAGGTGATATTTTAGAACTTTTAAAAATTGTAGAAAAAGAAGTCAATGAATACAACAAATAGAACATTTGTAATAGGCGATATTCATGGAGGCCTGAAAGCCCTCAAGCAGCTATTGGAAAAATTGAATTTGCAGCCCAGTGATCAATTAATTTTCTTGGGAGATTATGTTGATGGCTGGAGCGAAGCAGCTCAAGTGGTCGATTTTCTAATCAATCTACAGGACCAATATTCTTGTGTATTTGTCAAAGGGAATCATGACGCTTGGTGTGAAGAATGGCTCGCTGGTAAAGAAGGGAATCCTGTTTGGCTGATGCACGGTGGACAAGCCACTATAAACAGTTATGATGGATTTTCACAAGAGGAAAAAGCAGAACACTTAGAGTTCTTCGAGCGTATGCCCATGTACCATATCAATGATCATAACCAACTGTTTATTCACGCTGGATTCACGTCAATGCATGGAGTGACGAAAGAAATTTATCAGACCAATTTTTATTACGATCGGACCTTATGGGAAATGGCTTTGATCGCCGACAAGAAAATGGAGGAAGATTCCATCTATTATCCAAGTCGATTGAAGCATTATCAGGAGATTTATATTGGACATACACCAACGACAAATTATCAGTCGGAAGTTCCTATGAACGCCATGAATGTCTTTAATGTAGATACGGGAGCAGCATTTCAAGGAAGATTGTCTGCGATGAATATCAATACCAAGGAGTTTTATCAAAGTGATCCTGTGTATCAACTATATCCGGATGAAACGGGAAGAAATCGTGCTCCTTACAATGAACAAAAGAATAAGCTATGAAATACAACAATGAAATCATTCAAACAAAATTCAATCATGGTGATCCAATGAAGTTTCTCTTCTTTTGGGGGCATCAACCTAACAAAGATGGAAGTGCCGGAAAAGGATGTTTCAGTCAATGGTGGGAATCTGAATTTGTAATTGACAATATCAAGTACAAAACTGCCGAACATTATATGATGGCAGAAAAAGCCCGATTGTTTCAAGACGAGGAAGTTCTTGAAGAAATATTGGTGTCAGAACACCCGTATGATGCTAAAAAGTTAGGGAGAAAGGTGAAGAATTTTGATCCTGCAATCTGGGATGAACACAAATTTGAGATTGTGGTGAGAGGGAACCATGCAAAGTTCTCTCAACAAGAAGAACTACAGACATTTTTACTGAATACAGGAGATCGTGTGCTTGTAGAAGCAAGTCCAAGAGACCGAATCTGGGGAATTGGGATGGGGCAATCCAATGAGAAAGCGATGAATCCTAATCTTTGGCGGGGACACAACTTGCTTGGGTATGTGTTAATGGAAGTGCGAGATCAATTAAGAAACTCATGATTGCTGTAGATCATTATACCAATCTCAATCTAAAGTATAATCCCTTTTCCTATTTGAATGAAGAGGAGCTCCTGCAGGTAACAGAAGATCGAATAGATTTGGAAAGTATTGCTCAAAAAATACAATCTAGTGACTCTTGTCTTGTCCAGTTTTATGGAAAAAAAGGAAGAGGGAAATCAACCCACTTACAGGCATTACATCAAATGTATTTTCCCGATTCAGTGTTTTACAAACTGAAGAGAAAGTACAAACCCTACATCGCTAAAAGCGACAAAATTCTCATCATTGATTCCTTTCAATTGTTATCACTTAAGAATCGTATAGAACTTCTCAAGAGTCAACAAAAAATAGTCATTGCCGCTCATACATCACATGAGATATTAAACTTTAAGCGAAGAGCATACAATGAGAAAATTAGTTTTTCAAAGGTGCCTTTAGACCTTGCTTTTATTTCAAATATGATAGATTCAAGAATAGAGTTGGCCAAATTGAACACTGAAAAACCACGACCAAAACTTAGAACTTCATACGTTGAAAAACTATACCATCAGTATCAGGATAATCTTCGTGGGATTCAAGAAGCCCTGTATGAGTTCTTTTTAAATCCAGAAAAAGAAAACTATGAGTTATAAGGACTTTGTAGATATAAGGATTCAATTGAATAAAGGTCAGTTTGAAGTTGGAGACCGGATCTCAGGCAAGATTCATGTTAAGAACAACAGTCCTGTTTTATTGAAGTTGGAGAATATCAAGCTCAAATTGATTCTAAAACATCGAGGAAGAGGTGAGACTGATGTAATTGAATTGGGTCATTTTTTAATTCATCAATTCAAAACCATTGCAAAAGGAGCAACCATTTCAGCTGATTTTGAATTTGATCCCATTTACAATGTATCGTATAATGGTAAGAACATATCTCAAGCCATTGTGATCAAAACGAAAGTAGATATTGCCAAGGAAAGTGAAAAGATGTTGCGAGATGAAAAGCTCTCTGGGTTTAAAATTGGGGGATATTTAAGAGGCGTTTTTAGACCGGACTTCTATGATGAGAAAATAGTAGCGGTAGTCAGAGGAAAAAGAAATTACCAAATTAATAGCGCAAAAGGGGTATTACGCCCAGGATTGAAGGTAGCATTGATCGTTATGGTTGTTACATTAATTCTTTCCATTATTTTGGGTGCAAACATGAATAAGATCAGTCAAGTTCCTGAATACCAGTATATCGCCCCTGGGTTCTTTGTACTCATGCTGATCATCATTTATTTTTGGAAAATAAGTCCATCATTAGCCATTGGGAAGATTGGGTATGAACTTAAAAACCTTGAAGGGAATTTTTATGAGGTGAACTTGAACTTTGAGAAGAGATCCGAGGTTCTGCAGAGTATTATCTATCAAATCATTGCAGTGGAGAAGGTAACCTATGACAATGGTTCCAGTAGATCTACGGCGACTCATACTTTTTATAAGGGTCCAGAAAAAACAATTGTAGCGAAAGGAAGGAAATTAGTTCATCAAGCAGAGCTACCCAATAGATCTTTACCCGTTTCTATAGACAATGGCGATTTTGAAGTAAACTGGTATTTCAAAATTACTGCCGAAACGAAAAGCAATATGACCTTAAAAAGTAGAGGGGAAATTTTTGTTGGGTATGAAAAAGAAAAAGATTCTTAGCATATGGCAATTTAACAGTCTTTCAGAAGCCCTTGACCATCTAAAATCAAAAATTTAATACTATTTGTGTAAAAATAACGCAAATTAAATTTAAGAACATGAATCCATTATTATACACAGACGGTTACAAAGTAGATCACAGAAGACAATATCCAGATCAAACCACATTGGTATATTCCAATTGGACGCCTAGAAAAAGTAGAATCAATGGAATTGATGAAGTGGTTTTTTTCGGACTTCAGTATTTCATCAAGAAATATGTGATTGAGGATTTCAATAAAAACTTCTTTCAGCAACCCAAAGAAGAAATCAGCAAAAGATATTCTCGAAGAATCAACAATTACTTAGGTGAAAACAAAGTAGGAGTAGAGCATATTGAAGCTTTACACGATTTAGGATATCTACCCATTGTGATCAAAGCCTTGCCAGAAGGTGTATCTGTTCCGATTCGTGTTCCTATGTTAACGATGTACAATACGAAGCCTGAATTTTTCTGGTTGACAAACTACTTTGAAACTTTACTGTCTACAACCCTATGGATGCCATGTAACTCTGCTACCATCGCAAAACAATACAGAGGAATTCTAGATCACTATGCTCAAGAAACTTCTTCTATGACTGAATTTGTTGATTGGCAAGGTCACGATTTCTCTATGCGTGGAATGGCTGGACTGGAATCTGCTGTGCTGTCTGCTTCTGGTCACTTATTAAGCTTCACTGGAACGGATACGATTCCTGCAATTGATTTTCTAGAAGAGTATTACAACGCAGATTCAGACCAAGAACTGATTGGTGGTTCTGTCGCTGCTACGGAACACTCTGTGATGTGTATGGGAACGAACTTAGGAGAAGAAGAAACCTTCAAAAGACTGATCACGGAAGTCTATCCAAACGGAATTGTCTCTATTGTTTCTGATACTTGGGATTTGTGGAAAGTATTGACCGAATATCTTCCGAACTTAAAGGAAGAAGTATTGCAACGAGATGGAAAAGTGGTGATTCGCCCTGACAGTGGAGATCCAGTAGATATCATCTGTGGAAATCCAAATGGAAAAACTGAAGAAGAGAGAAAAGGTGTGATTGAGTTGTTATGGGAAACTTTTGGAGGGAAGATCAACGAGAAAGGATACAAAGAATTGGATTCTCACATTGGAGCTATTTATGGCGATAGCATTACCCTTGAAAGAGCTACTCAAATTTGTGAGCGATTGAAACAAAAAGGATTCGCTTCTACCAATGTTGTGCTAGGAATAGGATCGTTTACCTATCAATATAATACCAGAGATACTTTTGGATTTGCTATGAAAGCTACCTATGGTGAGGTGAATGGCCAGGGAAGAGAAATCTACAAAGACCCAATCACGGATGATGGAACTAAAAAATCGGCTAAAGGTCTTATTCAAGTTGTTAAGGAGAATGGAACGTATCAATTAAAGGATCAAGTGACTTGGGAAGAAGAACAACAAGGTGAGTTGAAAGAGGTGTATAGAGATGGAACTTTACTGATTGATCAAACTTTATCTGAGATTCGAAATCGAATTAGATAATAGTACTGAATAAAAAATCCCTGAATTCCTTCAGGGATTTTTTATTTCAAGAGTTGAATATTACTTCACAAAGACAAACCCTCCTTCTAGTTTAAAAGAATCTGCAATAGCATTCTCTTTCATTTTTTTAAAGAACGTTGGCGAGTTGAATTTCACTCCGTATTTGGTTCTGTCAATTTCTGTATTGAAGGTCAATAGGACTTTATTGTCTTCGATCTTTACAATAGCTTTGATGTTTTCTGAATGTGCACTGTTTTTGATTTTCAAGGTTCCCGAAAGTTCTGCATGTCCGTCTTGCACTGTTGTTGGTTCGTCCAAAGTAAAAGTTGCTTGTGCATATTTTTTTACTTCGAAAAAATCCTTTCCTCTTAAATGGGACTTAAGACGTTTGTTTTCGTGATTCAAGGACTTCATGTCTATGACCACTTCTAAAGATTCAATTAGATTGTCTTTGATAATGATGTTTCCTGCTTCTGAAGTCAAGGTTCCTGTCAATGAATACGAATTGAAGGCAGCCTTTCCGGTCCAGTTGATTTCACTTTTGTTGTTGTCTAGTTTAAACTCTTGTGCTTGTGCATTGAATGTTAAAGCAGTTAAGATTGCGATGAATGTGATTTTTAGATTTCTCATGGTATTAATTTATTTGATAAGATTATTTGTTGTATTAATTTTTTCGTAGCCACAGATTTTTTCTCCGTTTTCATCAATTCCGATGAAGTACCATAATGCCCAACCTCCAAATAGTTGAGGTCCAACACGCCAATTGTCATTCCAGGTATAAGGCTGTGCTTGCAATAAGGTTTGTCTTTTGGTGCCAAAGTTTCTGTCTAGATCTTTCAATGGGTAGGATTTTCTCAAATTCCATTTTCCATTGTAAAAGAGATAAGCTCCAAACTCAATGATTTTTACTTCACTTGTTTTGTGAAAGATCATGGTATTGTGTTTCCAGTAGTAGTTGTCCTTTATTTTAATGGGATCAATTTCCTTTGGATAGTTCTGAACCACAATTTGTCTTTTTAGATTTTGTAGTTTTTCTGGTAACGGTTCATTTGTAGGTGTTCCAAAATCTCTTTGAGCATGCGTAAGTGTGATGAGAAAGAGACATATGATGGTTAGATTTTTTTTCATGACTTCTGCGTTTTAATGTTGATACAAAAGTCAGTCAGAAAGCCTATACGAGTCGCCTCATTTGTAAAAATGAGACCTAGTTTTAAAAATGAGAAGGTGTCAAATCAAGAATTGAGACTTGTCAAACACTTGATTTTAAGTCGCTTGGTGCTTTTCCTGTCAATTTCTTTACAGCTCGATTGAAAGAAGCTTTTGAATTGAATCCAACCTCATAGGCAAGACTTAATAAGGTGAATTTTTCGTTTTCAGGATCTTTTAAGAGTAGTTTGAGTTCTTCAATTCGGTAAGAATTGATGTAATCGCTGAACTTTTGTTCGAAGATGACATTCAAACACTTGGTCATCTGATAGGATTTCACTCCCAAATGTTCGGATAGCGCTTTTAGATTCAAGTTTGGGTCCTTAAAAAGTTGATCATTTTTCATTAGTTCGACCAACTCATCCGCAATTTTTTGAAGTGCTTTCTTGTCCTTTTCTGAAAGTAGATTTTTCTCTTTGATCACCACTTGATGTCGTTTTTGGAAGCCCTCAATTCCCAGCCAATAGGTAATCAATGCCATTCCTGCGAATAAGGGATAATCATAAAATCGATTGAAGGCATAATCAAAAAACAAGAGATCACTTAATACAATGATGATCAGCAAAATGGAATAATAGCGCAGTACCCAAATGACGCGCTTGACCCATTTTACTTTATCAAAAAGAATAAAGCTATTGGTGTCATTGGGCTGTAATAGTTTTTCTGCTTTGTACGAATAGATGATAATTAAGAGTCCACAAATGACAAACATGGTAGGGTAGTGCATCCAAACTACGTAACCCCAGTAGCCGAGCCAAGACAGACTTTCCCGTGTTCCATCCCAATAGAAATTCTGGGACTTGATAAAGTTGCTCCATGCAAATTCGATTATGACAGGAAGAAAGTGGATCCAATCCTTTTTAATCGTTAGCTTGAATTTTGGAGTGACATAGGCTTTTACAAAGAAATAGATCAATGCGCCATAAATCCAATTGAACTCAAGTAGAATGTGATACCAAAAGTCGTAGAATCCAATGCCAAAAAGTTTGAGAATCTCAACGATCAATCGATACGAAAAGAAGAGTAGAATTGCTGATAAAAACCGATTCGCAGTCTGATTCACTGCCGATTTTCGCAATAAAATAAAACCATAGACAATTCCTTGCACAGCTCCAATACTGAGAACGATGGCCAAGAAAATATCCAAGGGTTTCACTCCTTAAAGATAACTGCTTTTCCTATACAGACCTACATACGGCTAAGTATATAATTTTCTCGTACCTTTTGTTGGTGATAGAACCCTTGAAAATGCGAAATATATATAGTAGCTTCTTTTTGAAAAATTTGATCTACATACCAAAAATTAAGGCTTGGATGATCGTTGTTTTTGTAATGAGTTTCCTGTCTTGTTCACAAGAAAAAACAGTAGAGAAAAATCGCAAAGATATTGCCAGAGAGATCATGATTTCTTCCAAGAATTGTGCTTTGATTACGATAGATTCGTTGGGGTTTCCAAAAGCAAGAGCAATGGATCCTTTTCCTCCAGAAGAAAATTTTAGTGTGTGGTTGGCGACCAATCCAAGGAGTAGCAAGGTGAAAGATATTGTACGGAACAATAAAGTGACGCTTTATTACTTTGATAAAGATGATCCTGGCTATGTTTCCATACAAGGGGTCGCTAGTTTAGTGAATGATCCGGAAATGAAGCAAAAGTTTTGGAAGGAAGAATGGAAGAATTTTTACAAGAATCGAATGGATGACTACTTACTCATTAAAGTACGTCCATTGAACATACATGTGATCAGTGAGAAACACAATATCCTAGGCGACTCCATAAACTGGGCAGCTCCTAAATTAAAACTTGAGTAGAAGTTTCCGTTTCGAAAGGAAAAGAGATATCAAGAAATGATGCTAACAACACCCACCACCATCATAGTGGAAAGTAGATTCGGAAATATAAATATCATCTCTGCCTAAGTCAGCCAAAGCTCCAGCAGTTTTGTCGCAGACAGCAATGGGTTGATTGGGTAATAAGACATGACCTTTTTTATCGTCGAAATATTCTTCTGATCCAAAATAGATGGCTGCTTTTCCTGTAAAGATACAAGGTCCATCTTCTGGCATTGGATCTTTTATGGCAGCAACTTCTATGGATTCAATATAAATCAACTCATCCGTATCGTAGTTTTTAGGATCTAAGATTCTGTAGGGTTTTCTGGCTCTGATTTCAATCGTTCCAAAACCAGCATCCGTCAGCATTTTTACATATTCATTGATGGGTAAACTTCCACTCAAACACAAAGCACGCAAACGTTCGTCGTTGCGTAAGTTGTCATTCATAGGTTGTTCGCAAGTAGGATCGCTCATCACCAATCGACCATGAGGTTTTAAGACGCGATACATTTCAGCAATCGCGGCTTTTAGATCATCTTCTTTGAAAATGTTGAACAAACAATTTTGGGCAGCAACATCAATTGAATTATCTTCCACAGGCAAATTCAAAGCATCTCCTTTTCTCAAATCCACGAAATTTGGATCAAACCATTCGTTCTGAATTTGTGCTTCCACAAAGTTTTTCTTCGATGCTTCCAACATCTCATCTACAATATCTACACCAATCACTCCACCTTCTTGTCGAGAAAAATAAGAGAACTGCAAGAGCTCCATTCCGCCACCAACACCAACATATAAAATCTTCGGATCATTGATCAAGTCGCGTGCATGTACAGTGCTTCCGCAACCATAGTTCATGTCTTGCATGATACGAGGAATCTTCAATCCTGGGAGTTCCCAGATAGGATTTGTAGTACAGCAAAGTCCAACATCAGGGGTCAATGCGGCTTCTTTATACAGGTCTTTCGTAGTTTCTAAATAACTCATTTGTTCTTTGAATTCTTGTTAATTAATGCATCAATAGAAAATAGGTCGTAATGTTTGGGTAATAATAACAGTGCTATCAAAAGAATTGCGCGATACATTACATGTGATAAATCCCAAATGGGGTCTTTCAGTCCATGACCAAAGGTGACTATCACCAAAACCGAAGCTAAAAAGTAGAGTGCAATGTCTCTTTTCAATCCAATAATAATTAAAAAACCTGCCATCAATTCAACTAATGATGTGTAATAGGCTGTAAAGATCAATAAGAAGTCAGGTAGCAAATCAGCATAACTTGATTTGAAAAAGTTTTGATACACATTGTCCAATCCGAATTTAAAAACTTTACCAAAACCTTGGAAAAAGACGATAAAGCCTAAAAGAAGACGTATGGTTAATACTGCTACTTGCTGATTTCTTTGCATTAAAGTTCTTTGATGATTTCTTTGAATAATAAGATCATTTTCGGCTCTGCTTCGCCTGCAATTTGAATGATCTCTTGAATATTCACAGGAGCTAAATTCTTAGGATCACATTCGTCTGTCAATACTGAAACAGCAGCACAAGGTAGGTTCAAATGTTTGGCGACAATCACTTCAGGAACGGTGCTCATTCCTACTGCATCGGTTTCCAAAATTTGTAACATTCTATATTCTGCTCTAGTTTCCAATTGTGGACCGAGCACTCCGGCATAGACTCCTTCGTGAAGATTGATATTGTTTTCTGATGCAATTGCTTTAAGCTTGCCATTGATTTCTTGAGAATAGGGTTCTAACATATCTGCAAATCGTTCACCGAATTCTCCAACTTTTGCGAACGCTAAGGGAGAAGTTCCTTGTAGATTGATATGATCTTCAATCACCATCAAATCTCCTTTTTTATAGGATAGATTGATGGCTCCCGCAGCATTTGAAATCAATAAAGTTTTGATTCCTAATTGATGCATGGTTCTGATTCCATAAGTAACTTCCCATTGATTGTATCCTTCATACAAATGGAATCTTCCGGACATGACAACCACGGTTTTTCCAGAAAGTGTTCCGTAGACCAATTTTCCAGAATGGAATTCAACGGTAGCTTCTGGAAAATGGGGAATCTCTGAATAAGAGATTTCTTTTTGGATATCAATTTCACCAAGTAACTGACCCAATCCTGTTCCTAAAACAATTCCTATTTCTGGATTTTCAAATCCGTTGACTTTTAAAAAATCAGTGGTTTCTTGTAAGTGTTCTTTCATGTGGTTGATTTGAGGTCTGCAACAATTTCTTGAGCTACAGCATTGGTTTGATAGAAGTCTGAGTTGACCAAGTCTTCAAAGGTATCACTGACATTCATCTTTTCTAGCAGTGCTACCGATTTTCCTTGTTCAGAAATCTCCTCCAAAGTTACCTCTAATAAATCAGACTGACTCCATGGTTTACCTTCAAAAACAGAGGAGTTCATTTGCGACATTCCTAACAAGTAGTAGCCACCGTCATCGGCAGGTCCAAAAACGATGTCATTGTTTTTTAATTGCTCAAATCCAGCATCAATGACTTCTTTTGAAATATTGGGAAGATCGGAGCCAATTACAATGATATTTTGATAACCTTGTTCAAATCCATTTAGAAATGCGTTCTTCATTCTTTCGCCAAGATCTACTCCTTCTTGTGTAAACTTTGTGTCATTCTCCCATTTGGATGCAATAATGACATCAGAAAAATAAATATTTCGAGAGGCATTTACTTGTTGCGTTTCTCGCTCGGTAATCCCAACCAATTCACTGTAGATTCGGAAAGCTCCTTCATCACCAATGGTTTTCGCCAATCGTGTTTTAACCTTTCCAAGAATGATGTTCTTGACAAAAACAATAAGAAGATTTTGAGTCATCTGATCAGAGACTTTTAGTATACTTTACGTCCAGCTTTGAGCCATTTTCCCCACTCTTTGCTGAATACATGAACTCGTTTCGTTTCTTTTCCTTTGGCGTCAAAAACAGGCAGCCCCTCATTTTTCCATTGAACGATTCCACCAAAAAGGTTGAATACATTTGGATATCCTGCAGCTTTTAGTTTCTCTGCGATGTCTTCTGAACGAACCCCCAAAGTACAATACACCACAATGAGAGCATTTTTATCGGCGATTTGCTTTTTCGTAGCTTCTAAATCAAAATTATCATATCCAACATGAATGGCATTTTCTAGGTGACTTACTTTGAATTCCTTTAATTCTCTAGCATCTAAAATATAAGAAGATTCAGGGCGCAGTACAGAAGTTCTGTAGGGTTGCATGTAAGGAATCTTCTCATTGTTGTATTTAGATAATACTTCTTTGATGGTTTCTTGCGCGAAGATGCTCAAAGAAAGGAACAGAAATAAAAGGGTAAAAAGTCGTTTCATAATGAATGTATTCAAAGTCAAAATTACGAATAATTAAGCAACCACACCTTGACAACTACTTCCTGCACCAGCAGTACATCCGTAACAATGTTGATTGATGATAATATTTCTGTTTTGAAGCAATTCTTCGTTGTATTCTGAGATGTGTTTTACTTTGCTGGCCACTTTTAAATTGAGCATCTGATTGAAGTCACAATCGTACAACCAACCGTCCCAACTTACAGATAATGTATTGGTACACATCACATTTTCAACCGCTGCTGGATTGTAGGCATCTACCAAAGCATACATATAATCCTCATAATTTTCAGAGGCAATCAAATAATCTAAAAATCGACTAATCGGCAAATTTGTAATCGCGAACAAACTATGAAAATCGATGCCAAAGTCTTCTTTCAATGCTTTTTTGAAATCGGCTTCCAGCGCCATTTGATCTCCTGGTAAAAAGGCTCCTGAAGGATTGTAAACCAAGTCAAGTTTTAAATTACTTCCAGGCATTCCATACCCTACTGCATTTAGATCTTTTAATGCTTGAATGGATTTGTCGAAAACCCCATCCCCGCGTTGTTTGTCCGTTTTCCCTCGAGTCCAGTGAGGCATAGAACTTACCACGTGAACATTGTGTTTTTTGAAGAATTCAGGCAGATCATGATATTTTTTATTCGCTCTAATGATCGTCAAGTTTGATCGAACGATAAAATCTTTGATCCCCACTTTGGCAGCTTCTTCCACAAACCATCGGAAGTTTGGATTCATCTCAGGTGCACCACCAGTCAAATCCAAAGTATGTGCTCCTGTTTTTTTGATAACTTCCAAGCACTGTTGCATGGTTTCTCTTGTCATGATTTCCTTACGATCAGGGCCTGCATCTACGTGACAATGTGCACACACTTGGTTACACATATAACCCACATTGATCTGTAGGATTTCTAATTTCTTGGGACGTAATGGAAACTGATTGGTTTCTTTTATTTTCTTCGCAAAGGTGGGCAATTCGCCATCTGCGAAGATACCATTGGAGAGAATTTCCAACTGGCGTTCTGTATTGGCTAAGTCGTTGTTTCTGGCTAATAGGGACTTTTTACTCATTTCGACATTGTCATACTGAACTTGATTCAGTATCTATTTAATAATCCTTCAAATTATGTTTTCCAACGTTTGTTGGGAGGAGCGACTCACTGAGATCCTTCGACATGACTTCGACTACGCTCAGTCAATAGCTCAGGATAAGCGACTCACACAATTTTAAATAGTTAAAATTGTTTCGCTGCTTACATTTCTAGTTTATTCACTTTGTTCATCATCTGAACACCATGAACCAAGGTTGCTCCACTTTTGATGGCAGCTCCAACATGTACGGCCTCCATCATTTCTTCTTTGGTAATTCCTCTTTGCAAACCATCTTTTGTGTAGGCATCAATACAATACGGACATTGCTCCGTATGCGCAACTGCTAAAGCAATCAATGATTTTTCACGAGCTGTTAGCGCTCCTTCTTCAAATACTTTTCCATAATAATCGAAGAACTTGTTTCC
>CAZTFN010000003.1:0-39292 GCA_964612905.1 uncultured Flavobacterium sp. | reverse complement strand
AAGACGTTCCTGTAGACAAAGTAAAAGATTTCGAAAAGAATTACATCGATTACTTTGTCTACAGGAACGTCTTTTAACAAGACGTTCCTGTAGACAAAGTAAAAGAATTCGAAAAGAATTACATCGATTACTTGAACGCAAAACACAGAGACGTTTTAGATACTTTGAAATCAGGAAAGTTAACTGACGAAACCATTTCAACAATGGAGAGTGCAGCAGCTGAGATTTCAAGTAAATACACAAGCTAAAGTTCAGAGAAACGCACTGCGATTCAACGAACTCATAACGCAAAACCGATAATTCTAAATTTGAAAGAATGCCGAATTTAAAAGAAATACGTAACAGAATTACTTCCATTGGTTCTACCATGCAGATCACCAGTGCCATGAAAATGGTATCTGCTGCAAAATTGAAGAAAGCTCAGGATGCCATTACAGCAATGCGTCCGTATTCTTCGAAACTAACGGAACTGTTACAAAGTTTAAGCGCAACATTGGATAGTGATGCTGGAGGAGCATTCTCTAAGCAAAGAGAAGTTTCCAAAGCACTATTGGTTGTGGTTACATCCAACAGAGGTTTGTGTGGTGGATTCAATTCTTCTATCATCAAAGAGACTATCAAAAATATCGAAGAAAATTACCAAGGAGTAGAAGTTGATTTGCTTACAATTGGTAAAAAAGGAAACGATATTTTATCAAAAACATACAATGTTGCTGAAAACAAAAATGAAGTTTTTGATGACCTAACTTTTGAGAATGTTGCTGAAATCGCTCAAAAGATGATGGACTTATATGTAGATGGAACCTATGATAAAATTGAGATCATCTACAATAGATTTAAGAATGCCGCTACTCAGATTCCTCAAGTAGAGCAGTTCTTACCAATCAAGCCTGTTGAAGGAGATGTTGATACCAATGTTGACTACATCTTTGAACCTTCAAAAGAGGAGATTGTTTTAGAATTGATTCCTAAATCATTGAAGACGCAATTGTACAAAGCTGTTAGAGATAGTTTCGCTGCAGAACATGGAGCACGTATGACAGCAATGCACAAAGCGACGGATAATGCGAAAGAGCTAAGAGATGACTTGTTGTTAACGTACAATAAAGCACGTCAAGCTGCCATTACGAATGAGATCTTGGAGATCGTAGGTGGTGCAGAAGCATTGAATAACTAAAATTAGTTTACCAGAATATATAAGAAGTCGAAACAAATTTGTTTCGACTTTTTTTATTTCTCTGATTTTTTATATTTGTTAAATAACTGAAAATCAAAAGCAATGAAAAAGCAAATTGCAAACTACATACTACTCCTATCGGTTGTTCTTCTCTCAGCCTGCTCGTCTTCAGACGACCCTTTAAACAATGTGAATACAATTAGTTTTACGGTCAATGGAGTGAACAGAACTGTCAATGCAAATAATATTACCATTCAATCCCTTTCAAACGGAGGTATTGATGGAGGTCCAGTAATCGTCGTTAACGGAGCGGTGGACAATGCTTTTAATGAGACCATCTCTTTTTCTATTAAAGAAGGAGTGACAGGAAATAATTCATTGGGAGCGATCGATTACGCCGATGTTGCAGATGGAGTTCAAATAGCATACGTGCCGACTCTTACAGTAGGAATTACCTGCGGAAGTACCACAACCATGAATACAGTTAACTTCGTAACCGATGTCAATGACGGAAACACTGTTTCTGGGACTTTTTCTTTGACCGTTCAACGTTGTGAAAACGGAATGATTGTTACAGATACCATCACTAATGGTACATTTAGCGTTAGCTTTTAATAAAGAGTATAATATTTCTGTCGAGGATTTAAAACGTGATGTCCATCAATAAAAAGCTCAACGAAGACTATTTCAAGACGCGTAAAAAACACTTAAAAACGAATAAAAAAGCGGTTAAGTTTTACAAACGGATGGTTCTAAGAAGACTTGTATTCTTATTCGTTTTAATTCTTGCGCTCGTCCTTATTTCTATGCTAAAAGAATAATACATTTGTTTTGGCACAACTCTTGAAAATTGAATCTCAAAATAGAATTATGAAGTTCGTTATTTATGCATATATGGCTATTGGATTGATGACATGCAAATCAATCAAGCTAGAAGGAACCCCACCATTTACCATTCAAGAAGCTACTTACAACAATTGGGTAGGTGGAAGAGAAGGAGTAAGTGGAATTAAAATACTCATCAACTATACCTCTGACCAAGACGTATCTTTTGATAAGATTTACTTTCAAAACAAAGAGGGAACTATTGAGAGCAACGAAAAAGATGGTAAGACATTTTTACTAGGAAGAATTGATACATCTACGAGAAAAAAAGACAAAGATATTGTCTTAGACATCGATCCTAAAAAGGAAATGAACAATCCACTACCCCAAACCAAAATTCCTTTTGACCTTAAAGAGAACGAAGCGGTCATTTTATACACCTTTAAAGGAGAATCTCACCACTTCAAAGTTAAGGATATAAAGAAAACGAAAACAGAATTTTATCCATAATAAATAACTGATAATCAAATAGAAAGCACCTTTTTAAAAGGTGCTTTTATTTTTTGGCACACAATTTGAAATTAGAGTTAGTGAACCAATACTGAAAGCTTATGAAAGCAATAAAATTACTATTCTTAACAGTTATTACAGGAGCTCTTTTTAGCTCATGTACCGTGTATGTAGATGATGTTGTTGTAGACGACGGAATCTCACTCAATCAATTTATGTCCAGCTATGATTTATGGTATGTAGATATTCATAGAACAACAGGTAACGGAGAAGTTCCTTTTGTGACGCGTGCCTTCACATTGTCATTCTTAAATGGAACCTTATATGCCAACAATAATATTTCTGGAATTGGATTTACCGGAAATGGATTTGGAATTCCAGTAGGAAACTACAACGCCTTTGGAGATGTTCTTGAAACCATTCATGATATTGATGGAAGACACGATTTTATTGTCACTCAAATCTCTCCAAACGAGATTAGAATATCAGATACATTTCAGAATGTAAGCTACATCTTGGTAGGCTATCAAAGAGGGAACTTTGATTATGATATGCTGTTCTATGACAATATCGAGTATTTCTTACAAGAGTTTGAAGCTTGGGAAAAGGTAGCTACAACTGGTGGAAATCCAAATCTGTTTGATGATGAAAACTTCTTGTTGTTCACACCAGAGAACACCGCTACGTTTTACTCTTCAGTAGATGATTTTGGCACGAATATTGTTGATATACTGTGGGATTTCACAGGTTTCTATGAGGTCTTCGACGTTCAAGGATTTAACGATCTAAAAATTTTAACACTTAATTATGACGGTGGAGATATCGAAGAGTTTGAATTAAGCGTTATAAATGACGAAAGAGTACAGCTGTATCACTTAAGTTCTGAAACAACTTACGAATTCAATGGAAGAGGGTTCATCCAATTCAGAAAGAACGAAAAAGACGAATCAACTGTAAGGAACGAAGGTAGAAAACGTACTAAGATTATAAGAAAGAAAAAAGAAAGAGGAAGCACTGTTCAAAAGAGTGTGAATGTTAGAAAACATAAAAGAAAATAAACGTTTGATGTGACATCAAAAGATCACATGAAACTCAAAATAAAGTTTGGTTAGTTGATTTTTGGTTGGTTATTCTCAATAACCAATTAAAAAGGAATCCCGCCTCTTCGGCGGGATTTTTCTTGTATTCAAGGTTTCACTCAAGTGAAACCTTGAATACAAGAAAATCAGCTATCTTTATATTTCAAATCCAAACCCATGACAAAGACTGTATTTATTACAGGAGCCACCTCAGGAATTGGCAAAGCCACCGCCGAATTATTCGCAAAAAACGACTTCCGATTGATCCTCTGCGGACGCAGAGAAGATCGTCTTAAAGAACTGGCTGAAACATTAAGCACAGAGACTGATGTGACAACACTTCAGTTTGATGTTCGTGATAAAGAGCTGGTGTTTGAGTCTATCAAAAATCTTCCCGAAGATTTTCAACAAATTGATATTTTGATCAACAATGCAGGGAATGCGCATGGACTCGATTTTATTCAAGATGGAAGTATAGACGATTGGGATGCGATGATGGACATCAACGTTAAAGGGTTGTTGTATGTTTCCAAAGCGATCATCCCTCAAATGATTGACCGAAATGATGGATTTATCGTGAATATTGGATCCACAGCAGGGAAAGAAGTGTATCCGAGAGGAAATGTTTACTGTGCCTCTAAATATGCGGTAAATGCAATTAACAAAGGAATGCGAATGGATTTGAATCAATACAACATTCGAGTGAGTGGAATTCATCCGGGCTTGGTAGAGACGGAGTTTTCGGATGTACGTTTCAAAGGAGATTCTGAAAGAGCAAAAACCGTTTATCAAGGATACAAAGCACTGCAAGCAGAAGACATTGCAGACATTATTCACTTCGTAGTCACAAGACCTTACCACGTAAACATAGAAGACTTGGTCGTATTTCCAACGGCACAAGCATCAGCAACTATCATCAATAAAAACTAAGAAATGAGTCAATATTCTAGAATCATAGCAGGATGTATGTCCTGGGGACATTGGGGGAAAGAGTTTTCTACCGAAGAAATGATTGCACAACTTCATTTAACTATTGAAGCTGGAATTTCAACCTTTGATCACGCTGATATTTATGGCGATTATACCACCGAAGCACGATTTGGAAAAGCCTTTGCACAAAGTGGAGTAGAGCGAGAAAGCATTCAGATCATTTCCAAATGTGGAATTCAGTATGTAGGAAATACACGTGACAATCGAATCAAACACTACGATTATTCCAAAGACTATATTGTTTGGAGTGTAGAGAAATCTTTGAAAGACCTTCAAACAGATTACTTGGACTTGTTATTACTACACAGACCTAGCCCATTAATGCAGGCCGATGAAGTTGCAGCGGCCATTTCTCAACTCAAAGAGGAAGGAAAGATCATTGATTTTGGTGTTTCGAACTTTACACCATCACAAATTGATTTGATCAATTCCCAATCAAAAATTTCTGCAAATCAAATTGAATTTTCATTAACGCAACATACTACCATGCACAATGGCTCGCTAGATCATATGACCTTGCACGGAATCACACCCATGTGTTGGAGTCCGTTAGGAAGCGTATTTCGAGAAGAGAATGATGCAACATCCCGAATCAAAGGAACTCTGGAAGAGCTTTGTAAAAAGTACGATGCTACAGAAGATCAGTTGCTTTTAGCATGGATTTTAAAACACCCTTCTGGCATTCATCCTGTGATTGGAACCACCAATAAAGAACGTATTTCCAATGCTGTGAAAGCTGCAGATATTGACCTAGAACTTCAAGACTGGTTTGCGTTATTAGTTGCTTGTCAAGGGCACAAAGTTCCTTAGCAATGATCAATTATCAATGAACAATAATCGGTGAGCAGTTGTGAGAGAGGAAGCCTACAAAAGATGGATGGAACTGGGAAACAAGTATTCTCAGGACAACGCTCATCTTGAATCCGTTTGGCATCTTCTTTTAAAAAACTATTCTCAGAAAAGTAGACATTACCACAGCGTACATCATGTTTGGGCGATGCTTAAGCAGTCCAAAGAATATCGTAGTGAATTAGAAGACCCAGATGTGGTAGATTTTTCAATTTGGTTTCATGATATCATCTACAAATCGACGAAAAAAGACAACGAGAAAAAAAGTGCTGAATTCGCGAAGAAGACTCTCAAGAGCCTTTCTATAGAAAACCAAAGGATTGACAAGGTATACGATTTGATTGTTTCTACTCAAAAACATCAGATTATTGATTCCTCTGATTCAGACAATGCCTACTTGTTGGATTTTGATCTATCTATTTTAGGAAAGGCTTGGGAAGTGTATGAGAACTACATTCAGCAAATCAGAAGAGAATACAAGATTTATCCTGATTTTCTTTACAAACCAGCAAGAAAGAAAGTATTGCTTAGTTTTTTAGAAAGAGAAACCTTGTATTTCACAGAGAAATACCAGAACTTATACGAGCAACAAGCTCGCCAAAACTTAAAACAAGAAATTGATTTATTGACCTAGGATGATCAACAAACGACTTTTAATCAAAAACTTATTAAGCCATACAGGTGAGAATAGTTTTTATGATAAAAAGTTGAAACTATCCATGGGCACAAAGGAAGGAAAAGCCAAGTTCCTAAAGCATGTTTGCGCCTTGTCTAACTCAAACCCTGAAAGCAATTCCTACATTGTCATTGGCATTGAAGACGAAGAGAATAAGATCATGGGTGTGGATTTCTTTGACGATAGTAAGATTCAAAATCTGGTGAATGCTTATCTCGTCAATCCGCCAAAAATTGAATATGAAAATGTTCCTTTTCCAAGATTGCCTAGACACAAAGTAGTTGGATTGGTCACCATCCGACCCAACAATAGAATTGCCTATTTACTAAAGCATGCATGGAAATATAGAAAAGGAACTATTTTTTATCGACGAGGAAGCAATTCCATGCCGGCTTCCAAAAACTTCGAGCTTCGAAATACCAACAAACCCATTGTTGAAGCCATTGAAAAGAATGCGAGAAACAATATTGAATTGACATTAGACGGTGTCTTCGACTTTTTCAACAATCACAAACCAGAATACAATCCGCGATACAAAGTCTTTAACGAGCAATTTGTCTTGTGTTGGGCAGGAGAAAAAAAACTTATTAATGGAGAAGAGTTTTACAGTAGAGTGGACATTGAATTGATCAACGAGCAAGTGCGATTGTTCTTTTCTTCTTTAGACGATGTTCAGATTACCTACAACAATAGTGCTTTTATCATTACAGAATACATTATGTTGGGGATTCATAAAGCTGAAAAGCGATACCCTCTGGAAAAAACTATCATCAATTTTAAGGACAATGGAAAACACGACATTGCCTCTGAGTTTTTGTTTGAACCACCCAAGTTTGATGAGGTGATAATGCAACATATTTATGAAAACAACAATGCAATCGTTGCCAAGATTGAAAGTGGCACTCCATTGTCTGTTTTAGAACATGAAGACGTACTTCGAATGCCCACCAACTATTTGCTCTGCTTCTTACACGGATATGCGGATGCAGGAAATCAATTAAAAAAAGCTAAACACTACATCAAAGGCTTGGAAGATAAATCCACCTATGTAAAGTATAAAGAGGCGATCCGTGTACTTCGAAAAGTAAAATATCAGTAGCTTGCTAAAGTACAAAGCGGCAAAGTAAATTTTTTCAACTTGTCATTTCGAACGGACTCTGAGAGAAGCCGAAGAGGTAGTTGAGAAATCTCATAAAGAAAAAAGGATCATATATTATTTAAAGAAAATTCACTTCAAATGAAACCCTTCATTTTTTCTTACGTTTTTATAAACAGAACCAACTGTTAGAAATGGGAAGAGACATTCATTTACTCATCCAAGGATGCAAACGAGGAAATCAGAAATCACAATTACAGGTCTATAGACTGTATAGTGAAGCTATGTATTTCATTGCTTGTAGGTACATTAAAGATGAGGAAGAAGCCAAAGACATGATGCAAGAGGGGTTTTTAAAAGCCTTTCAGAACATTCATAAAATTGAAGAAGCAAAAGTATTTGGGTCTTGGCTAAAAAGGATCATTATCAATCAATGTTTGGATAAGTTGAGAAAGAAAAAACTGGATACAGTTTCTATCGAAAATCAACCCATTGAACATATCATAGATGATGACAACGACTGGAACGTGGCAGGGAATATTACCAAAGAGCACGTAGAGAAGGCAATAAAAAAACTCCCTGAAAAATACCAATGGGTTATCAAGCTTTACTTGATGGAAGGTTATGACCATACGGAGATTTCAGAGATTTTACAGATTGCTCAGAAAACATCAAGAACTCAATTGAGAAGGGGAAAATTGTTATTACAAGAACAACTTAAATCGTATAGAGATGGAAAAAGATCTTAGAAACTTATTTGACACAAAGGAATTTCCAAAGAAGAAGTTGCCAGCAGGCCATGAAGTAGATTTTCTACAAAAACTGAATCAGCAAAAGCCAGCGAAGAAAAACTCACGATCGTTTTTCTTAAAAGTAGCGGCTTCCATAGCCATCATCTTTACGGTTGGATATTTTACCATCAACTCAACCATGGGTGATTCACAGACAGAACTTCAGAAGCAAGTTGCTGAGATTGAAGAAAATTATCTCAAGCAAATTGATCAGGAGTGGAAGACCTTTCAAGTGGTTGCCAAAGACCCAAACCTTGTAAAATATTACAAAGAACGTTTGGATCGATTAAAGGAAGATTACGATCAAATTTCAAAGCAGTTTTCCGAAGATCCTAATAACATTCTCATTATCGAAGAGTTGATTAAAAATTTACAAAGAAGACTAGAACTTCTAAAAAACATACAAAAACAGATAGAAGCCAATAAACAAAACAAACGTTATGAGACCATCATTATATAAAATCACAGCAGTATTTGCGTTGTTCATTTCAGTGGTCACAGCGCAAACCAAAACAGTATATCAAAAAACATTTCCAACTACGGAAAATACCAAGTTGAATCTTGACTTGACCAACGCCTCGGTCTTTCTTGAAACCTCTCCCAATGACGAAGTTCAAATCGACTTTAGCTTAGAGTTTAAAAATTATTCGAAGGAAGAAGTTCAAAAAATATTGGATGGAATTCGAGTAGATGCCCGAACTCAAGGAGGTAACATCGATTTTCGTACAGCGAGCAAGACCAAACTCTCTAGAGTGAGCTATGCCTTGAATTCAAAGGACGGTTTTGTTTTAGACAGTGACGATTGGTGGGGAAAAGGAGGAGGTCCTAAAAATCCACATAAAACGAAAGAAGGCGTTCTAAAAGAAATCAGAAAGAATGATGGCGTAGGAAGCTTCTTTGAAAAGATGAAAATCCTCGGAGAAGACGGGAAAAAAAGACCTGTTGATTTGAAGAACGTTCAGACCATAAAGAGCAAGTTTGTGATCAAGATTCCAAAAGATCTATGCTTTCAGTTACAAGGAAAGGAGACACAAGTATTTGTCTTAGACGAACTAACACAGAGAGCAGATATTGTCATATTTAATGGATTGTTCAGAGCAAAAAACATGTTGAATAAAGACTCACGTTTGTCGGCAAGAGACACCAATGTGTATGTGGAAAATATTTCAGTAAAAAATTTGAGCTTAGACGATGTTTCCAAAGGAATTTTCGGGTCGATAGAGCATACAAATTGCATGTTCAAAGGGTCTAAAGTAGAGCTAGGATACATAGGACAAGAAGTGAGTATCAGAGATTACAACAGCAAAATTTTCTTTTACAATTTTGATGAGAACTTTGAAGATCTAGTCTTCAAAGGAGAATATACCGAACTCTTCGTCTATGACTTTGAGAAAAAAGTAAAGATGAAAGCCAAAGGGAGTATTACCTTGATGTTTGATGAAGGAGAGACGGTTTCTTCGTCTTCAGGAGTACCAGTGAAAACTCTGACAACATCAATCACAAAGAAGACAAAGGATGTATTCTATGGTCGTGTGGAGGTGAACCTTGAAAATGGAGTGCTTCATGTGATCAGTGACAAAGAAAAGCAATCCAAATAATCACAAAGAGGAAAGTCGAATCGAGAGGTTCGACTTTCTTATTCTGACCAAATGGCCAGTTCATTTCCGGAAGGGTCTAAAAACTGAAAACGTCTTCCTCCAGGAAAGGAGAAAATAGGAACCACGATTTTCCCACCAGCCTTTTCCACTTCCATTTGAATTGCTTCCAAGTTTTCATGATACAAAACCACCAAAGCTCCGTTAACAATGGGTTCTTCGGTCAGCTCAAAACCACCATCAATACCACTGTCTGCAAAGGCAGTATACGTTGGGCCATAGTCGGTAAAGGTCCAACCAAAGACGGTTGAATAAAAGGTTTTAATAGCTTCCAAGTTGTGCGCTTTGAACTCGATATAGTTGATCAATGTGTTTTTCATGTTACTTTCTATCAGGTTTAAGAATTATTTTGTTGACATCGGAAAGATAGCTCTCAGATCTAACATAGTCTATTTGTTCGCGAAGAATCTCACGAAACTCGTAACCGCCTAAAAATATCGGGTTTTCCATTGAGTTGACAATCATTTCTTCTAGGTCAGATCTCTGGTCAATTAAGACTTCATTCAGATACATTCTACCAGGCAATAAATCCTTAGGATAGACTTCCCAAAACACTTTTTGCACAATATGAACCTGAAACCTGACTCCTGTTTTGTCTTTGCATTTTAAGGTGATGGATCCGCCATCCATCCAGGCATAGATATCTAGAATATGAATTCTTGAATTGAAATCAATTTTTTCCACTGAATCGCATTTGCCATAAAGTTACCGAAGTTTACTCAATAAACTTTTGAGTTTTCAACCATTGTTCCATGGTTTCAAAATACCCATCACAAAAGGCCCACTCAAATTTTGAAAGGTCCTCTTTCCAGCCGCAGGTTTTGCATTTCCTCAAAATATGATTGCAATCAGTGAATGTTTGAATCGTCAAGTTTCCTGAGTCTTGATACACATCTTCGTACAATTGCTTGGAGGCTCTCCAATCTACTTGAGAATCACCTTCCCCATAAATGGCCAAAACAGGACAATTTACTTTGGAAAGCAGCTGAGGGAAGTTTTCAATATACACCCACAAACCACTTTCTAAGTCGAAGTAACCGTCATCGGTATTCATATAAAGTGTTTGTTGCTCTTTGTATTTTTTTCTTCCTTCTTCTGTAATGTCTACTACATCTTTAAAGCCAAATAACTTAACAGCTAAAGAATCCTTGGTCAGAGGTCTTTTCGCATCTAAATAGTCCTTATAACTTCCTCCAGTAAAAAAGATTTTCTGACTTTGTTTCCAGCTTTCATAAAGTTGCGCTGCTTCTTGCTTGGTTTTACCCTCAATGACCAAGTTTGACTCCAATAAATAACCATAATTTTCCTTGTCGGTTGGACCGCTTACGGAAATCCAAAAATCAACAGCATACAAATCATTGATCAAAGGGCAAATCCAACCACCTCTGCTCAATCCCCACAAGCCAATTTTATCGGACCCTTGAATGTTCATTATCTTCAGTTTTTTAATGGCTTCATGTGCCTCCTTGGCCGAATTATCCACAGGTTGATTGGCATCAAAAATACCTTCACTATTTCCACAGCCCATTTTGTCCCACACAACTACCGTTAAGCCATATCCAGTCAACTTTTCTCTAAGCTTCGGGTAGGTTCTTCCTTCTGCAAAATTGGTGCGTCCATAACCTGGAATCAACAATACAAGAGCTTTGGAAGTCTTGTCTTTAGGAGTGTCAATGAATCCTTTGAGGGTTTTATTTTCAAATTCAAACGCAAAAGGTTGTGAGTTACTTTGCCCAAATACAAAGGAATGAGACAAGAGTAAAACAAACAGAATGAAAGCAAAGAAGCTTCGATTTTTATGCATGGCGATGACTTTTCGTTGTGTGAAAAAGACATCAACAACCATACATTGTGACAGTATAGTTTGAAATATTCAATACCTGATGAAAACCCGATTATTTATCTGAAGAGGCAAATAAGAAGATAAATAGAGCAATCACAGTGATGAGAGCAAGTACAGCCAATGTAATTTTGATCCAGCTATACGGTCGCTGACCCTGTACTTCACCCGTTCTTCCGTTTACTAAGAACTGATACAATTTGTCCTTGTATCGATAGGCACTCACATAAACAGGAAGTAGCAAGTGTTTAAAGGTGATATCATCATAATTGGTTCTCTTGGAAATAATTCGTTGCACATCACCACCAATATCTCTTCGAATCAACGCTTTGATTTGAGGTTCCATGATGTCTTTGGCAATCTCAAAACCGTTTTCTAAATCAATTTGGTATTTCTCTGTAATGAACCCGCTTAAATAGCTTTTTTCAAACGGAACAAGATTCTCCAAATCCCATGGTTCTAACTTGTAAATATATTTTCTAGGTAGTGACTCTGTAGCGGTCACAAGTACATCATCAAAAAACTCCGATACGGAGCCCGATGCAGGGTACCAACGTGTTTTTTGAACCTGTCGAGTTCTTGTTACCGTTTTCCCATTCTCAGTAGTGGTATAGGATTCTGTTACATAATAATGAACCCCTCTTTGTCCTGTGTATCTAGTGAATGTATCTGAATCATACGTCCAATAAGGAATGTAAATGCCTTTGAAATGATCAAAATTGAGCGATGCTTTTTTTAAATCTCCTGGTGCAAACCATAACTTACTTACCCACTTTTTAAATCGACCTTTTGCTGTCTCCTTATCTAAATGAAACGGAAGTAACGCCTTGGGTTGAATGATGCTTTCTTCTTTGCACTCTTCAATTACTAAGGATGTTGAACAATAAGGACAACTAGCAGAAGTAACATGAGTCTCTAAAGACGAAGTAGCACCACAATTATGGCACTTCACAAAGTTCTCTTTGAGCGTGTTTTCTGATTGGGATTTATTAGCAAGATATTCGTGGAAATCTAACTCCTCAAAATCATGATCAATTTGAGGAATTTCATTTTCGGTACCACAGTGTTCGCATGTTAGCGATGTAGTTCCTGGTTTGTACTTGAGATCTCCACCACAATTGACACAAGCAAAGGTTCCTATTTCTAATTCCTTTTCAAGCGTTTCGTCCATGTTAATTATTTAGGAATTGGAGGTGGTACACTGCCAAACAAAGAAGACAAATCAGAGACTTCTCCTGCTGCAGTCCAGTTAGACATTCCTTCCTTCCAAACTAAAGTTTCTCTGGTCAATTCGTTTTTTAACGCCATTTCTTTCAGCACATTCACAGCAAACGGACCAGCTTGTTGTCCGTTCAGTGCTACAAAATAGGTGGCTGCATTCGGTAGAGGAGGTGGTGTTGCTCCGCCTGTTTGTCCACCAGAAAAAGCATTACCCATTTGATTGGCCATGGCAAACCCCATTCCCATTCCCATTCCTGCTCCAGCAGTTCCACTATCATTTTCGGCAGCTTTTTCCAGTGCTTTTGCAGCCTTAAGCTTGGCAAGTTTGTCAAGATCAATCGCATTCAATCTGCTCAATTCAAAGATTTCTTCTTTGATCTCTGGCGGCATGGAAACGTTCTCAATGAAGAAGCTTGTGACTTCCAAGCCATACTTTTCAAACTCAGGAGCAATGACCTCTTGAACGTACTTAGAAATCTCGTTGATATTAGAAGCGTAATTCTCAATAGGTAATTTGGCTTCACCAGCAGCATCGGTAAACTGAGTAACGATCATGCTTCTCAATTGGTTTGAGATTTCATCTGTGGTGAAATGACCATCTGTTCCTACAATTTCCTTCAAGAAAACGGGTGCGTCTTTTACACGAACTACGTAGGTTCCAAAAGCACGAATTTCCAACATTCCAAAACGAAGATCGTTCAGTGTGATTGGATTTCTCGTTCCCCATTTTTGATCGGTGATGTTTCTGGTGCTAACGAAATATACTTCGGCCTTAAATGGACTGTCAAATCCGTATTTCCAACCTTTTAAGGTAGAAAGTATCGGAAGGTTTTGAGTGGTGAGTGAATACATTCCGGGTGTAAACACATCCGCAATCTTTCCTTCGTTTACAAAGACAGCTACCTGACCTTCTCTAACGGTTAATTTTGCCCCGTTTTTTATTTCGTTTTGGTATCGTTCAAAGCGGTAGACTAAGGTATTATTAGATGGGTCCAACCACTCAATAATGTCAATAAATTCCCCGCGTAGTTTTTTAAATAGGTTCATATAAAATGGTATTACTTTTATATGTGTCCAAGATAGGGGTTTTGTTACAAAATTGAACCCTAGTTTATTCTTTTAAACCAATAATTGCGATCCCCTGAGACTTCTGCGATGTAGTTAAATCCTACAATGGTATTTTCTTTCAAAGAGAATTCAACTTTAGTAGGAGAGAATTCTGGAGATGATGGAGTCAACCAGAAGCGATGATCTCCTAAGTGATCTAAGGTTCCTTTTAGATTATTCTGGTGCCGAGAAAATGTCAACTCTAATTTGTTATTCAAGACGTGTAAAGTCATGGTTCCATACAATGGATTGGAATAAGTTCCGATATATTTTTGAAGCTCTTGTTTTTTTAATGGATTTTGATGAATACTTACATTGATCTTTTTCATCTCAGCGACTTCTTCTTTTTCCTCATTTTGAAAATCTTCGAGATATTGATTGCTAAAGTTCTGAAAAGATTGATTCATCAAAGCATAATGCAACTCGTCTACAAGTGCTGAAGTAAAATTATGGGAACGAGCATTGGTCAACACAACCACACCATACTGCTCTTCTGGAATAACCATCAATAAAGATTTTGAGCCGTCAGTACCTCCATCATGCAAATAAGTCAATTTGTCAAATTCATCAAAGATGTTCCAACCCATTCCGCTAAATAAAAAGCGAAGTTGATCTTGATGATCCTTTGTTTTTCTATAGCCTCTTAACTGATAGGGTCGTTGAATTATTTTCTTTACAGAAGAGGGAAGAACTCCATCAGAATTCATAAATTCCAGCATCCATTTGCTCATATCTGTAGCCGAAGAGACAATGGACCCTGCAGGCCCCATGTTGTCAATATGTTCTTCCGAGATAGCAATTATTTTGTTCGCATGCTTTGTATGAGAGGAAGCCAATTGTTGTTTCTTTTGAGTTGGAATTCGACTGATGCCAGTATAACTATCCTTCATTTTTAATGGATTGAAAAACGCTGTTTCCACTGTTTCACTCCAATTTTTCCCTGTTGTATTGGATAGAATTTTATTTAGCAGCAAATACGAAATATTGTTATAGAGAAACTTTCGTCTTACCTCCACTTCTGGTTTTAGGGAAGGGAGTACTCTAAGGAGATCTGTATCATCCAAAGTAGTTTTCCAGAATAAGAAATCGCCAATATGACTGCCCAATCCTGTTCTGCCTGTTAGAATATCTTCTATGATGGTATGATCAAAATGACCTTTACCTTTTGCATCAAGCTCTGGAAGCCACTTAGATATTGGGTCATTCAATGATAGTGTTTGCTTATCGGCCATAATTACAGTGGTCGCACATGTAATGGCTTTGGTGAGTGAACCAATCATGAACAGTGTGTTTGAGTCTACAGGAGATTGGGTATTGATCAATTTATGACCATATCCTTTGCTATAAATAAGTTTTCCGTTTTTTATAATTCCTATGGAAAGACCCGGGATTTCCCATTGGGTCATTCCTTGCTCTATATAGGCATCAAGCGAATCGTTCACAAAGGTGTTCAATCGAGTGTTTTGTGAATGACCTACAACAGAATAAGAGAATATGACAAGAACTAATAGGACGCTTTGGAGTTTCATTTTTTGCTAGCTTATATTCTTATAGACGTAGTTTTTTTTGAAATGCTCCAGGAAACGAAGAGCCTCTCTAACTATACGACTTTTTTGAAACGAAGCATGTCTATAATTTTAGAAGAGCTTCCGTCTTCAAATCCATATTTTCCTTGATAGTCTTTCGGATTTTTGAAGGTTCCAAAGAGCAAGTCGAAAATTGGAAAATCTGAATAATTATATTGATGCACTCCTCTTGCATGATGAATGGCGTGTTGTTCGGGGCGTTGAATGATGTACCCTAACAAAACAGGTGTCTTAATATTGGCATGTTGAAAAATACTAAGAAAGTTGAGGATAAGAATGATGACTGTAGCTGCCTGAGGGTTGACACCCATCACTAAGGCAAACACAAAACTTCCCAACAATGTGAATCCTATCATATCCATCGGACTAAAATAAAAGGTGCTTGGAATGTCTAGTTTTTCAGAGCTATGATGCATTTGATGGAACACTTTCCAAAGGAAATTGGATGTGTGAAGAGTCCTATGCCACACATAAATGATGAACTGATAAAATACAAGTCCTATACCAATTTGTAGTATGAGAGCATATTCACTCAAATCAAAGAATTGATAAGAAGCTAGGAACTCATCGGTTAAAAGAGGTAAATAAGAACTCAGGTAGAAGAAAACAGCAAATGCAGTAATTCCTCTGAACGTTGCGTATTTGATAGATGGTAAATTCTTGTTTCTTGGGAATAATTTTTCCCAGATAAAGAGCAGCATATACATTCCAATAACGCATAGGGAGATTGGATCCAGTAGGATTTCTAAAGGTGTCGGCATGATAAAAAAATTAAAAAGAGTTATGTACTAGAAATCGCTTTCTTGGATTTCTTTTTGTAAGTCAATAGTTTCGTTCAAGATGTTCATTTCTTTGAGGACTCCTTTTCGAATTTGAACAAAGAGGAATACTGCAAGAACGAGATACAAAACATCAAAAAAGATCACGGATTTCATTGAGAGATATTCCAAGAACTCGGGAGTAATCATATAAAAACCGATAGAGTATAAGGCAATGATAATTGGGGCTATGGTATAATGAACCTTGGTTCGAAACTGGTAAAAAGAAACGGTATTGTTAA
This sequence comes from uncultured Flavobacterium sp., assembly GCA_964612905.1. Classification (GTDB taxonomy): domain Bacteria; phylum Bacteroidota; class Bacteroidia; order Flavobacteriales; family Flavobacteriaceae; genus Polaribacter. The sequence goes on along the minus strand of CAZTFN010000003.1, from coordinate 22,830 downwards.
TGGCTTCTAATGAATTGTCTTGCACATGTACTTTTTTGGAACGAATGACTGTGGCAATTTCTATAATGATTCGAACGAAGAGTCCAATCAGCATCAATCCAGCTCCAACTCGACTTAAGGTTTGTTGCACGGGGGCCACAAAATAAAAGAAGCATGAGATTCCTATCAATGTAATACTCAAAATAATGATGGTTCCATAGTAGAACATGAAGTTACTTTTCTTGTTCTTTTGGATTTGCGTATAGGTGGCTTGCAAACTTTCTGGAGAACTTTTCAAGTTCTTTTTGCTGTTCTTCCAAGCGTTTTCTAAGTCTGAAAAATGATCACTCATGGCTTAGTATTTTTTTTAATCGTTTTTTGATTCGGTGTATTTTAACTCTGAGGTTTGTGGGTTGAATTCCAATCACCTCAGCAATGTCTTCATATTCTTGTCCTTCCAAAACCATCATAATTACCAGCCGATCTATTTTGTTCAACTGACCAATTGCTTTGTACAGTCGCATGCTTTCTTCTGTGAGATCATTTGATGATTCAGTGGTGAGTTTGTGCGCAACAGTTTCTATGGGCAAAGAACTTTTTCTTTTCTCCTTTTTGATCAGTTGCAAGCAGGTATTCACTGTAATTCGATAGATCCACGTTTTGTAAGAAGAGCGACCCTTGAAGGATTCTAAGTGCTTCCAAACCTTTATGAATGTTTCTTGTGTTAGATCATTCGCTTTGTCGGAATCACCTTGAGAAAACCCCAAACACATCTGCATCACCATGGGAAAGTATTCCTTGTGCAGCGATTCGAAAAGGACAGATTTGTTAGTGTTCACTCTTTAAAAAAGCATTTACTTGTTGATAAAACCAATCTTCATTATCAAACATAATATAGTGTTTTCCTTTGGGAGCCAAAACCACGGTTTTATAGGCCAAATCAGCATACTGCTTTTCCATATTTTCCTTTGCCATGGCTCCGTAGGTAGGGGCTACCAACACTAAGGAATGAGCTTTGATCTTTGATAGTTGAGGTCGAACATCCGTTTTTAAAAGGTCCGTGTAGCCATATACATAGGTTTTTCGATCGGCTTCCAGAATCCAATTCTTTACGAGAGATAACTTCTCTGAATTATCAGTCATACCTGATGACATCATCGTTGCCGTCGACTCGAAGGCGTGGTCGTCCATTGCAATGATACGATCGTTGTATGGACTTTTGTATTGAAGATTGGATGCAGGAACTCCTGGCATCATCACCTCTCGCATACAGGGAAGCGCATCTACAAAAATGATTTTATCAATTCTATCAGGAACATCACCAGCCACATCAGCAGCCAAGGTTCCACCCATACTATGACCAATGATGATCGTATTTTTCAAGTCATTGTTTTTGATATAATCTACCAAAGCGGTTTTGATAGTAGCGTACCACGGCATTTCAATGGGAGCCATTCCGTTGAATCCAGCATAAGAAATAAAATGAGCTTGGTTTTCTGTGGTGAGCTGTTCATAGGTGTCTTTCCATACAGATCCTGGATTGGTAAACCCAGGAAGAAATAGAATAGGGTTTCCATTTCCGACAACTTCTGAATGAATGGCTTTTTGCTGAGCGATGCTTAAAAAAGAACTCAATAAGAACGCGATAATAAGGGTAAAAGATTTCATGATGTTTATTTTTCGTTTTCCCTTTGATTCCCTTTTTCTGGAATTGTTACAGGTAGCGAAAAATTATTTTAGAATTTCTCAAGTCTGTTTTTGATTTCCTTCAATCGCAACCAATTTTGATAGAAGAAAGGAAGTTGAATGACCGATTCCATATATTGAAATACATACATCACTAAAGCAAATAAAGCTCCATAGGCTGTGATTCCATCACCTACAGCAATGACAATGGAAGTCATTAAAAAAAGAAGTAAGACAATCCAAGAAAGTGAAAAGTTGAAGGCCTCTAAATCCGAAAGTTTGATATTCCACTTCATCATTTGCTTCAAGTGGAAAAGCAACTCCTGTTCATCACCTTTGTCGACGATGGTCACTTGTTTTTCCCATTCGTCGTTGGAAGATGTATTGAATGTTGTAGTTCGATTGCTCGTCATCCAAAAGATGAGTAAGATGACCATAGAGACTAGAAGACTTCCATAAAAAACAGTCAAATTCAAAGAAGCCAAGATCACAATCACCCCTACAAACCCGATGATATTATTGATCAATTCAGGCCATGAATGTTCTAAAAATTCCACAAACTCACGAATCATATTCAATCGGGCAGATTTCTTAGAGGAATCATCGTTCTGCATTTTTGATACCATCTTTGAACCTGCTTCCTCATAGATTTTGGCATAAAAACGAGAATCCATCACTCTTCTTCCCACTCCAACGACTAATGCAATCAAACCTAAAACCCCCAATTGAATCACACCAGAATAATCTTTCTGAATGGCTCCATCAATGGCATAACCAATAAACAAAGGAAACAACAATCCTGCAGCAGATTCCAAGAGCAATAGGAACAAGGTGAACCCCAGTTTTATTTTGTGTTGTTTCAGAATAGGTGTAATTCGCATGACCCTTTAGCTCTTTGGTTCCCAACCAGGAGGTTTTGTCAAATACCCCCAAGCATCTTTCCAGCTTTTCGCTCTTTTCAGATCTTTAAAGATGCGGACATACTCAATGAAATGGACTTTGATCGGATTGATGGTATTGATGGGCTTGGTAAGTCCGTAGTTGGGGGTATGTTTTTCCTCTTGAAAGGTTCCAAACATTCGATCCCAAATAGAAAGTACTGCACCGTAATTTTTGTCGAGGTAAATAGCATCCGATCCATGATGCACTCGGTGCTGAGAAGGCGTCATAAAAATCTTTTCATACCAACCTAGTTTACCAATGATTTCTGTGTGCAGCCAAAATTGATAGGTTAAGATGAAGAACACAGCAAGCAACACAATGTAAGGATGAAAACCCATCAAGATTGCAGGCAAATAAAAGATCCAAGTCACGAAAGAATCGATGAATGAAACTCTTAGCGCCGTGGTATAATTGTAAATAGGAGAACTGTGATGGATGCTGTGATAACTCCAAAGAATTCGTATTTGATGTTCAATTCTATGTTCCCAGTAGTACAGAAAATCGATCAAAATGATACAAAGGATTGTGGTCCAAATATTAATAGGAATCTGCCAAGGAATGTATTGCGCCAAGACATAGAAAGCCGCGGTGAAGCCAACAACACTGATTTTTTCTGTCAATTGAGCCACTATATATACAGACAGACTCGCCCACATTTCTCCCAATCGCCATTTGTTAATTTTCTTCTTGTAGAGTTCATAAATGAATTCCACAGCCGCTAATCCTAGAGAAAAAGCAAGGATGATCAAGACCACCAACCCTACATCATTCTCCATTTTTTGAATTAATTCTTCCATAATTTAGTTCTTCTTAAATACTGAGAACAAAACTAGTTTCTAGAAGAGTTAGAGATGTGTCCGTTTTGGACAATTTACTTAACCGGAATGTAGATTTCTGTGATGAGTTCTTGTTCGGGTAGCGTTTCAGTGTAGTTTGGATAGAATTCTATGGTTGGAAGATCTAAGAGCTCCAAATCGACCTCCAATATCCAGAACGCATAAATTTCTTTATAGAACTCGGCACTATTTTCACTAGAACCTTGATAGGTGAATTTGACATATTTCTGTCGCTTGTGTTTCTTAGTTCTGAAGAGCCCTTCAGGTTTAAAAGTAATAGGGCGCTCAAGCGCAAGACCAAAGTTATATCGAGAATGAATATCGTCACTAATTTCATTGTCATCTATAATTTGTGTCATGGGAATGGAGTCGGAGGAAAGGTTGTTTTTGAGTGCATAGTCACTTAACTGATCCCAAACTTTTTCTATGGAAGATGCATCGTCAAAAGCACCTCGATATTCCAAAAAAAGAAAGTAGAAATCAGGCAAGAACTCGATTTCAAACTGCAATTTTTTATTACCCCGACTGGTTTCAGCGAGCAGTGATTGCTGTATTTCATGAAGTGTAGATTCACTATTGTTTCGATAGGTTATAGGAGATACTTCGTATTTCTTTTTAAAAGCCTTGCTAAAGGCAGCTCGATCTTCAAAACCAACTTCGAATGCGATGTCAGAGACGCTCATTTCGGAATACTTTAAGTACTGTGCGCCTTTTTCTAGTCGAATGCGTTTCACGTATTTACCGATGGTTTCATCGTGTATCGCTTCAAAAATTCGATTGATATTTCGATAGGAATAATGACAAACGGCTTCAACTTTTTCAATATTGATGTCCTCCTTGAAGTGCTCCTCAATGTAGGCTCGTAGTTTTTTGTAACGATCAAGTTGTGTTTGATTTCCCATATGAACTTGGGAAAGTTACAAATACTGCACAGAACAAGAAATAGTGTGAGTCTATTTTAATGATGTCCCTTTGGTTTCTTTTACCGTTAAGGCAATTAAAAAGGCCAACAAAGAAACCGCGATTAAATAAAACGCAATGGCTTCAGGATTGTTAGTTTCAGAAATGATCCAGACTGCAACCATGGGAGCAGTTCCTCCAAAAATTGCATAAGGGATGTTATAACTAATACTTGTGGCACTTGCTCTAATTTTGGAAGGAAATAACTCCGTCATAAAAGCAGGAATGGTACTCATAAAAATGGATAAGATGATGGCAAATGCAGACTGACCTGCCAAGATCATCCAAAAGTTGTGATGATGCATCAACCAAATCAGCGGATACGCTGCGAAGACCATCAAAATAGACCCAGTGATTAACATGGGTTTTCGCCCAACTTTGTCAGCTAGCAAAGCAAAGAGTGGAGTGGCAGCGAGCAAGACAAACAAACTGATGGTATTAATATCTAGCGCTTCTGCTTTGGTCTCATGAACTTCTTGCACCAACCAAGTAGCCATGTAGATAAAGATCATATAAAAGCATACGGCGCCCATAATATTCAATCCAATGGTTTGGAACATGGGTTTTTTGTGGTCTTTGAACAACTCTTTCAAAGGAGCTTTTGTTTTTTCTTCGGATTCGGGAGCTTCTGGTAGGCCTCTTCGGATAAGAAACCCTACAATTCCAATAGAGATTCCTACCAAGAAAGGGATTCGCCATCCCCAAGAAGTGAGTTCAGCTTCAGTCAACAAACTGGTGATCAAAGCGCCAAAACCGGATCCTAGTAAGATTCCCATGGTGGCACCCATCATACTAAAGGAACTGAAGAAACTTCGCCTATTGTCCGGAGCATGCTCGATTAAAAAAACAATAGAACCTGTGTATTCTCCACCTACGGAAAGCCCTTGTAGCATTCGCATCAAGACCATTAAGATGGCCGCAAAGGAACCAATTTGAGCATGTGTTGGCAGAATTCCAATGATAAAGGTGGGAATGGCCATGAGCATTACAGATAGGAACAACATTTTCTTTCTCCCCACCACATCTCCAATTCGACCAAAGAAAATGGCACCAATGGGACGCATTAAGAATCCAGCAGCAAAAGCTCCAAAAGCAGCAATTAAAGAAACGGTTGGATTGTCCGATGGAAAAAATTGTTTGGCAATGGTAGCTGCGAAGAATCCGTAAACGGCAAAATCATACCATTCTAGGATGTTTCCAATCAATCCAGCAGCCAATACTTTTCGAAAATGCTTTTTTTCACTCATGGTTGATAGTTTTGTAGTACAAAACTATAAAACGTTCAAAATCATTCGCTTGTTGAACGGTGGCAAAAAGTGACAAAATCGAAAAACATGCATTTTTTAGCTACTTATTCTTCAAGTTCCTTCCAGCAGATATCGACTTCCCTTTGAACCTCTTTTTCCATATTTGGTAACGTATTATTTACCCAAGACTGACTCTCTTTTGATAGATTTTGAGGGTTCTCACTCAGTTTATAATTCATGGCTCCTTGAATTACAGAAATGATTTCCTTTGTTTCTGTATCTCCATTGGCAAAGTTGGGTCCAATCAAGTAATGCAAGATATCCTTTTCATACGCTGGCTTGAAAAATAGAATATGACTTACGATGGGAAAATAGAAGTGGAAAACGGAGTTTGTATTAGAACCATACCTCAATTTACGCAGCTCGGTGATAAGCAGATTCACTTCCTCTTCGGAGCTTGTTTCAGAGAGCTTCTCGAGTAAAAGATAAACAACTCCAGCTTCAGGCCAAACGCTTTCTCCAAGTTCTTTTAAATTAGAAAAGGTAAGCTCAAAATCCGAACGTTCAACGTCTTCGTTTGAACGGACCCCGAATAACTTCTTTATGAATCCAAGCACTTTTTATTTCTTTCTTTCGTGCTTCACCCAATCTACTTCCATCACCCATTCTCCAGTCATTTCTGAATCGGTGATTTTTGCATAGTTTAAAATAGCAAACATAGGTTCTGGGTAATTGTCGCCTTCTCCCACATTTCTGTATACCTCTTTTCCATCCAAGCGATAGATCAAATCACTCCCTTCCCATTCAACGGAGTATTCATGGTAGTCATTTACAGCGGCATCAATATTGGTTCTGTAGTTTTGCCAATCGCCTTTGTCACATTCGCCCAAACTTTTGATAGCGCCCGTCGTAAAGGCATCTTTCATATGATCTCCGTGATGTTCGAAGATGTCGATTTCACCAGATCCTGTTAAGGGCCAACATACGTTTTCATTTTCTTCTTGCACGGGAGGTTCGTTGTTTTGACCTCCTAGAATCCACCATGCAGGGAATTGACTGGCCTCTCCATTGCTAGACAGTTTTAGGCGAGCGGTCCACCTTCCTTTTATGAATTCTTTTCGATTTTTAGAAGCAATTCTACCTGCCACGTATTCTGTGTCGGGATGTTGCTTACCATACTTGTCCATATTATCACAAGGACGTTTTTCGCCAATGTTCACCACTTTCAACTTTAAGGTTCCATTGCTTACTTCACGGGTGCCAAATTCGTTGTCTGGAACGTAGCAGTGATTTTCATTGTTTACCCAAATACGTTGATCTTGCCAGTTATCTGGATTAAACGAATCGAAGTCATCAAAGAAGTCGGTTTCCCAAGTACTGGCAGTTTCTTTCTTTTTCTCTTTGGTATCTTTGCAGCCGAAACTTAGGAGTAGACAAGCGATGATTAAAGTGGATAATAAGGATTTCATGTATGTGCAGTTTTTAAGTTAGTTGCATTTAAAGTTAGGAATTCTTTTTTTCAATAGCTAACTCTATGACCTTAATTGGGTTGTGAGTATTCGAAGGGTTGTCAAAACCGTAATGATTCAACCAGCTTAAGAACGATTTTAAATTTTCTATTGAATTCAATTCAGATTGTGAGATAAAATATGCAGACTCTGCGATTTCAACTCGATCACCAATATTGGCCATGAACAAATCCAAAAGGAACTTACCTGCATGTTGTATCTGTTCATCAGTGAGTAAGGAGTAAGACCTCTGTCCTGGTTCAAAAGGAAGGCAGGAGGTCATACAGTGAATGTGAATTTCGCTCCAGTTTACAATGTCTTTTTTTAGGGCAATCCAATCTTCATTATTGAAATGGTTGATTCGCTTCTGAATTTCTCTGTCTCCACCTCCCATATGCCAAAAGTCACTATCTAGAAATTCATTCTGTAGCAAGTAATCATAAAGGTGTAAAACTCTAGGGTTGGTACTTTTCGTTTTGGAATGAGCTCTAAAATCTTCTCGCCATTTTTTAATATCAGGATGTGTGAATCCAGTCTTCACTTTTGAGCAGACTTGTCGCGCTAACAAATGTTGTTCATTGGTATAAGGAGTCCCTAGTTTTTTCCTAATTCCATAGGCAATGCAATCAGAGAGCGTGTTTTGTTCTGTATCGTTCCAATGGTGAAAATCGGAGATAAGAGCGTTCCAATCATCTTTTGAAAACTGGATAAGTTTCTCATGAAGTGGTGCACAGCTTTCTGGTTCTAAAACGCTTGAGGTTTCAACTTCTTTCACATGGTGAAATACCTCTAGAACTTTCTGATTTGAACTTTTGCAATTTGATAAGTTCCTTCTCTTCATTGTATGTACTAGTTATCATTTTTAGCTTTGACCAACCACTGTTTAAAGTATAAGTTCTCTATATTTTTTCTTTCCGAAGCATTTAAAACTTCGACAGGTTTGTTGTTGGTGGATACATCGATGAGATACCAAACGGTTTCGTCTTTAGAATTGAACTTCTTACTATTGTTAATATCTCGCAATGTTCTAAAAATAACCTTATCCGTGTTCGGGACGATTCTATATTCCTGAAGATCTTCATATAGAGGGCTAAGTCTTTTGAAATTGTTCCCGTCAATATCTGTGATGAAAAGTTGCGAAGGATCATTGTGGTTGAGCTTTCCATCTTCATTATAATCTGTATCAGCTCCCTGATATAAAACACTTTTTTTGAGAGTTGGCCCCACATTTTCAAGGTTTGCAACGAATGAAGAGATATTTGTTTTTTTGTCGGTGAGTAACTTTGTTTTTCCTGTTTTGATGTCATAGAAGATAAAATTCCAATAATTTGAATAGTTCTCGTAGCCATAGGAACTACTGCTATAACTACTTCTTCTAGAAACATATGGCGTTGAGAGAGGAAAAATGACTTTTTCTAGACTATCTATAAAAACCATCTGAGAATATTGAAAATTATAATCTTCTAAGATGGAATCGATTTGTTTTTGATTGAGATTTTGATCTTCAACAATTTCAATTTTTGGTTGTTCAAAATCACAAGATAGAACAACAATAGATAAGATCATCATGATGATTGACCTCATAAATATGGATGATGTTTTCGAAATACTTTCTTTCATATGATACAATTTTTAATCTTTTATTTTCAACCACTCTTCATAGGTGACGATACGTTTTTCTTTTTCTGTTTTTGTTTTTCCCGGAAGCATGCCAATGAACTCAAGGTCATGCCCATCAGGATCGTTGAAATAAATAGCAATGGCAGGCATCCAGCAAAAAACCATGGGCTGCTCCTTATCATCTTGCAAGAAATTCCAAAAGGTTAAGTTATGAGATTTTAAAAAATCAATGGATTCGTTTAAGATCCAATCAGGATCGCATTCAAAAGCAAAATGCCGAATGTCAATCTCATCTTTTGGTTTTTCCCACAAACCTAACATGGCCTGTTTTTCTTTTCCAATCCAGAAAAAGGCTGTTTTAGGATGTTCTCTGTATCGACATTGCGTTAATCCCAAAACTCTCGTATAGAAATCAATGGAACGGTCTAAGTCTTCAACAAACAAATGAGTTTCATATAGTCCTTTAATCATGTGTACATTATTTTTTAATTTGTCCAGTAATCAACCACCGTAACATCTTCAATATACCCATCTAAAAGTTTGACAAATTTTTGATGTTCTGGATGAGGTAAATAGGCATCTCGATCCTCTTTGGACAAGAAGGTTACAAAAAAGCAATGCGTCAAACCTTTGTCCAGTCCTTCTTCACTGTTGTTTGTTCCCCATTCGAAAGAATGGATTTCTGATATTTTTTCGGGCAATTCGGCGAATGCCAGTTCTATTTCCTTGACTTTAGCGCTGTCAGCAGTATCATTAAAATTGAACAGGACTACGTGCCTCAAAAGCTTTTGAGGTTTTTCTTTTTTACTTACTTCGGATGTTTTGTTTTCGTTTTCTTTTGGTTCCATAGGATCACAAGAATTCAATGTAAAAATGAAAGAGATTAGGAATATTTTAGAGAGGATTCTTTTCATGAATATCTACTATTTAAATTAAGGTTTGGTTTTATGATCAATGAAATGAAGGCAACAAAACATTATTCATAATAGCAAAAGGGATTTTGTCCTCGGGCGAATTGTAAGCTCCACCTGTAAACACAGCAACTAAATTCATACTTGGAAATACCATGATGTATTGTCCGCCATTTCCTGTAGCGGTTTTGGATAGAATCATTCCATTTTTTCCTTTCATGGGAATGTTCCACCAGAAATATCCGTAGTCGATGCCCGTAATCTTTGTTTTTGGCGTGGTGGCCTCTTGGATCCATTCTGGGGATACAATTTGTTGCCCGTTCCACTTTCCTTTATTCAGGATCAATTGCCCAATTTTTGCTATATCTCTGGGCTTCATGTACAATCTTTTTCCTGAATCAATGACTTTTTTCTTTGAGGTATGATTCCATTCAACCTGAGTAATTCCTAAAGGCTCAAACAAATATTTTTCTGCGAATTGATCAATGGACATTCCAGAGGTTTTACCAATAATCTCGGCGGTTAAAATAGCACCCATAGAACAGTAGGTAGACACAGTTCCTGGTTCGTTGATCATGGGCAAATCCATGGTGTATTGAAGCCAATCGTTCTTTTTATATACCCGATCTTCTTGACCCTTAGATTTTCGATCCCAATCATTGCAATCAAGTCCACTAGACATGGTCATCAAGTGTTTAATGGAGATCTGGTCTTTTCTGGGGTCTAGATTCTTTTCGGGTCGTAAGTTGGGTAGGTATTTCGTAAAAGGATCGTTAATATTATCTACAAAACCTTTTTCAACAGCAATACCCATTAATAAAGCTCGAATACTTTTGGATGTAGATCTTAGATCATGCGTTTTGGCGACGTGATAATCACCGAAATATTCTTCCACCATGAGTTGATTGTCCTTGACAAGTAGAATACTATGAATCTTGTGTCCTCCTTTTTTTAATTGACTGAACAGTTGATAAAATTTTGTGGAGTCAATATTCTGCGCAAGAAAGTTTTCTGTGCTCCAACCATCATTCAACTGTTGAGGTTTTTTGTATTGATACGAAGATTGCGCATAGCTCTGAGAGATTACAAAAACCGAAATGATGATTAAGGATAATAGCTTCTTCATAAGGATATGGTCATAGAATATTTGATATAATTAGTTATTTGTAAAAGTCTTCTTCACGAACTTTAATAGTCGTCAACTCAACTTTATGACCATCCAGATCATGTGTGTAGATAGAATCGAAGTAAAAATGATCTTGAATGTTGAACTTCAAGTTCAATTCAGTATATCGCTTTTTTGCTTTTTCAAAATTCTCTCGGGTTACATTGAAAGCAAAATGATCAATTTTCACATTGCGCGAACTAAAGTTAAATTTAGGGTCATTGGCATCCGCAGGAAATAATGCAATTCCTGTTTTTCCTGAAAGTAAAAAAATGGGGTATTCTCCCCATTCAGGGAGTTGATAGCGCTTTAGTCCTAAGACCTGTTCATACCACGTTGCGGAGGCTTCCATATCAGCAACATAAATGGCAACATGATCTAAAAATTCTAAATTAATGTGATGATCTTCTTTTTTCATTTTAAGCATTATTGGGACCGAGAAATCCAACAATGATAAATCGGCCATCTTCAAATTTAGTAGAATCTAAGAAAACATCGGTTACACCGTGGTAGGTTTCACTAGGGAAAGCAATCAACAGATTGTCTTCGTGTTCTATTTTCTCAAAAGCATTTTCATGATGACCCTTTGGAGAATCTTCATTTGCGGCAAAAAATTCTAGGGCTCCGCCTTGAAACACTTTTGGTACTTTGTGAAAATAATAGAGCAATGAGATTTTGTGTCGCCCACCACTTTCATCGGTATGAACACTTCCTGTATGACCGTGCAAACCATTTCCAATGGACAATGGAATTTTTGCCACAGGAAAAGGTTCCATATCAAGAACCTCAAAGATCTTCGGAAGTAATTCCTCAATTCGATTGGCCAAACATTCGCAGGCTTTACGAACGTATTCAATCCCTGAAGAACCATTGCTTTCTGGTCCTAATGAGACATGCAAAGTTCCTCCGCCATCTGGATCTGGAAGACCTAAGTGTTTGAACACACTTTGATGCTTACAAACAGTTTCAAAAAGCGCATCGCGTTCTTCTTTCAATAGGAAATTAGAAACTTTCAGCGCATGTTTGGATTTTGACTCTGGCGCCAAAGGAATCTTTACAAGCTTACTCAGATTATTTGTAGACTTCATAGCAAATTGAACTTATTGATTTTGTTTTATGATGTTCATGAGTTTTTCATTGGTCATCAACGTTAGTTTTTTGGCTCCTGAACTGTTCAAGTGATCATCATTTTTAAAATCTGTTACCTTAAAATCCTTGGAATTTTCAAAATCCATGACTTCTATTTTATTTGTACTGATCAAACTGTCCAACAAATGAAGTCTTCGTTCATTTTTCTCATGAATGTACTGGTTTCTATAGCTCGGGTATACAGGATTTCTGAATAAAATTACTTTGATATCATGTTCAAGACAATAATCAATTATTGACAAAAGGCGCCTTTTGTTCAGTTGATAATTTTCAATCGAATTTTGTTTATGACGCTTACGAAGCCTTGATGCTGCTGTTGCCTGTATTTGAATAGAATCATGATTGAAATCTTTGAAAACTCCAGGAAAGTCATTGGTCACAAATCCATATTGATTGATCTCGTACTTATATTCTTTGGGATCAAAATTGAGCGTCAAATAGTTTTTAAAGAAAGTAGGGTTTGAAAGATACAGCGAGTATTTCTCGATTGATGTTAGATTCAACCCAGAAATATCGTGATACTTGTAATACCATGGGTTTCTAAAATAGTTGGCAAGGTTTGTATGTTCTAACGAATGATAGTCCATTTCTAGAAATACATATTTCAAGTTTGGTAATTTAGAAGCGTAATGAAAAAATAATGTGCTATCTAGAGTATAGTCTTGTCCACCATAAGCAAGATTTACTGTTTTTAGACTCATAAACTCGGGATTGATTCCATTTTGTGTATGAGAGGAACCTAAAAATACAGCCTCCACGTCTAAGTTGTTTTGAATATATTTTGCTTTGGTATTAAATGAGTTGGGTTTGAATACAATGAACAATTCAATGGCTAGAAACAAGAGCAGTACAGGAAGGGTAAACAAGAGTGTTTTGTATATAAACTTTCTCATGGCTAGAATTGAAAATAAATGAATGTTTGCTCTTTTCCTCCAAACCAAAATATGCAAATCACTAAGAGATAATAGAATGCATATCTAATAGGTTTTTTCCATTTCAGTAGGTTCTTTTCTATGGCATACTCATGTTCCCTACCAAACCACTCTACTAATAGGAATAGGCCAATTAAGAGTAATAAGAAACGATATTTCCAATAAATCCCGAGAGCTATATAGGAACTAGGATTTGTGAATAGTTTGGAGATATACTGAATTGCGTGTTCAATGTTATCCGCCCTAAAAAACACCCATGCAAGAACGGTCAAGACAAAAGTGATCAAAATTTGAAACAGTTCTTTAAAAGTTGGCAGGTATTTTCCTTGAGCAACGATGCCCAGATTGTTTCTGTTGTTATTGGTGAGCAATAGTGGTAAAAAGTAAACAGCGTTCAAAGCTCCCCAAACAATGAAGGTCCAATTGGCACCGTGCCAAAAACCACTCACAATGAAAATGATGAATGTATTTCGAATTTTCATCCAAGTTCCTCCACGACTCCCGCCCAATGGAATGTACAAGTAATCTCGAAACCAAGTGGAAAGTGAAATATGCCAGCGCCTCCAAAACTCGGCGATATCTCTTGAGAAATAAGGAAAGCTAAAGTTGCGTCTTAAATCAAACCCAAAAAGACGAGAGGTTCCAATGGCAATGTCTGAATACCCTGAAAAGTCGCCGTAGATTTGAAATGTAAAGAAAATAGCACCCAGAGCCAAGGTGCTTCCCGAATAATCCGCTGAGTTGTTAAAAATAAGGTTTGCATATTCTGCGCAGTTATCTGCAATCACCACTTTTTTGAACAAACCCCATAAGATTTGTCGCATTCCATCTGCAGCTTTTGAATAATGAAAAGTTCTCTTGTTACAGAACTGAGGCAACAAGTTTGTAGCCCTTTCAATAGGCCCAGCCACTAGTTGAGGAAAGAAACAAACAAAGGCAGAGAAGGCAATGAAATCTTTTGTCGGCTCAAGCTTTCGTTTGTAAACGTCTATGGTATAGCTTAAGGTTTGAAAAGTGTAAAAACTAATCCCTACGGGCAGAATGATGTTCAATGAGTTTGCCTTGATTTCAGAACCAAAGAATGAAAAAGCAGTAACGAAATTATCTAGAAAGAAATTATAGTATTTGAAGAACCCTAAGAATCCAAGGTTTACCAGAATACTGGTCCACAAAAAGACTTTTCTCTTTTTTTGATTTTTTTCGTGTTTTAGTTTTCTCCCGATGGCATAATCTAGGACAGAACTAAAAATGATCAGAGATAGAAACCTCCAATCCCACCAACCATAGAAAACGTAACTGGCAGCAACAATTAACAAGTTTTGTAGCTTTAATGATCTGTTGGTTACATACCAATAGAGCAGAAAAACTATGGGCAAAAAGATGGTAAAATCTATTGAGTTGAATAGCATCTAGTCTTTTTTGATGGCTTGTTTTTTTAAGAGAATATTGCCCAGTGAAGATATACAATTCACAGCAAAGCGGCTAGAAAAACCTATCGCTTATATACTTTGACCCAATCAACTTCCATGACGGAACTATCTGCATAATTTGCTGAATTTTGATCTGTAAAAAACCAACCTCCAACGGCGGTGTTGAGCACGACTTTTTGTTTTTTGCCCAGCATATTGGCAATGTTGTTCCCGTTGTTTGCCGTATAGCGATGCAACAATTCACTGTCAAAGATAATATCAATAGATGTTGCTCTCCAGATCATTTCATAGGTATGAAAACTTGTGGTCAGGTTCTGCCCAATAGTGTGATGCACTTCGGTTCCTTGATTGATGTTTACTCCATCATTCACTCCATAAAAAAGATTGGAGCTAAATTCATTGGGTTCGCCTCCACGTGCTTCCAAAACGTCAATTTCACCTTGAGTTGGCCAAGGATCTCCGTAGGTCCAGAATGCTGGCCACATTCCATGTCCGGGAGGTAGTTTTATGCTAGCGACAAATCGATATTCACGATTTCCATCTTCGTCTGTAGGTCCGAATAATTGCTGACTTTCTATTCTTCCAGAAACATATTCAAAGTTTTTTTGTGAAGCATCAAAAGGCGTTGTGGGGCCCGTATTATTTTCTCGTTGAACAGAGATGCTTAACATTCCGTTGTTTACAGAAAGTTGCTCAGGCCTGTACAGCTGGATTTCATTATTGAATGCTCCTCCATACCACTGATTCCACAAAGAAAGATTCGTATCAAAATTATCTTCAAAAACAAGATTCCAAGCTTCGGTCTCCTCGACGACGACGACTTCATTAGTTTGATTGTTCTTGCAACTCAGAATTAAAAAAGCGACCATTGCAAAAGACAAAAGCGTTTGCTGTTTCATAAAGATGATTTGTTAAAGCGAGGAAGAAAGATACAAAACTACGCTAAAAGTCGCCCAGCATGAATGCTTCTAATGCTAGTTCCATCTCTTTAATTTCTTTATCGAGAACAAGATAGGAGTGATTCGAATTTAATTTACTCACCCAAGTATTACCACCAATACTGTCGGCAACGCACAAACCATCTTCGATTTTATGCCAGTAGTTTCCGACTCCATTTCGAACGGCATAAAGAACGGCTGTTTGATCAAAAGTTGCATTGTCATAAATTTCACCTTTGAATTGATGTTTCATCCAAGGAGCATATTTTCCAAAGTGATAAAACCCCAAATACAAGGGCGAATCTTTGGGCAATTCTTTAAAGACTTCCCCCGTTTTGATTGCGTTGCCAAGTTCTGCTCCAGAAAAGGTAATGGGTAGTTGAATCTGTTCCAAAACATACTTTGTGACTCCCGGCATATTCCCATCAAAGTTCCATTCATTTTCACTTTTTGGAAAATTTCCACCCATGATCACGAACTCTTTCACTTTTGTGTTGATGAGTTCCTGTCCAGACAATCCAGAAAACTCATCCGCTTGAGAATCGATCAAGCTTTTAATATTCATCAAAGGCCCCACAGCAATAATAACAACACTGTGGTCATCACTTGTACTCAGTAATTTTCTGTACATTTTGGTGGCATCAGGAACATTGTCTAATGACAAGTCGTGTGGTAAATTATCGGCAATCACTTTTGAATGGTTCCACGGGGTTTCATGAGATTCTCCAGAACGTCGACTCACGGGGATATCAGGGTTTCCATAGTAGGTATTTACGGCATCAATAGCGCTTACTGCATGTTTTTCGAGATTCCAGCATGCAATACCAATCAATTCAGCTTCGCCTTTGTTTTGAAAGTGATTCAGCATGGCCAAAGCACCTAGGTCGTCTGCATCACCGCCAAAATCGGTGTCGAAGATGATTTTTGTATTTGGATTACTTTTTGAACAAGAGGTAATCAGAACTACAAAGATGAATACACTGTAAGCAGTCAAGATTGATTTTATATATTTTGTTTTCATAAGTGATGTATTTGTTGCCCAAGGATAATATTGCATCGAAGATCAGCATCAAGTCATTGAAAACCAATAGAGTTTGACTATTTCATAGTTTTCGTTTATTATTTGGTTCACGCACTCAATTATTTTCTGTCTAAAGAGTGGGCACAAAATGAGTTGTAAAAATGATTGACGTCTTTTATTTCCTCCAAGTTAATTATCTTTAGGAAAAATTATATGAATCAATAAAAATAAATGCAGCTATGAATACAAACATCATAAAAGCGTATATACTATTTGTTACTTTGATCCTTGCATCGTCATGCTCGAACTCTGGAAGTGAAAGTATTCCTCCTGTGGCAGCAGCGATTACTGCAATTGATGATGATTTTAGCAATTCTCCTGTTAGCATTTCTGGAGGGATTGTTGGAAATGTACTTAATAACGATTTATTGGACAATCAGACGGTTTCTGCGAATAGTATTAATATCAGCATTGTAAATGATGCGGGGTTAAATGGTGTATCTATCTCATCTAATGGACAACTTGAAATTGGTCCAGCGAATAATAGTGGAGAATTCACCATCGTGTATTCTA
The DNA here is from genome assembly GCA_964612905.1 of uncultured Flavobacterium sp. Taxonomy (GTDB): domain Bacteria; phylum Bacteroidota; class Bacteroidia; order Flavobacteriales; family Flavobacteriaceae; genus Polaribacter. Next base: position 5,933 of record CAZTFN010000003.1, on the reverse strand, counting down.
TTTGTGAGGCTGCTTTTCCCACTAATTGTAGCAACGGGAATATAAGAGTCTCTCTTATAGATGATTTTCAGAGAGTTGTTACTCGACAAGACACTAATACAATAGAATTTGTTGAGTATACATATGACACTCAAGGAAGAATTCTAACATGGTCTGGACTTCAAGAAAACGGAGGCGCTTATGAATTTACTTACAGTTACGATCAAAACGGGAACCCTACAAGCAGATATATGGAAATTGTAGGAGGGTCTAACCCACTTACATTTACTCAAACCTTTATATACGATAGTCAAGGGCGCCTTATTGAATTCAGTAACGAATTTTTCTATAATTATATTGGTAATAATCAAGTAGAGGTTAGTCTTGGTGATCCAAATACAGTAGACTATATTTTTGATTTGAATGATGATGGACGTGTTATCAAGGCCGCAAATCAATGGGGCTATGATACTTTTCAATATGATGAGGTAGGGAATCTAACAAGAGTTAAAACCTTTGATGCAAATGGTGTGCAATATGATGGTTTTACACTTTCTTATTATGATACGCCCAATCCCTTCCATGGACAATTATCACAGATTGAAATCATATTAGCACGAGCACAGGGTAGATTATACGGTATAGACACATGGGATTATCGAGGGTATATCTACCCTTATTACCCAAACAATCTTAAAGAGGTTAGACAAGATGGTCAAAGTGACTTTAATACTGTATTCTTTTCGTATGAGTATAACGATTATAATTACCCTACTCAAGTTACTAAGAGTCATGGAAACACAACCTTCATATATAGTTTGAGCTACTCACAATAATTATCGCTGGTCTGTCCAGGTTGGATTTTTTGAGGGAACTCGTTGATTATTTTTTAGTTCTCTGTTTCCACTTCTTGATAATATCCTTTTCTCGTCTCATAAAAGATCGTTCACTGGTTAAGATATTATCTCGTCTTTCCTGTAAAACAGCCTCTGAATACCACCATTCTTTGGTAGCTTCAACGGTATTTGCTAAGGACCTGAAGGTGAGTCCTGATGCAATGGCTTTGCTATTATCACTTTTTGACATTCCTACGAATTTGGGCAATTGAATTACCCAAGGTTGAAGTCCATAGACTCTATTCTGTTGAAGAAATTGAAGGTCATCAATTTGTGTAAAATTCACTGGCGAATTATAGCAAGCGTGAATCCCGTAAACGAAGGCATTGGTGGTCATGTCGAACCCAGGTCCCGAGCCGTTATAAGTTCCAGCGGCTTTGTTTTCACACAGGCGAATCATCCATTCAGCAATATCCCTTACATCAATATATTGAACCACTTCTGAAGGGGCTCCTGGAATGATGATATCACCACCTTTTTCCAGACGAGCCAGCCAATAAGGAAAACGATCGGTTCTGTCTCCAGGTCCAACCAGCAGAGTAGGGCGTACAATGATAGACCTTTCTACTCCGAAAGCATCAATTGCAGCAATCTCTGAAGTGGCTTTCATGACTCCATAGTCATAGAGTCCTTTTTCCTGAGGCTCCATATCCTCTGGAATTTTGGTGACGAGTTTTCGCGTTTCCGAAAAATCATCCCCTGTAAATGGATAGTATACACTGATGGAAGAAGTATACATGTAGTAGTCAACATTCTCTTTTAATAATTGAGCGGTGTCTTCGGTCCATTTGGTTTTTCGCCCTGAATTGTCAATAACCACATCCCATTTTCGATTTTTTAGCGCTTCTAAATTATCTTCTCTATCCCCGACCAATTTTTCCACTTTGTCAAAAAGTGCTGCATGTATTTTTGGAACTGTTTTTCCGCGGGTAAAAATAGAGACTTCATGCCCTCTTTCTAGAGCATATGAAATCTGATGAGGGCCTAAAAAACTGGTGCCGCCTAAGATGAGTATTTTTAGTTTTTCAGTGCTATCCGATAAGATATTTGAAGCTTGTAATGTGTAAGGTCCCAGCAATGAAGCAGCTCCGATAGCCATGCTGGTTTTGATGAATTTCCTTCTGCTTTTTTCCATGGATGAACAGATTTTGATTGATGTGAGTTCTGTTCTAAGATACTAAGATCTGACCAAACCTAGGATATACTACTGAGATTATAGATTTGTGGATTAGGGGCTTTCATTCGTAATCTAGAATCTTAATTTGAAAAGAGCGTTTCAATCCGTAATGATCTTTAAGTCTTCATTCTTTCCAATAATTTCCCATTGCCCTAAGGAGATTGGGATGTTTCCAATATCGTGAAGTGCATCAAAAAAGTCTTTTAAAACAAAGGACTTGTTTTGCAACTCTTGCTCTCTGGCATATTCTGCCAAGGTGTTTTCAATCAAATGTTTTCCTGTGATATAGCTTGTTCCGTAACCAGGCTGACGCAGATACAAATGTTGTTCAAAAATGAGCAATTCTTTCTCCGTTTTCATCCAACCACGAGGAGTATATTCGCTGTGAATTCCTCCAGCTTCTTCCATGGTCATTTCATTAGCATGTGCATACAAAGAACCCAAACCTCTGGCAGCACGCTGGGCAATCATGATATAGACAATTTCTTTGACTCTTGGACTGTCATCATACAAACCAGCTTGCATAAACATTTCTTCAACACCTGTTGCGATTCCTTCATTCCTTGAATCGAAAATATTATAGAGTAAAGGTACTTTTCTGATTTCACTAGGATGTGGTTCTCTGTCTAAGGTAGCTAGGTCAAACCAGTGGTAAAAATGTGAGAACAATGGTCTAGGATCATAGTGCATTCCGATGTAGAAAAAGTTGCGTTTTTCTTTAGGAATGAAACTTCCAAGATGCTCTCTTAGAGCAGCATCAAAAAATGGCTTTACGGTTAAAACATCTTGCTTCTCTAAAAAGGTCATGAAGTTTTTGGCGGCTTCATTGGCCATTTTATCGTAGGCCTCTGGGGAGTCGGCATCTATCAGTTCAGGTAAGTTTCTATTTCTATGTTCTTCTAGTTTTAGCGAAGACCACGCTCTTGCGAGTTCGCGTTTGAGAATCATTACTTCATCTTCCCAAGTTAGTGGCACTAGATGTACATTCTGCATGTACCAAGTGTAATTTTTCTTACCAATTCCAGAGGGACCGGTTTTGGTTATGGTCTCTGCCTCTAACCAAGCTGCAAAATCTTTGGTGGAACTAATGGTTTCGTCAATAAGGTTCAACAGCTCTGTATCACTTTGAATGGAGGGTTCTTCTTTTAGCGTTGCTAAAACCCCAGCTTGGGTGTGAATATCTCTGATTCCCGCAATCCATAAATCTTTGGCATTTCCAGTCAAGTTTTCCTTGGCTTGAGAATTTAATGGAACAATCACTTTTAAATCGTTGATGAGTCTTTGTCTTTCTTCTTCTGACAAAGGAAATTTGTAGGTCCATAGCTCAGTGGTCCCGTGATGCGTTGGGCCTTCATGAGCGGGCACATCACTTCTATACGTCCAAACCGATTTATAAAATGCAGGATCGCGCACCCAAGGTTGTAAAATGTTGTGGTTAAAGTCATAACCATTCATTTCTGCCCAGACAATCATCCAGTCGACTTTATTTTCAATAGACCAATTGGAAGTATCGATACTTTTCAATTTGTTCTGCAGTTCCAGAAATTGCGGCCAGCGTTTTTCAAAGGTTGCTTTTGTATAATCTGGAGCTCCTTCTAGTTTGGGTGGATTTTCAAAAGCTCGCCAATCTTTGAATAAGACAACCAAATCTTGGTAGTCATTGGAAGTAAAGCTTTCGGTTTGATTTTTTTGTTCTTGACAGCTTGTGAACAGCAGGAACACAAGGATATAAATGAGGTTAGTTATTTTCATAATTCTACAGGTAATGAAGTTCCATTCATCATTCACTAAAATACAAAGATTCATTGAAGCATTGATCATGGCCAAATCTTTCAGGGCTATGTCGTAGAATAGAGAACCGTTTTTCTTTGGTTAACTTTGCTATTTTAAAGAAAATATAAGCCATGAATGATTTTCCGAAGTGGATGAATACCACGTTAAAACTGGCTGCGGTTTACAATATTCTTTGGGGTGCTTGGGTGGTGTTATTTCCCAATCATTTTTTTACAATAACAGGAATGGAACCGCTCAACCACCCTATGATCTGGCAAGGCATGGGAATGGTAATTGGCGTGTATGGTCTGGGCTATTGGTGGGCAAGTTTCAACCCCATTCGACATTGGCCGATTGTCGCTGTTGGGTTTTTAGGAAAGATTTTTGGGCCTTTAGGCTTTGTCTTTAATTATATGAATGACATTGTTCCAGGGGAATTCGCCTATACGTTGATCACCAATGATTTGATTTGGTGGGTTCCTTTCTTTTTGATCTTAAAGAAAGTCCATACTACCACACGTTGGGCATTGAAATAGCTTAAGAATCGCAAATGAAACTTCCAGAAAATAAAAGAATGAAACGAGCCTTACGATGGCTATTGATCGTTTTTTACTTAGTTGCTGGGGTGAATCATTTCGTGCATCCAGAATTCTATTTGCCATTAATTCCACCTTACCTTCCAAATCCTGAATTGATCAACTGGGTGAGTGGAGCACTGGAGGTTCTCTTAGCAATTGGTGTGGCTGCTCCGAAATATAGAAAACAATCAGCGGTTCTTATCATTCTGATGTTAATTGCTTTCGTCCCTTCACATGTCTATTTTATTCAACAAGGAGCTTGCATTGATGCACAAGGTTTATGTACGCCGCTTTGGGTGGCTTGGGTGCGATTTATTCTAATTCATCCTTTGTTTATGTTGTGGGCTTGGGTTGTAAGATAAAGTAGTTCATTGGTTTATAGCGATTGTTGTACAACGGTTTTTATTCAAAAACGGCAACAGCTCTTACTGGAGAACCCGTTCCTCCTCTTATTTTCAACGGTAATCCAATGAATCGAAATCTTCCTCTGCCAATGAGAAGATGTAGATTTATCATATTTTCATAATGTGTAAAATTCATTTCGCCACAAATGTGATGAACTTTTTTATTTGATATTCCAGGAACACCTGGTGACATGGTTTCAACGCCGAAAGCAGCAATATTTTTCTCACCAAGCCATTTCGCAGAATCGATTGAGATTCCAGGGCCATTGCTCCAATTCACACCTTGAAAATTCTTTCGATAATGGTCGGTATAGAATAAAACGGTATCACCTCTTTTAATTTCTAACCCAGCTTTTTTAAGAGCTGCCTCTATTTCTTTAGGTTCAATCAATTCTCTTAATCCCTTATGGGAGAAATTCAAACAAATCCCTTCTGTATAAAACATAGACAAAGGCATCTTATCAATAGACTTTCCTTCGTGTTGGATCTCCATATGATTGATAGCATCCACATGAGTTCCTGTGTGTTCTCCCAATTCTAATTTGTGTACAGCTGGTGTTTTAGTGGTTGGATTTTTCACGCCATTCCATTCTTCGTGAGAATTATGGACGGTCATTTTTACTTGAGGAAGATCCTTATAAACGGGCATTCCTTCATAAATGTCTTGACTTAAATCAATAATTTCCATCATTTAGTACGGTTGTTTGTCAAATTGTTGCCAACGTTTATTTTTCAGGTATTAGTTTAAATTCAGTTCGTTTGTTTCCACCTACCCCCATAAGCGAAAAGTTGGTCTCAATTCCCATAATTCCATCATATAAAATCCAATAGCCTTTTTCAATATCAAATTCAGCAGTTGCTTTATGCGAGATTTTCATAAATGTTTTTTTATCAGTTTTATCTTTTGAAAACACTGTCATCATTCCATTTGTAAAGTCGCCTGAAACGTATTGCTTGATGTCATATTCAATTACTGCAATTTTATTTCCATTTTGATTTTTTATGTCTTTAAGTCGTACAAGGTTTTTCCTGTAAAGAGTATCTGCTTTAAAGTTTTGGTCCATGGAAACCATACCAACATTTAAATCCCATTCATCTCCGATTGCAACAGGTTTTGTTGGAAGTT
>CAZTFN010000002.1:0-41847 GCA_964612905.1 uncultured Flavobacterium sp. | reverse complement strand
GCGCTCGCCGAAAACTCCTTGCTTGAGTGGGATGGAAGAAAGACTCGCTATCTCGATCCTGATATTATTGAAATTCTCGCAGACTTTGCCTTCAAAGCCAGAGAGAGAAATATTACCATAAAGCTATTCTCAGAACGAGGTATCGTCGAGAACCCTGATAGCTTTATCGAATTCTTCAAATTAAATAAAAAATAAACATATTATGGCAACTACATTAGAACAACAAAAAGCCACTACCCCAGACAGCGCAATTGAAAGGCTTAAAAAAGGAAACGCCGAATTTGTAAAGAATTATAATCCCGATAGAGACCTGATAAGTGAAGTAAAACAAACCAGCACTGGTCAATATCCTTTCGCAACCATCTTGCATTGTATTGATTCAAGAGTTTCTGCTGAATTGATTTTCAATGAAGGTGTGGGAGATGTATTCAGTATTAGAATCGCTGGAAACTTTGTAAACGAAGACATTTTAGGAAGTATGGAGTTTGCTTGTAAACTCGCAGGAACAAAAGTGATCGTAGTATTAGGACATACAGCTTGTGGAGCGGTAAAAGGCGCTTGTGACGACGCAAAATTAGGGAACTTAACGACCTTGATTAGCAAGTTAAAACCTGCTGTGAAAGCTGTTGAAAGTCCAACAGATCCTAGTGAGCGTACATCTAAGAACATCGACTTTGTGAATAACGTTGCAGAGAAAAACGTTTATTTGACCATAGACAACATTCGAGAACAAAGCCCTGTTCTAAAAGAAATGGAAGATAACGGAGAGATTAAAATCGTTGGAGGTATGTATGATATTAAAGACGGATCTGTTACTTTCTATTAGAAAAGTATTGATGAAAAAAATTATATGCATACTTGGAATAGCGCTCATCTCTATGAGCGCTATTTCTCAAGAAAGTGGTCCAGGAAATTGGCTCATCTATATTGGTAGCAAACAACTCAATTCTAAATGGAACTTGCACCATGAAATCCAATATAGGAATTACAATGCTTTGGGCGATATGGAACAATTACTAATTCGAACAGGATTGGGCTATAACATCGGCTCAAGAAGTAATGTGCTTCTGGGATATGGATACATCAATTCCGAGAATTTTACAGGGAATGGCAATGATCAAACGACTGTAGAAGAACATCGAATTTTTCAACAGTTCATTACCAAGCAAAACATTGGAAAAGTGAGTTTACAACACCGATATCGATTTGAACAACGATTTGTAGAAAGTGATTTCAAAACTCGATTCCGCTATTTTTTGAGTATGAACATTCCTTTTAAAAATCCGAAGTACTACCTGTCTGCATACAATGAGATCTTTTTAAATGGAGAATCCAATGTGTTCGACAGAAACCGTATTTATGGTGGATTGGGATATAAAATTAGCAAAGGTATCAAGCTAGAGCTCGGCTATATGAGTCAAGTCTTTGAAACCTCTAGTCGAGATCAAATCAACATTATTACTTTGGTAAACTTTTAACCAAAGACTTACAAAAGCCAATGAAATTTCATTGGCTTTTTTGATACAGAAAATCCGTATTTTAGAAATTCAATTGCTAACCTTTATCGAATGAAAAATCTTTTCTCTAACCTTCGTGGTGATCTTTTTGGAGGAATCACAGCCGGAATTGTAGCGCTTCCTCTAGCATTGGCTTTTGGGGTTGCTTCTGGATTGGGACCTGATGCTGGGTTGTATGGTGCGATCTTTATCAGCTTCTTCGCAGCATTATTTGGTGGAACACCAACGCAAATTTCAGGGCCTACAGCTCCTATGACGGCCTTAAGTACCGTGGTTATTGCTGGAATCATTGCTGCAAACAACGGTGACGTTGATCAAGCCCTACCTGCTATTTTAACCGTCTTTTTATTGGCTGGAATTTTCCAAATAGGATTGGGTGGTCTAGGGTTGGGAAAATACATACGATACATTCCTTATCCTGTTGTTTCTGGTTTTATGACCGCTATTGGGTTGATGATTATCATCTCTCAATTTGCTCCATCCCTAGGATACAATGCAAAACAAGACACTGAATTAGTTCAAAAGTTCGAACCTTTGGCCGAACAGGTTATCTTAAAGAATATTCTAGAAGATGAAGCTGAGAAAGAAGGAATTTTAAACCTAGAAGATTATCAGGAAACCGTAGACAAGGGAAAACTAATTTCTTCAGAAGAGTTGCTTAAGGAGTCTCAAAACCTTGCTAAAAAAGATGCTTCAGGTGTGCTGGGATCACTCAAAACACTTCCTAGAATGTTACAAAACATCAACTGGTTAGAACTGTTACTTACCTTAGGAACCATCTTTATCATTTATGGATTTAAGAGAATTACAACCAAAATTCCAAGTTCACTAGTTGCATTGCTTCTGGTCTCTGGGATTGCTGTAGGATTTAATTTAGACTATACTTCCATTGAAGAAATCCCAACCGATTTTCCAATGCCCAATCTGGAAATATTTACTGCTTTCGAGTTGAGTTCAGTAACACCTTATATTCTTACAGCATTGACTTTAGCACTGTTAGGAGCGATTGATTCTTTATTGACCAGCGTTGTTGCGGATAATATGACGAAGACAAAACACAAACCCAATCGAGAATTGATGGGACAAGGAATTGGAAATAGTATCGCTTCCATTTTTGGTGGAATTCCTGGAGCTGGTGCTACCATTAGAACGGTGGTGAATATCAACTCAGGTGGAAAGACAAAACTCTCAGGAATGATCGCAGGAGTATTACTTCTTGTGGTTCTTCTTGGTTTAGGATCTGTAGCTTCCAAAATTCCGCAAGCCGTATTGGCAGGCATTTTATTGACTGTTGGAATTGGAGTGATGGATTACAAAGGATTAAAAGCGATCTCCTCTTTGCCAAAAGACATCAAACTTGGACCCATAAAACTAAGTTCGGAAGTATTGATCATGTTCACCGTAATGGCATTGGCCACATTCTGGGATCTCATCTACGCAGTAGGAATTGGTTTGGTCTTTGCGTCTTTGATTTTTATGAAAAAAACAGGTGATTTGACCGCTGAAAAATCGAATGTGATGCCATTAGACGAAGAATCTTGGGATGATGAAAAAGGCATGAAAGAATTCAAAAATAATGTCTTTGTAAAACATATCAATGGCCCTTTATTCTTTGGGTTTACAAGCGAATTTCAGCTACTTTCAAAGCAAATTCCCAAGTCGGCAAAAATTGTTGTGATTCGTATGGATCGAATGCCTTATATGGATCAGTCTGGTTTGTATGCTTTGGAAGATATGATCGTTAGTTTACAAGAGTCAGAGAAAACAGTGCTGTTTGTACATCCACAGAATCAACCACGATTCATGATGGAACGCATTGATATCGTTCCTGATTTAATAGGTGAAGATCAAATATTCGAGCATTTTGAGGACTGCCTGGCGTGGATAAAGAATGAAAAGAGCTAACTATTTTGTATCCTTCTTCACCATTTTACCTTCCCAAGAGCGTCCGCCCATGGTGGATTTGTAGTAAACTTTATCGCCTCTTACTTTGGTAATTTTAATATGAAGTTTGCTCCCTAACTTGAACGGAAAATTAGGTAAGGTTACATCTTGAATGATCAGGTAGTATTCGCAATCAGAAACCCATTCAACATTGGATTTGATGTAGTACTTACCTTTCTGATGATACTCTGCATGTTTCTTTTCTCCAAACTCAACGACAACGTCTTTTCCTCCGAGTTTGTACACAAATGAGTTGTTCTTAAGCACGGCACAATCCTGCACTGGAGTTGTAAACCCCATCACAGAGAAAAGCAAAACAGGAATGATTAATTTACCGATGAACCTCATAGTATAATTTGGGCTTGCAATTTACTATTTTTCGTAAGAACTAATGGTATTATTTAACTCACTTTCTTCAGAATCAAACTCTTTGATAATGGAAGGAAAGATAGAAGGTACAATACTCTTCACTGGCGCGTATAAAATAGAACTATCTAAGGTTTCTTTCCCAACAAACGGAATGGTACTGTTGATGCGAGAAAAGAACACGAAAATCACGCTTAAAATCACCACACTCTTTAAAAGTGCAAAGACACCACCCATAATTTTATTCACCAATCCCAACGCGGCGAAGTCGGCCATTTTGGTCAGCATTTTTCCTAACGCAGAAACCGCCACCACAATGAGAATAAAGGTAATGGCAAAAGCAGCCAGAGCAATATAATTCTCTTCCCACTCTACGCGTTCTTCCAATAAGTCTCCTACAAAATAAGAGAAGTGAATGGCTCCCCAGACTCCACCAACTAAGGCAATCAATGAAGCCACTTCTACAAAGAAGCCTTTCATAAAACCTCGTACAAAAGCGAAAACCAAAAGTGCGGCAATAACAATGTCAAAAATGTTCATGGGTGAGAGTTAATATTCAAATATAAATAACTAAAAAGTATCTTCAAGTATTTCTTGTTTGTATATTTCAAGTAATTATTTAAATCTACCTAAGTTCAAAAAGAATGACAAAAGCAATTACTCAGCCATTATTTTTCATATCATTTCTATTTTGTTGCACATTCTTTCACGCTCAAAAACCCAAAGACGTTCGTATTGAAATTGAAGATTATTTTATTGATGAGGGTTATCTGGAGTTAGATTTAAAAGTAATCAACTCTGGTAAAAAAACAATCTCTTTACTAGGTTCATCTAATAAAAACAGTGATTCTTATTTATTCCTATGGATAAACTTTGAACCTGCTGTAATGATTGAAACTATAGAAGAAATAGGAAGTATAGAAGAGATAAATCCAACTATTTTAAAAATTCCTCCTAAAACTTCTAAGAGCATTTATATGAAATACTACATTAGTGATTATATATCAGAATTGGAAGAGGACTCTTTTAAACTCTCTGTAAATTATCGATTTGCTAAAGAAGATGTTATTGAATATAAACAGCTATTTAGAGAATCTAACATCAAGCTAAAATCACTTTCTAAAGTACATTTTTCGAGTAATCAAATTGAAATCAAAGACCCTAGTTTTTACCGTAATAAAATACATACCTCTCTGAAAGAAGCACTTGCTGAGAAGGATAAAGTAACATTTTTATCCCTCAATAACTTAGATTTAAACGAAATTCCAGAAGAAATTAAAGTATTCACAAGACTAAGGGGACTAAACTTACGAGAAAATAATATAAAGGAGATTCCAGAGTTTATTCTCAATCTAAAAAAACTCACTTCTTTGGATTTATCTGGAAACAACATCAAAACAATTCCTGAAAATATAGACAAATTAGATCGTTTAGGATATTTAATACTTGCTGATAATGGAATCAAAGAGATTCCAGAATCTATAGGGAAACTATCTGAACTAACAGTTTTACACCTTCAATCCAATGGCATAAAAAAATTGCCTCAGTCTATTAAAAATTTAAAAAAAATAGAAGAGCTTCGTTTAAAGCTAAATCAAATCGAAGAACTCCCAGTAGAAATCACCAATCTAACAAAACTTAAGACTCTGGATTTAACCAGTAATAAATTGACATCTCTACCGAACAACATTGGGGAGCTTCGATGGTCACTTACAGACTTAAGACTCGCAAATAATCAGATTACAAAGTTACCTGCTTCTTTCTCTGACTTAAGATTCCTAGGCGTCCTTAGTCTTCATAAAAACCCTTTGAAAGAATTGCCTAATCGTATTGAAGAGTTTAGATCCTTAATTCTGATCTCAGTATCAAAGAAAAATCTAAGCAAAGCCAGCCAAGAAAAACTCCTCTTATTACCAAAACGTTGTAGGGTCTCAAATTATGACGAATATGAAAAAAGATAATCGTTAGGCCGCTCGCTTTGACTAGCTTGCTGTTAGACATAAGACTAAAGACTTATTTCGTCTTAAACTCTACAAGTCTATCGTCTAAGAAATCACCTTCCCCGTAAACGTCTCCAACTCTACTTTTAAGTCGTTGAACATTTTTAAAATACTGCTGATTTTCAAATCGCGTTCATCGTATTCTTGTGTATTAATGGCACAGGTAAATTCCCATAGCTCTAACACTTCTGTAAGTGGGACGTGATAGGCTTGATAATCTCGATTGTCTGGCGATAACAACAAGGCATTACGTTCCTCAATCTTATTGTAGATTCGTTTGTAGGTCATCCCATCATTGGCAGTGACCACCACATAAGTTCTTCCATTTTTAACATCTCGAACATCTTCTACAAACTTTGCCACCACAAAAGAGCCATCCTTTAAGGGCATCATGGAATCGCCTTTGATGGGAAATGCACGGTGTTTTCCTGTCGGCAAAAACGGTAGCTTGATTTTTTCCAATTGCTGAATGTATTCTGGATCGTCGTAGCCCAACAAATAGCCCGCAGAGGCTTTCGCAGGAACAATCTCAATCAAATCTTCGTTCTCTTCATTCACGGTAATTGGAAATAAAACGCGCTTGTTCCCTACTTCTATAAATGAAGAGTCTTTTGCATAGGTTAAGTCGTTTTTCACCAAGACATCAATGGGTAATTTGAAGTACTTTGAAAAGTTAATCAGCATCTGAATCGGTGGTTCAGACCGACCTTCTTCGTAGGAACCAATTTTAGACCGTGTAGTTTCCAACTCTTCGGAAAGTTGCTCTTGTGTGAGTCCTTTTAATTTTCTTAAGTGGCGAATATTTTTGGTAATGACCTTCATCTGTTAAAATTTTAGATTGCTACAAATATAAGCAAGAATTGCTATTATTTGTAGTTAATTTTGTAATATGTTTCTAAATTGTCACACATATTACAGTCTCCGCTATGGTACAATGGCCACCAAAGAACTCTTGAAACAGGCAGAAAATCATGGTGTTAGCAGTTTATGTTTGACTGATATTAACAACACTTCAGCCTGCCTAGATTTTATTCGAGAAGCACATAAATTCAACATCAAACCTATTGTGGGCATCGATTTTCGGAATGGTGCTCAACAGGAGTTTGTCATGCTAGCCAAAAACAATCAGGGTTTTGAAAACATCAATACCTACCTGTCCGAATTTTTACATCAATCCCATCCAATCATTCCAGAAAGGGCAGCAAAAACTTCCGAAGCTTTTGTCATCTATCCATTCAAAAAAGACCTCACGTTTGAGCTTGCAGACAATGAATTGATTGGAGTTGCTATGGATGACATTCGACAGTTGCCACTATCGAAATGGCGACACCATTTAAACAAGTTGGTCCTACTCCACTCCGTTTCTTTTCAGAATAAAAAAGGCTTCAACACACATCGATTGCTACGTGCCATTGATAACAATACCCTACTCAGTAAACTTTCGAGTTCTGAACAAGGAAAAGAAGAGCATCAGTTTGTTTCCCAAGAAACACTCGTGAATTTGTGTGCTGAATACCCTGAGATCCTCATCAATACACAACGGATTTTAAACGAATGTTCTATTCATTTCGATTTCTCTTCAGACATCCCCAACAACCAAAAAGCATTCACCAATAGCGAAGAAGAAGATTGTAAACTACTTGAAAAGCTCACCTATGAAGGCATTCCCTATCGCTATCAAAATCCAGATAATGCTATTTATTCTCGCATCAAAAAGGAGCTCAACATCATCAAAGAAAAGGGCTTTGTTTCTTACTTTTTGATCAACTGGCGTATTCTGGAATATGCGCGTTCCAAAGGCTATTTTTATGTGGGTCGTGGTAGTGGTGCCAATAGCATCATTGCTTATCTCTTGCGAATTACCGATGTAGATCCCATTGAGTTGGATTTGTATTTTGAACGATTCATCAATCTCTACAGAAAGAATCCACCCGACTTCGACATTGATTTTTCTTGGACCGACAGAGATGACATCACTCGGTTCATTTTTGAGGAGTTTCCAAATACCGCACTCATTACCGTGTACAATACGTTCAAATACAAGGCCTCCATTCGTGAACTGGGGAAAGTCTTCGGATTGCCGAAGTCAGAGATTGACATGTTGTCTTCTGGAAACTATCGCTATGATCATCTGGATCGACTCTCACAGCTGGTAATTATCTACAGCAAGTACATTCAAGGATTTCCCAATTATCTGGGAATTCACGCAGGTGGAATCATCATTTCTGAAAAACCCATTCAACATTATACGGCTACTTTTTTACCGCCTAAAGGCTATGCAACCACACAATTTGACATGATTGTTGCCGAAGATATCGGCTTGTATAAATTCGATATTTTGAGTCAGCGTGGTTTGGGAAAGATCAAAGATGCTGTAGAAATTGTCCATCAAAATCACCCTGAGAAACCCAAGATTGACATTCATGACATTCAACGGTTCAAGGAAGACAAACGAATCAAATATTTATTGCGTCATGCCAAGGCTATCGGATGCTTTTACGTAGAATCACCTGCCATGCGAATGCTCATGACCAAACTTCAAGTAGATGATTATTTAGGGTTGGTTGCAGCCAGTTCTGTGATTCGACCTGGAGTTGCAAAATCGGGGATGATGCGGGAATACATTCTTCGATATCGATACCTCGAACGTCGAAAAGATGCGCATCCTGTGTTGCTAGAACTAATGCCCGAAACCTATGGAGTGATGGTCTATCAAGAAGATGTGATCAAAGTAGCACACTATTATGGTGGGTTGACTTTGGGTGAAGCCGATATGTTACGTCGAGGGATGTCTGGAAAATTCCGATCACGAGATGAGTTCTTGAAAGTGAAAGATCAGTTCTTTGACAATTGCAAAAAAGATGGACAACCCGAAGAATTCACCAAAGATGTATGGCGACAAATTGAAAGTTTTGCGGGCTATGCTTTTGCCAAAGGTCATTCTGCTTCTTTTGCGGTGGAAAGCTATCCGCGTTTGTTTTCCAAAGCCTATTATCCGTTGGAATACATGGTGGCTACCATCAATAATTTTGGTGGTTTTTATCGAACCGAACTGTATGTACACGAAGCTAGAATGCATGGGGGAATCATTCATGCGCCTTGTATCAATCAAAGTTTCCAGCAGACAGTAATCTATGGCGTAGACATTTACTTAGGTTTTATGTTCTTGCAATCCTTAGAGTCGAAAACCATCGAACGGATTCTTATAGAACGACATCGAAATGGGTTGTTTTCTTCTTTGGATGATTTCATTGAACGTGTGTCAATCTCCATGGAACAAATTAGTATTCTCATCAAGATTGATGCCTTTCGATTTACGGGAATCAACAAGCGAGAGTTGTTGTGGGAAGCCCATATGAAGATCAATAAGGTCACGTTTGACGAGCCCAAACTAACGCTCTTTAAAACCGAATGGATTTCCTACAAAACTCCTCCCCTTACTTCTTCAGAACTGGAAAATGCTTTTGATCAAATTGAGCTACTAGGCTTTCCATTATGCAATCCTTTTCATTTGTTGGAAGAGAAATTTTCCAATCCAATGCGAGCAGAACATCTCAAACGTTTTGTTGGGAAGATTATTTCTATTGAAGGCTATTTGGTTACCACCAAGCGCACCAATACTTCAGGGGGAAAGCAAATGTATTTCGGGAACTTTCTAGACTATGATGGCGACTTTATAGACACCGTTCATTTTCCACCCGTTGCCAAGCGGTTTCCATTTCGAGGAAAAGGAATTTATCGCATCACGGGAAAAGTAACGGAAGAATTCGATTGCATCAATATTGATGTGACCATGATGGAGCGACTCCACATTGTGGAAGATCCAAGATATGCGGATAGTAGAACCGCACAAAAATTAAACGCTGCGAAAAAGAGAGTGAAAGAAAAATCCATTTAACCAAAGTAGTATGAGTAATTTTCGTTCCATTGTGCATATGGATCTAGACACGTTTTTTGTGTCTTGTGAACGCCTATTAGACAGCAAACTAATTGGAAAACCTGTATTGATTGGTGGGACATCTGATCGTGGTGTGGTGGCGTCTTGCAGCTACGAAGCCCGATCTTTTGGTGTGCATTCTGCCATGCCCATGCGCATGGCGAAACAATTGTGTCCAGAAGCAATTATCGTACGGGGCAATTCAGGAATCTATTCCAAATTCTCTAACAATGTCACCGACATCATCAAAGAATCTGTTCCCTTGTATGAGAAAACCTCTGTGGATGAATTCTATATTGATTTGACAGGAATGGATAAGTTCTTTGGCTGTCATCAACTCGCTAAAGAGCTCCGTCAGCGCATCATGAAAGAAACAGGATTACCGATTTCTTTTGGGCTGTCTGTCAACAAAACTGTCTCAAAAATCGCTACAGGCGAAGCCAAACCCAACAATCAGATCAAGATTGACAAAGGGACCGAAAAGCCCTTTCTATCTCCTTTATCGGTGAAGAAAATCCCTTCTGTCGGCGAGGTGATGTATCGATCTATGTGTGATTTAGGTATCAAGCGCATCAAAACTATTCAGGAAATGCCACTGGAGATGATGAGCAAGGTTTTTGGAAAGAACGGAGTTTCTATCTGGAAGAAAGCGAACGGAATCGACAACAGTCCCGTAATACAATACCACGAGCGAAAATCTATTTCTACAGAACGTACGTTCGACAGAGACACTACCGATGTAAACAAGTTAGAAGGTATCATTGTTGCGATGGCTGAAAATTTGATTTATCAGTTGCGAAGAGGCAATAAACTGACAGCCTGCGTGACCTTTAAAATTCGCTATTCCGATTTTCAAACCTACACACTTCAGAAGCGAATTCCATATACCTGTGCCGATCATAAGATCATTCCTCTGGTGAAAGAGTTGTACAAAAAACTCTATCAACGTAGAATGCTGGTTCGACTAGTTGGAGTGCGGTTTTCTCATTTGGTGGAAGGCGGACATCAAATCGATTTGTTTGACGACGACGAAAAAATCTTGAACCTCTACCAGGCCATGGATCGAATGCGAGAGCGTTATGGTGACAGAGCTGTGATTCGCGCCAAAGGAATGGAAGCAAAGAGTATCTCTAGATGGAATCCATTCACAGGAGAGCCTCCGCCTTTATTGGCCAACAGGAGACGATAATGCTCTTTTTCGTAACTTTGAGAAACCTATTTAACTCTTGTCTATGAAGCAAAAAGCACTCATTTTTTTCATTGCGACTTTCTCATTTCTTTCCGCAACAGCACAATCTTTTCAGGACACCATTCCCTTTCGAAATGATTTGGGATTGATTATTATTCCCGTCACCTTTAATGGTATCGAAAAAGAGTTTGCTTTTGATACGGGAGCCCAAGTAACAGTTGCCTATGGTTGGGCTGCTGAAAGTTTGAGAAAAACGAAGAAAACTACCACCATTACTTCCTCCAGTGGATTAAAAAGCAAAATGCGCTATTATAAAAGCGGAAAGATTGAATTAGGCAGTCGAAAAGTTACGGGTCATCGCATCTTGAATGCCCCAAGAAATGAGATTTTCAGCTGCCATGAAATCGATGGGATACTAGGTGTTGACATTACCAAACAACTGAATTGGACCATCGATTACGAAAAGAAAATCTTAATCATGTATCCGTCCAATTACTTTCCTGAAACAGTGAAGGACATGTCGGAGTTGGATTTTGAATTCAAATCGAACAGACCTTATGTATATCTTAATAGAAAGGGAAGTAAATTCAAATTTTTACTAGACACAGGCGCCGCTGGAAATTCGAACATTTCCAAACGCAATTATAACTTGACCAATCTCGACGAATATCCGCAGATTTCTTTTTACACGGGAGGTTTTGATGTGAATGGAATTCTCACTCCTGAAAAACCAATTCTTTTTAAGTTCCCAGAATCCACTTCTGATGATGTTGTGTTATCTCCCATTATTGAATACAACAATAAAAAATCGACCAAGATTGGGAATCGACTTTGGAAAGGAAAAGAGTTGTTTTTGAGTTTAAAAAACGATCGACTATTCGTTTCCGATGCCAAGATTGATCAAACATACTCAGGATATCCCTGTGCAGTGATGTTTCGAAAAGGGAAGATGCGCATCTCCACCATTCAAGTAGGAAGTGAGCTTTGGAATATGGGTGTCCGTCAGGGTGATGAAATAAAATCTTACAACGGGAAAACCTTTTCTGACTTTTGCTCCTTGGATCAGTTTCGAAGAGAAGTTGCCAAGTCTTCAGACTCTTTTGAATTGGAGTTGTCAGATGGTAGAAAAGTGACCATTTCAAAAAAGGAAGGTTTCTAAAAAACAAAAAAGCGAAGTTTGAAACTCCGCTTTTTTATTAGAATCAATGTTTCTATTGTTATGAATTGTTCACGGCGAGGATAGAATCTTTGATTGCAAATTGACCAAGATCAGTCTGGATGTTCCCAGTAAAACTAATCTCAGCTTGTTGAGACATTGTTAAGGTTCCTCTCAACCATGCAAAACCTATTGGAAATTCTTGACCTGCTTCTATTTCTAACGGTCGTTGATCTTCTAGATGGCCATTAACAAATATTGAAAGAGTAATTCTTGCAATACTACTGTTAAGATACTCTGTTGAAAAGCTTGCAGCTAAAGTTGGTTGACCTTGCAATTCTACCGTAAATGTTGGGTTATTTTGTGTACTCATGTTTTCTAAGTTTTAAATTAAGTGTTCCTACTCTATTGATGGCTTTTCGGAATCCGCCTTGGTAAAAAAAACGGGTTTAAGCACCCGTTTTTCTTTGTCTAGTGGTGAAGGACTACGAATTGATCGCAACAATGATTCCTCCATCCATGATTACTTGGGTCATATTTGCCCAAAGCAAGTTTCCTGTAAAGCTAATCGCAGAACTTCTATGCAAATTCAATGTTCCACTTAACCCATTTAAGTTTACTACTGCTGAGGTTGCTTCTGAGTTTAAATTAGATTCCCCTACTTTACTAACGCCATTAACTAATACTGTATACTTTACTCTAGCGTTTTGATCATCAATATATTCAGTGTCAAAATTTACTGATACTGGATTGGCTCCTGCTCTAATTCCTTTAATTGTAGTGTTTGTTGTACTCATGTTTTCTAAGTTTTAAATTAAATGATCCTACTCTGTTTTAAGGTTTTCGGAATTCCCCTGAATGCATCAAAAACTATAGTAGCTACTCAATCGATTTTTGTTTTTGATTACATTTCAAAGGTGCGGATTAACCCAAATGATTTTAGAAAAAAGGCATGAACGCACTTATGGAAGTCCTAAGCGTAGAAATTGGATTCTCGAAAAATTGAGGGGTTTAAAACTTTTCTTTTTTGAAGGCATATCTGACCTTCAAGAATATGAATTGGAAGATTCTAGAGAGTATTTGATTGTACTTGAAGTTGAAAAGGCTTTCAATCAATACGTCAATACTAAAGTTTTTGTGGAAGAATTGTACGCGGTTTTCTACCTGTTGATCAGTGTACTTACTATACATTCTTCTGGCAGAGATTTCACTAAGTCGCCATTTAAAAAGTTTTGCCTTGCGCCATTTTTTACGATACTTCTCAAAATCCTCGTTTCCAGTAGTAAGGTATTCATGTATGTATTCGCAGGCAAGATCGGCGCTTTGCATGGCATATCGAATCCCTTCTCCACCTCTTGGGTTGATTGCCGAAACTGCATCGCCCACAGCGACCACTTTGTTAAAGTAAAACTGATCTTTCAGTCCTTCACTATAGCGAAGAATTCCACCATGCACATCTAGAAGCTTGTAGTTTTCACTTTTGATGTATTCCTTGATGATCTGCTCAGTGATCTTTTTCGTCGTTTTATCCGTTTGATCTTGATCCTTAGATTTTAGATGCGTCTTTCCTGCTCCTACTTTTAGAATTCTGTTTTCCATTGGGAAAATCCAGGAATAGCCTTTGATGGCCCATTTGTGACCTAAGAAAAAGACCAGTCGCTCTTTGAATTGATCGTAGACTTCTTGTTCAACCTCGATTAGATACTCAGTACCACTTCCCAAATACATTTCAGGTTGCTCTTCTTTGGTGTCGTACATGACCTTTCGTAGCGGGCCTGTAGCATCTACCACCAATTTGGTCTGTACTTGAACCGTTTCTGAAGTCTTTGATTTTTGCAGTTTTAAGGTGACAACATCTCCTTCTACTTTCTTGCTGATGTATTTATGACCTGTCAATACTTCACCACCATGAACTTCCGTTTCATCCGCTAAAAACTGACGCAGCTTTCCGAAATCGAGTACGACTCCCTTGTCAGATTCACCTTTCCAATCGTAGCCTTTCCCTGTACATTGTATGGTAATGTCTTTCCAATAGGAACCTATGACACTGTCTGGCAAATCGAACTCAGCCAGTGGTTCTAAGGTCATTCCTGCACTGGAAAAGTTGTTATGTTCAAAGGTTGGGTATCGTTCCACCAATAAGACTTTGTACCCTCTTTTGGCAAGGTTTCTTGACGTTTGTCCACCTGCAGGACCTCCACCAATCACAACAACATCATAAGATTTGATCATGCTTACTTTCTAATTCAAGTTTCTTTTTTGGATAAAAAATCGCTTTACTATTTGACTGCATTCTTCTTCTAAGACTCCACTAACTACCTTAGTTTTGGGGTGCAATTGTGTTCCCAATGCAACGAATCCTCGTTGGGGGTCAGAAGCTCCATAGACAATCTTACTGATTTGGGTCCATGCACTTGCACCTGCGCACATTTGACAGGGCTCCAAAGTTACATAGAGGATACAATCTTTGAGGTACTTTCCACCTAAAAAATCAGCCGCCGCCGTAAAAGCTTGCATTTCTGCATGAGCAGTGACATCGTTCAAAGTTTCTGTAAGATTATGCGCCCTTGCAATGATTTGATTGTTCAGTACAATCACAGCACCTACAGGCACTTCACCTTTGTCAAAGGCAATCTGAGCTTCTTGCAAAGCTCTTTTCATAAAGTAAGCATCATCAAAGGGTTGAATCATCTCAGAGAATTTCTTCAATATTACGAAAAGCTATTGAGTTGTAAAATCGTATTTTTGTGTCCTTGTGAAATCCATACTAGAGCATATCAAACTTCCTTCTGACATTCGAGAATTGTCTGAAGATCAATTGCCTCAATTGGCAAAAGAATTGAGGGAGTTTATCATTGATATTGTTGCTACAAAAAAAGGGCATTTAGGCGCTAGCTTGGGTGTAGTGGAACTTACAATTGCGCTGCATTATTTGTTTGATACTCCCAATGATTTATTGGTCTGGGATGTAGGTCATCAAGCGTATGGACACAAAATTTTGACTGGAAGAAAAGAGGTATTTCATACCAACAGGCAACTGAACGGAATCTCTGGATTTCCAAAACGAGCTGAAAGCGAATACGACACCTTTGGCGTGGGGCATTCTTCTACATCAATCTCTGCAGCCTTAGGTATGGCCATTGCTTCTTCTCTCAAAGGTGAAACAGAAAAACAACACATCGCTGTGATTGGTGATGCTTCTATTGCGAGCGGAATGGCCTTTGAAGCCTTGAATCATGCAGGTGTAACTGACACCAATTTGTTGATTATTCTAAATGATAATGCGATTGGAATTGATCCATCTGTGGGAGCTTTGAAAGAGTACTTGACCAAGGTAAAAACAGATCGATCGTTGGCTCAAAATAATATCATTAGAGCGCTCAACTTTGATTATTCAGGTCCAATTGATGGGCACGACTTCAAGAGTTTATTGAAGGAGTTAAAACGCCTCAAAAAGAAAAAAGGTCCGAAGTTCTTGCATGTGATAACCACCAAAGGAAAAGGACTGAGACAAGCAGAAAAGGATCAAGTAAAATACCATTCGCCAGGAAAGTTTGATGCGAAAACAGGAGATCTCATTCCAAGCAATAGCAAGGGACTCCCTCCAAAATACCAAGATGTTTTTGGAGAAACCATTGTTGAACTAGCAGAACAGAATGCTAAAATTGTGGGAATCACACCCGCCATGCTCACAGGAAGTTCTTTAAAGTTGATGATGGAACGTTTTCCAAAGCGAACCTTCGACGTGGGAATTGCCGAGCAACATGCAGTGACTTTATCCGCTGGTTTGGCAACGCAAGGAATGATTCCATTTTGCAATATTTATTCGACCTTCCTACAGAGAGCTTATGATCAAGTAATCCATGATGTTGCCTTGCAAAACCTCCCCGTGATTTTCTGTTTGGACAGAGCTGGATTGGTGGGAGAAGATGGTGCAACGCACCACGGAATTTTTGATTTGACCTATTTGAGAGCGATTCCTAATATGATTGTCTTTGCTCCTAGAAATGAAATGGAACTTCGAGACATTATGTATACCGCCCAACAAGGGTTGAATCATCCTATTGCCATTCGATATCCAAGAGGAAGAGGAATCACCGTAGATTGGAAAGCTCCTTTTTCAAAAATAGAGATCGGAACTGGTGTATGTTTGAAGGAAGGCAAAGATGTCGCTGTCCTTTCTGTGGGGAGCATCGCAGAAAATGTTTCCAAAGCTATGGATTCCATTCCCTATATTGCTCATTACGATATGAGGTTTATCAAGCCTTTAGATCTACACTTACTACATCAAATATTTAAAAAGCATTCAAGAATTCTGACCATAGAAGACGGAGTTAAAAAAGGTGGTTTTGGATCGGCAGTTTTAGAGTTTGCTTCAGAAAACAATTATACCAATACCATTGAGGTATTAGGAATTGAAGATGCGTTCACCGAACACGGTTCTATCGAGGAGCTCCAAAAAATGAACGGGATAGACCCGGATTCGATTCGGAAGAAATTGTTATAAAAAAAAGACCCTGACATGTATCGTCAAGGTCTTTTTATGATAATTCTTTAAGTATTACATCGGCTGATTCATCATCGTTTTTTTTGCCAATGTAATTTTAAAATATTTTTGAACTCCTTTCTCCTTATAAGAAATAACGGCCTCGTCATTTTCTAATTGAAACGGAATCTCTACTTTTTTCTCATCCTCCTTATTCGACTCGTTATTTGCGGCACCTCCTTGAAGAAGTTCGAATGTATCTTTTGAGTTTCCTTTGGTCTTTATTGCTCCTTGAAACTTCGTTGGTGGATAAAACTTCAGCGCTGTATAGAATTCCTTAAAGTAAATTCCCTCAACTTGGATGCTCTTATCATCTAAATTGACTTCAGGTTTTAAGGTGAGAAAAATATTGATTCCAGAGCCTCCTCCTTTCACTCCTGCTGTCCATCGCTGATAATAAGACTCGCTAAAATCCAACACCGATTGTTTTTCAATCTTGTATGCATTGGCACATCCTACTAGCGTAAAAACAGTTAGGAATAATGAAGCGTAGAAAAAGGTTTTCTTCGTCGGTAATACCTTCATTCAATTAATTCTTAATGAATTTAGAGGATTGCGTTTTACCATCAACTTTCAAATTGATGATATACACTCCAGAAACTAAGTTCTCTACGTTCACTTTTCTATTCTGAGCCACTCCTTCCATCACCAACTTACCTGTAAGATCAGAAATCCTATAAGACACCTCATCGCTTAAATCAATTTCACTCAATCGTAGGTTCAATTCAGAAACTGTTGGGTTCGGATATAAACGTAAGCCCAGTTCTCCCGCAACAACATCTTCGCTGGATAATGTTCCTTCCACCGTAGTTTCGAACATTCCATTTCCATGCGTTCCTATCAAAAGTTTGTTATCTGAAGCTTTGTATACCAATCCACTTACAACTGCCAATCCAATTTGATCAACACCTTCTAAATCCCAATCTACATTTACTGGGTCATTCGAAGAATACAATCCTCTAGCAGTTCCCGCAAAATAGATGGTTTCGCCTGACAATTCAACAATTGCCGCGGAACGAATTGAGTGCTCAGAAAGGTTACGCTCAACCAAGGTCCAAGTAGGAGAAGAAGAAGTTGCATCACTGGTGATGTAAATACTATTGATTCCATAATTGGCATAAACCGCCATAACAATATCTGGATTCGTTGGGTGGATTGCCAACCCACTTACAACAGCACCACTAGCCGTTGAGGCTCCTGATGGTGTAATATTCACTGCTGAATTGGCGGCTGTCGCATTTTGAGGGTCATCCAATCTGAAAATTCCTCCGCTTTGCCCTCCTATCAATAAGAAGCTTGAAGCAGCGTTATATGTTCCTGGTGAAGCAACCATGGTTCGGATATTTTGGTTAACAGGCAAGAATCCTAAATTATCCCAGTTAGCACTATTTACATTCTCCGCATCATCAGTTCTATACAATCGATTCTCACCAGCATAATACAATGCATTATTGTTATCTGGATCCAAATAGAAATACGTCACGAACTGACTTGAAGAACCGTTGGGTTGTATTTCAAAGAAACCTCCAGCGATTCTAAACATCGTTCCATTTTGGAATCCAGCATATAAGATGACTTGATTATTACTATTTCTTCTAGCAACACCAACAGCTACACCATCACCTCCCAGTTCTGTAGACATCGATGTATTATCAGGAAGTCCGGCATCTGTTCCTCCAATCGTACTTCCATTATCTTGAGCCCCTCCAAATACTATATCACTTCCACTTTGGGGATCCATGGTCACATGGTAATATTGATAGGTTTGGTAGTTATTATTTAAGTTGGTCCAAGTAACGGTGGATGCGGTAACATCATCAGTTCTGTGAACTCCTCCATCGGTACCACTAAAAAGTACATTGGTATTGTTTGGATCAAACTCTAATGCGTGAATATCTGGGTGATGGGTATCACCTCCTCGAGCATATAGCGCATAACTTGAGTTGCTATTATATCCTCCAATTCTTTCGAACTCTGGATCGGTTGTAATATCTGCTATTTTATAAATATTGGTTCCTCCAATCACTACATAATTTTCATCATCTGGCTTTACAGAAACCACTAAATCATATCCTCCTTGAACCGCGAAAGGGTCGTTTCCTCTTAAATTCCCTCCTGGTTCGTCTGGCATCGTACTTGAATAGTTTGTCCATTTGTCTTCTCCAAAATCGTATTGCCAAAGATCTGCTTCAATAGCTTCTGAGTTTCCATTGGTGTATAACGCATAAATGATATCATCATTGGAAGGCGCCGCTCCTAATACAATTCTCCCTGTTGAGGCCCATCCTGTTGGTGAACCGTTGCGTGCAATTCGAGTCCAACTTCCATTCCCTGTTGGAGAGGTCCAAACTCCTTCACTTGTTTCATTACCATCAAAGGTTACATAAACTCGACCGCTACCAGTAATCTCAATATCTGTATTTGTTGACCCTGCAGAACTTGCCTCATCTAATTCTATACTCAATGTTGTTCCATCCCATCTATAGATTCTTGCAACTGCACCAATCAGTAAGTCTCCATTAATTGGACTTACTTCAATAGAAGAAATTAAATCCAATCTAGAATCAAAACTTGTGAAAACAGAACTAGTCTCTGGGATTTGGTTCCATGTAAGACCTCCATCTGTAGACTGCCATATTCCATCTCCAAAAAGGAAGGATCCTAATGAAGCACTGTTTCCTAATCTTTCTCCAGTAGCATAATACCAGATATTCTCAAAACCAGCTCTTGGGTCTTGAGCAACGGCTGTAACATTGTGGATTTCATCGTTGGCAGATACTTTGGTCCAAGAAGCTCCACCATCTGTGGTTCTAAACAACCCACTGCTCACTCCTCCAGCAATCATTGTATTGGCTGTATTATCTGTTCTATCAATGGCAAAAGCTCTGGTTCTTCCTCCTAAGTTTGAAGGACCTCTTGGAATGTAGGTACTTGTAGTTGTTCTATTAGTTAAGGCTTTTTCCTTTGCTCTAAGAGCACTTTCATACTCTAATTGTTTCTTATCATAGGGAATCTCACCTGTATTAGGATCTCTTTGGAACATCAATTCGTGCTCTATTCTTTCATTCACAAAGAGCATCTTTTCATCCATTGTCTTCTTTTTCTTTTTTACAACATCTTGTTTACCGAAGGCTTGTGAATTGTCTACTTCGGTACTATTAAAACTGATGAAATAAATGAAGGCGCTAGCCAAAACTAGCGTTAAGGATATTAGTAGTTTTTTCTTCATTGTGTGTAGTTTGTTTCTATTTGTGACTAACAAATTTAAGGATAAGTCGCTAAAAATTATGGAGATTACAATTTTTTCTGCCTTAATTTCCTATTCTTAACAGTGTTCTCCAAATTCCTTGAATTTTTAACAAATCTGTGTTAGAGAACTCTCCCTTGAATTTTTTGATGAATACGAATTGCATAACTATCCGACATTCTAGAAACATAGGTGCAAACAGCCATGATTCTGGTGTAGATGGAGTCCGATTGAACTTTGAATTCTTTAGGAAGCAAATTCAAAAGTAGCTTGTCATAGTTTGTTGGGTTTCCTTCCTGATCATTGTTCAATGCGGTTACAAAAACGTCTAGGATATCTGCAATGATCTTATATCCTGCGACCTCTTTTTCAACCACGTCTTTGCTCTTGTAGATTTTTGAAATACTGATGTTGATAATATCATTGATTTGAGCTTCATATTTGCATTTATCTAACAATGATTTGTCAAAATCTCCTTGAAGGATTTGCTCTTCATTTTCTAAGAAAATGGTAACTGCTTCGTCAATGAGTGTCCCAATGGCCAAAGCACGCAAATAACTAACTCGATCCTTTTTGAATTTTAAAGAGTGATACTTTTTTGTATCGATAGAGCCTTTGACCAGCTTGATCAAATACTCCAAAGCGAATTCTTCATCAATCCAGCCTAAATTGATTCCATCTTCAAAATCAATAATAGTGTAACAGATATCGTCTGCTGCTTCTACCAAATATGCCAAAGGATGGCGATAATAACTGATGTTATCATTTTGGGATTTTTTCCTCATTCCAAGGTCTTCGGCAACATCTAAAAACGCCTCTTTTTCGGACTGGAAAAATCCATACTTTTTATCGGCAATATGTGAAGTAGGTTTTTTGGGAAGTGATTCTTTCGGATATTTCATGAATGCTCCTAACGTTGCATAGGACAATCGTAAACCTCCATGAATTCCTTCTCTACTTTCTGTCAATATTTTGAACCCATTGGCATTTCCTTCAAAATCAATCAGGTCTTGATATTCTTTATCACTTAACTGTTTCTTGTACTGAAGGCCATTCCCAGTTTTAAAATACTCTCCGATCGCTTTTTCTCCTGAATGTCCAAAAGGCGGGTTTCCAATATCGTGCATCACTGAAGCCGCCGCAACGATGGCTCCGAAATCATTAAACGTATATCCCAGATCTTTCAAGTTTGGGTACTTTTCCAACAATGCTTTTCCTGCTCTTCGCCCCAGTGTTCTCCCTACTACAGAAACTTCCAAACTATGCGTCAACCTTGTATGTACAAAATCTGTTTCGGAAAGTGGAATTACCTGAGTCTTGTCTTGCAAACTTCGAAAGGCTTCAGAAAAAATAATCCGGTCAAAGTCGACCTCAAAACCAAGTCTCGTCTCGTCTTGAGCTGCTCGGATTCTCTTGGTTGTATCTCCGAATCGTTTTAAAGAAAGTAACTGCTCCCAGTTCATAGTGCGTTGATTTTAGTTCAATCTCTTGTGTCGACAGATTCCGAAACAAGTTCGAAACAACTCAAAAAAGAACCCCAAATATATTGAGATTCTTTTTCAAACTTAAATTAATTAAACAGATTCTAAGATCCATGCATCAAACAATGGTATCTGGCCTAATATTCTTAGATAAATCTACCATCACTTTGAATTCTTCGGTGTTGATAGCACCTTCATTTTCGCTATTAACTTCCTTTTCTGAGGTCAAAGAAAAATAAGTTCCATCCATCGCTGATTTTGTATTTAGATAAAACATTCCTGTTTTTAATCCTGATTTCCAAGCATAGAAGTGTGCTGAAGTCAATTTTGACAAATCGGGATCCTTGATGAACAGGTTCAGTGATTGAGATTGATCTACAAAATATCCTCTATGACGCGTCATATCAATAATGTCTTTTGTATCCATTTCCCAAACTGTTTTATAAATCTCTTTTAAATTTTGAGGGATTTTATCAATCTGCTGAATGGATCCATTGGCTCTGATGATCTCCTCTTTCATATTGTTATCCCAAAGATTCAACCTAACCAAATCTTCCAAAAGGTGTTTGTTGACAACAACGAATTCGCCAGATAACACGCGTCTCTTGTAAATATTAGATGTATAGGGTTCAAATGATTGGTTGTTTCCTAGAATCAAGGAGGTTGATACGGTGGGCATCAATGCCACTACTAGTGAGTTTTTAACTCCGTGTTTGATCACATTTTTACGAAGTTTTTTCCAATCCCAATTTCCACCAAAACCCTCATCTTTCATCCCCCATAAATTGAATTGGAATTCGCCTGAAGCGATTGGTGAATTTTGATAACTCTCATAAGGTGCAGTTACTTTTGCCAACTCCATAGAGGATTCCAAAGCGGCATAGTATAAGGTTTCAAAAACATCTTGATTCAATCTTTTCGATTCTTCTGACGTGTATGACAATCGCAATAAAATGAAAACATCTGCAAGACCTTGGACTCCCAATCCAATAGCTCTATGACGCAAACTTGCCTTTCTAGCTTCTTGAACGGGATATGCATTACGATCGATAATTGCATCTAGGTTTCGTACGACTTTCTTAGCAACCTTGTGCAGTTTTTTGTGGTTGAAAAACTTTTCTCCATGGTCATTTTCATCCACAAATTTTGGTAATGAAATGGATGCCAAATTACAGGACGCTACTTCCTCTTCTGAAGTGTATTCCATGATCTCGCCGCATAAATTCGAGGATCGAATGACTCCTAAATTTTTATGATTGGTTTTGCGATTCACATGATCCTTGTACATCATGTATGGAGCGCCTGTTTTGATCTGTGAGTTCAATATTTTCTCCCAAAGGACTCTTGCTTTGATGGTTTTCCTTCCTTTGTTTACTTTCTCATATCCTTCATATAGTTTCTCAAACTCATCTCCATAGGTGTCATACAAATGTGGACATTCATCTGGACACATCAATGTCCAATCTGCATCTTCTTCCACCCTTTTCATAAAGAGATCCGGGATCCACATTCCGTAAAACAAATCTTTCGCTTGTTTCGACTTCAGGTCCAAAAAGTCTAGGATGTCTGCATGCCAAGGCTCCATGTACACCGCAAAAGATCCTTTTCTTTTCCCCCCACCTTGATTTACGTAACATGCCGTATCATTAAAAACCTTCAACATAGGAACAATTCCGTTTGACGTTCCATTGGTTCCTTGGATGTATGAGCCCGTAGCTCTTACATTCTGAACGGACACCCCAATTCCTCCTGCCGATTGCGAAATTTGGGCGGTTTGTTTCAGTGTATTGTAAATCCCATCGATACTGTCATCCTGAACTTGTAAAACGAAACTTGATGCCATTTGCGGTCTCGGTGCTCCTGCATTGAAGAGTGTTGGCGAAGCATGAATAAAAAACTGCTTACTCATCAACTCATAGGTAGTGATCGCTTCGTCGATGTCGTTTAAGTGAATTCCAACGGCAACGCGCATGAGCATATGTTGTGGTCTTTCTACAATACAACCGTTTAACTTGGTCAAATAGGAACGTTCCAAGGTTCTGAACCCAAAGAAATCATAGTTGAAATCTCGACTGTAAATAATTGTTGAGTCTAGCTTTTCTGCATTTTTTTGAATGGTCTCATACACCTCAGCAGATAAAAGTGGTGCTTTTTTTCCAGTTCTTGGATTCTCGTATTGAAACAAATCGGTCATCGTTTCTGAAAACGACTTTTTTGTATTCTTGTGCAGGTTTGATACAGCAATTCTCGCCGCTAATTTCCCATAATCAGGATGTGCTGTGCTCATCGTTGCGGCAATTTCGGCAGCCAAATTATCGAGCTCTGAAGTGGTCACTCCGTCATACAAGCCCTCAATAACACGCATAGCAACTTTAATGGGCTCAACAAGAGCGTTGAGACCGTAGCACATCTTTCGTATTCTGGCAGTAATTTTATCGAACATGACGGGCTCTTTGGTACCGTCTCTCTTTACTACTTGCATACTGCCATTAACTTTTCAATTTCGTGTTGGTTTTCCAAAGTAACCATAGCCCATTACCTTGAAAGTTTCCTAGTGGATTTTCAGAGCGTTTCTCTAAAATTTTTTCCTCAAACAATCCTAATTTCAGATCGTTGTAAATCGGTCCTAGCAAAGATTGTAAAAATTGAAACACCCAAATAGGGTTCTTATCCACAAACCCATCCTAGTTTTTAACAAATGACTCTTATATTAAGAAAACATTGAGTTTTTGTAATGAATTGAATAAAAAGGAAATAAATATTCAAACAACCATTTATTAAGACTACCTTTGTCTTTTATTAATTATTATTTTATCAAAGTGAAAAACGGAACAGTTAAGTTCTTTAATGAGTCTAAAGGATTTGGATTTATTGTTGAGGACGGTTCAAAACAAGAGTACTTTGTGCATATTTCAGGACTAATAGACGAAGTACGACAAGGAGATGCTGTTGAATTTGAATTAAAAGAAGGTAGAAAAGGATTGAACGCAGTAAGCGTTAGAGTCGTATAATATTCACACTATTATTTTTTTTACAAAAAAACCCTGACAAGATTTGTCAGGGTTTTTTGTTGAGATATGTTTGATTTCTTAGTTCAGAGTCACTGTTAAGTTCACTGAAAATTCGATGTCAAAACTAACAGCGCCAGCATCAGAAATCGCAGTTCCTGCGAATTGGATATCCAAAGATGCATTGTTCAAAAACAAGCTTTCCAATTGATCTAATACCGCTTGATCTGTAATACTAAATACAGTACCATTGTTCGCTTCTTGTGCAATATTCACAGAAGACACAGAAGAAATAGAACTTCCGTTGATTGTAATGGTAACTGACTCTAGAACAGCATCTGTATTTCCTGTTACGTTTTTATACTGATAGCTCAATGAATTGATTGTAATATCAGTTACGTCACTAAAATTGGAAATAACTTCGGTTAAATCTTGTGTTACTGTTTCATCATAAGCAACTGATGTTCCACTAGTCTGTGGAATACTTACAGCAACAGATTCTGTGATTGCAGAACTCGCCGTTAGCGTTACTGGAATCTCGTTGTCTTCACAAGAGGTAATCAAAACCACTGCCAATAAAAGGGGAATTAATTTTTTCATGATTCTTTACGTTTTATTTGAAAGGCGTAAAAATACCATTTTTAAAATGTTTATCATGGGGTATTAACACTTAATTCTTCAGTAATTTTCTGGAGTATCTACGATTATTAGTCTCTACCTGAATCACATAGACTCCATTTGGCAATGCGCCTGTATCTAACTGATTGGTTGCCTCGTCTGTTCGCAGCACCCTTTTTCCTATTAGTGAGTATACTTCAATGGCCTGAATGCTTTCATTATTTGGAAGTCGAATGTTCACGATATCCGATGTAGGATTTGGAAATAGTTCTAGTTTTTGTGTCAAATTTGATTCGTCCGAAGTGGACAATACTTCCGCATCCTCTACATTCATGGTAAAACTTCCCGTTTCTCCAGTATTGGTTCTTCCTGTAGATGATTCCAACCAAACTCTTAGGTAATAAGTCTGTCCTGGGGTTAGATTGTCGGCAGACAAGGTATCTTCATCACAGGCAAAAGGCTGATCACTAGAACAAGAATCGTAAATAGCAATCTTGGCAATCAAAGGTTGCGCACTTAAATTGAGCACAATACTTCCCGATGCAGGAGCATCTACTTCATACCAAACATCAAACAAGACAATACCACTCTGTGCACAGTTCGGATTATTCGCTCCTGCAGAAGCACTTGTAGTATCTCCTGGTGTATCCTGACCCAAGACGATAGGAATGGTAAAAGAACAATTATCATTTACTGGAGTACAATTCTCGCTAAAACTTGAAGCCATGTCTATTTGTCCCCAATTGCTATTGCTATAATTGACATCATCCACTTGAATGCAGGTCAAGCTGGGATTGTCAAAAGCTGCAAAATTACTGTTTGAAATTGCAGTGTTGTTTCCATTCTTGAGATTCAATCCAATCAATGAGTTTAAAATGACCGTTACGGTAGTTAATGAAGTATTTTGTGAGAGATCCAAATATTCTAAAGCATTGGATTCGGCATACAATTGCTCTAAGTTGGTATTTGAAAGTAAGTTGAGATCGACTAAGGAATTTGAGCTTACATTTAATTCTAACAATGCTGTGTTTTCTACAACATTCAATTCTGTTAACTGATTGGAATTGCATCGAAGTATTTCTAAGGCAGATAATTCAGAGACATCCAAACTGGTCAAACTGTTATTAGAAACAGTCAATGAAGCTAAGTTAATATTCGATGAAACATCTAAAGTGGTGAGCATATTGTTTGAAATATCCAAAGTCACCAAGTTGGTATTTGAAGATAAATCCACTGATTCAATGGAGTTTCCTGAAGCATTCAAATAGGTCATGGATGTGAACTCCTGGATTCCTGTTAAATCTTCTACAGTTCCTAAGTTATTCAAATCCACAGCAGTTAGTGCTTGACAAGCAGCCAAATCTGCCAGCCCGTCAAAATCAACTCCATTTCCTGCTCCGATAGATTCCAAATAATCTTCAAAATACGCATCTGGAATACTCACAGTGGCTCCACCTCCGCCTCCGGAACAACTCAAACTAAAGGATGTTTGAGAGTCAATATCTGTCCAATTGTTATTGGCGTATGCCACGTCATCCACATCAATACAGGTAAGATTTGAATTGCCCGTAGCTTCAAATGTTGAGATACTGGTGTTGTTTCCATTTTTGACATTCAAAGAACTCAAATTGTTGTTGTAAACTTTTACTGATTCTAGCAATCCGTTATTTGATAGATCAAGACTTTCAATCGTGTTGTCAAAACATCTTAAATCTTCCAATTTTGTGTTCGCTGAAACGTCCAATGCGCTTAATTGATTGTTGAAACACCTTAGGTCTTTCAGTTCTAAATTTTGCGATACATCTAAAGATGTCAGAGAGTTATCAAATACTCGTAAAGTTTCTAAAGCCATAAAATCTTCAATCCCTGTCAAGTCGGTAATTCCAACGTTGTTCACAGATAAACTTGTTACGGCAATAATATTTGGAGTATGTACCATTCCATTTGTGGGTCCAGCATCATACCCTAATGTGGTCAGTCGTTGTTCAAAATTGGCATCAGGAACTTCGGTAATGTTATTGGTTACAGAACAGTCTTCACTAAATCCAGCAAAATAATCTGTGGGGAATCTCCAATTGATCCAACTCCACGCCGCATCGTCTACTTGAACACAATTCAAAGCATCGTTGTCTTTCACTTTGAAGGTTTGTCCAATAGCTGTGTTATTTCCATTTTTGATGTCAATGAAGGTTAGCATCGGATTGTCATTGATTTCAACACTAGTGATGGAAGGACTATTAGAAAAATCCAAACTTGTGAGTACATCGTTCTCATCAATAGTAAAAAATTCGATGGCTGTATTTTGTGTGAAATCAATGTTTTGTAACAATGGATTTCGAACAATATTAAACGAACGCAATGCGGTGCAAGAAGACAAATCTAAAGTCGAAATCTGTGTGTCTAAAATGTCTAAAGATTCAACAAGCGGATTGTTTGACAAAGTAATACTTGTAAATCCTGAATCTTCTAAAACCACTTCAGTCAAATTTACATTCGAACTCAAATTCACTGAAGTAATATTGCTTAATCTCCGTAGAGAAATGAAGGTTAAATTCACGAGTTCACTCAAATCTAAAGTGGTTGCAGTCGCATCTCCGATGGATAAAGACTCCAAGTTTACCAAACCTTCCACGGGCGATAAATCTGCAATTTCATCGTTTAAGGATAGATCTGTCAAAGCAATAAAATCTTGCAATCCTGTGATGTCTGTAATGATAAAATTTCCAGGGCTGAAGTCTTCTAGTGTATTGATGTTTGCGGTTAATACCAAATCATCCAAAGGGCCCGAGTCCAAACCTAACTGTTGCAATCTGCTTTCAAATGCATCATCTGGAACAAACGTCGTTTGTCCAAATGAAATGGACGCGACCAATAAAAGGGAGCATAAATATAATTTTCTCATCATGTATTTTGTTTTAAAATAGTGGTGTGTTTTTCGCCATAGCAACGGCAATCTTTTCATAATCTCTATCGAGTGCTTTTTCTGTTTTATTAAATGCAGATCCAGGAGCGATCACCGACATGGTGTATTCGTCAAACTTTACTAACAATTCCCTTTTCGCATTTTTATACATAGCTGCTTTTCCCATATTTGAAATCCACTGAGCACTTCTAGACATTCCTTTTTGCAATTGCCAATCGTCCTCCCATGTGGTTCCGTCGGATCTTTTGTTAGCTTCTTCAAAAAAGTGAATGGCTCCCGTGATGTAATCAAATTCTTCTTCCGACAATTGAATTCGAATGGTACACGTTTTGGATTGGGCGTTTCCACCAATGAGTACCACTTTATCTTCAGAAGTATTGTAAAGTTTTGCCAGTGCTTCTTTAGATGTGTAGTTGCATGGCGAACTAATATCCATGAAGTTTATCTTGTTTCCAGAGAAACTTTTGTTGACAAAAGAGCTGTCATTAAAAGTAGTTCCAATAGCACTTTTCTTGTCACCAAAACATGAACTCAACAACAGGGTTATCAAGCCAAATAAAAATAGGTTCTTCATTTTCTGATTGATTTAAAATCCCATTTTCTTGAAGTCACTTGCTTTGATATTTACAGAAACATTGGAAACTCCTGTAACTCTAATCACATTTGATCTTCCATTATTCGTCATATTCATTTCCATGACAAATCCAGAATAATATGGATTGTTCAAGGTCATTCCCAACATGGGAAGTTGCATATTCTGAATAGGAAAGTCTTTTGAAATCCAAAGGCTAGCAGAACCCTTGTTGTTTACATAGCTATAATCAACCTTATACTCTTCGCAAGAATACCCTGCGATTGTCTTGGTATTCCCGGTCTTTTTATAACTAAAATCTGCTCCATCTGGCAGTTTATCGCCAGCACTATACTGATCTCCCAATTGTTCCAAATTGGTCGTTTTTTTCATTTTCATGCCCGCAACATCCATAAACATGGTAGAGCTTTTTGGGGTATTGACAATAGTCATATTTCCTTGGCCTTGTAATTCTTTTGCCGCCATTTGCATCCCATAGATATCAGGATAGTTTCCTAAGAGAATATCCATTGGATAGGAATCACCTCTATGATCAACAACTTCAATATTTAATTTTGTGTTGAATGAAAATGAGCTTGGAATAGTAACCGTTGGATTTCTACTATTGGTGATAGCTGCATTATTTACATTGTTTCCTCCAGAATTGTTGCTTTTGGATTTATTCGTTTTAATGATACTATATTCTGGTTCTGTTGTTTTGACGGATCCACTAATTGTTATTGGTGTTTTTACATAGTCAAAATCACCTTCAGGAGTTGGATTTGCTTTGGGAACTGCTTTTTCCAGCGTTGCATTTCCAGAGAAAGAGATGTTTACTGTTTGATCTTGAACAAAGGTTACCGATATGGTACCACTCTCAACGTCATAACTCTGACCTTCACCGGAACTTTCGCCTTGGTACGTTCCCATCTTAATTGGGTCATAGCCTAATCTCATCACAGCATCGTCTGGAATGTTAAATGACTTTCCTGATTTCAATTCTTCAATATTGGTCGATTTTAATTCAATGTAGTAGCCATCAAAAGCATCTACCCCTGTAGTGATCCAACCCCCCGTAATTCGAAAAAGCGCTCCTTCTTTCTGAACTTTTGTTTTGCTCAGCTCTTCAATGTTCACCACTCCATATTTCGCAGAGTGATTCAAAGAGGCATCTCCATAATCTTTTTCATCCAAAACTCTTGGAGTCGAGTTTTTAGGCAATCCGTTTTGAGACTTTTTCTTTGCTTCTTTTCCTTTCGTTTTTCCCTTACCATCTATAGTGCTATCTAAAACCTTGTCGGTTTTTTTATCTAGTTTGTTTATCAGTTTGTCTTCCGTCTTTTTCAGCTTTTCCTTCGCTTTCTTTTTTAAGCGTTTCCATAATTGCGCATCTGCAGAAGTCGTTGTAAAACATGCTGTGAGCACCAAGAGAGCCACAAACATCTTGAAGTTAATTTTTGATTTCATCGTGATAGTTATTTCCTCTTAGTGTTTTGAATCAAAAGAGGTTAACATTTTTTAGTTATTTTTAGTTTTTTGTTTACCTCTAACCTTTTAAAACATTAATGAGCGAACAACAACTTATTCAACTCTTAAAGGAAGCGGATAAAGATGTGTTGAGGAGATTGTACCTTGAGTATCGAAGTGCATTCATCTCTTTCGCTCAGAAGTTTTGCTCAAATGCGAATGACATTGTTGATGCGTATCAAGATGCCATTATTCTATTGCAAGAAAAAGCTCTCAAAGGCGATTTAGATGATTTACGATGTACTCTAAAAACGTATTTGTTTGGAATTGGGAAGTACATCTTGTACGACAAAATGAGAAAACAGAAAAAAATAGTTTCTCCCATGAAGCTAGAACAAGAAGCATATGATTACAATGATATCGCACTTGATTTTCTGGAGGATCAGCCCAATGAACTGCAACAAAAACTCCAACGTGCATTTGCTACTTTAGGTAAGAAGTGTAAGGAAGTACTCTCGTTATTTTATTATCGCGGGTATACTATTGAAGAAATTTGTGATTCCCTTCACTACGAAAATAAAAATGTGGTGAAAAGTCAGAAATCTCGTTGTTTGAAACAATTGAAGGAAAAAGTTAAAACGTACTCATGAAAGAAGCCGAGTTTGACAAAGATGTAAAGAAAGCCATCACTGCCGAAAAGCGTAAAGAGCAAAAAGATTTTTTGCGTTCTTTGGAAGATTCGTTGTCGGAATCCAATCAATCTTCAAAAGGTTTTAACTGGCGTGTTGCAGCTTCTGTTGCTGTTCTAATCGGTTTAGTAAGTTCCTTCTTTTTATTCAATCAAACACCATCTTCAGATGAATTGTACGATGCTTATTTTACACCGTACAGCAATGTAGTAGCTCCTGTTGTGCGTGATCAAGTTTCTCTCAGTAAAAAGGCTTCTGCCTTTGCAGCGTATGAAAAGGGAGATTATGAGCAAGCCATCAAAGAACTGAGTTTGCTCACTTTGCAAGACTCTTTGGATATCTCAACTCGGGATTTTTATATCGCGAATGCTCACTTGCAGTTGAATCAATTTGAAGAGGCAAAAAAATTACTTCAGCATGTTGTTGATCAGGATAAGGAATGGAAAGATGAAAGTATCTGGTACTTGGCTTTGATCTCTCTGAAAATGAACAACCTTGATACGAGTGTTTCGTATCTCAAAGAACTTCAACAAAACAGTAATGTCTTTAAAAGTAAAGTTGATTCTTTACTCATTACCTTGGAGTAGTTCTTGTCAAATCAGCTGATGAATATGACATTTAGATCAAGACTTTTTTATTGCTCTTTATTTGTGTGTTTGCAATGCTTCCAAAGCAATTTATGGGCGCAAAATTCAGACTCGCAAAAACTTACAAATCAGTTCAAGGAACTACTCTACGAAAAGAAGCATGAGCGTGTACTTGAACTGACAAAAAAACACCTTCAATCACTGAAAGTTAACAACAGTCAAGACAGTTTATTTTTCGCCAAACTCAAATTCTTTGAACACAACGCATTGCAGCATACCACAAAGAATTATGATATACTAAGCTCCTTAAAATATTTAATTCGCTTGTGTCCGAAAACACAGTCGGGCGACAGTCTTAAAGGAGTCTTATACAACAAGAAAGCCTATTTTGAAGCTGAGTCTATCTCTACAATGGCGAGCTTTAAAAGCATATCTACCTCTGTCAAATTATTGGAAGGTCTTTCCGAGCCCAGTGTGGGCTATTTAATGGGAGCTTATCTATTATTATCTACCAATCATGCTTTTTATGGAAACTTTGAACAAGCCCGACATAGCATGCGTTTGGCAGAAGATCTCTACGCAAAAAACAAGCAAGAAATTGATCAAAGTACTCGAGAATTAAATGGCAACAACCATCGATTGGGGGTTATTGCCAAATATCGAAAATCTTACATGCTTTGGAAACTATCGAACAGTCCAGAAGACAGTCTTGTTTTGACACAAACTATCGAAGCTTTAGACAAGATGCACAGTGAACCCAACTTTCATAAAGATGAACGCATCTATTACAGTACCGCTTTGAATCATGCAGGTGATTGGTTTGCTTCTTACAAACCCGATTCTTTGGTGACGGAAAAAGATCTCTCCTTGGGATTGTCATATTTAATGAAGTCTCTGTATTTGATTGAGCAGAAAGGATACCCTGGAACTCCTTGGGCGTTGAAATACAACATCGCAAAAGCTTTCACCAAGGGAAATCAGCTGGAAAAAGCCGACAGTACCATGGCAAACCTCTTTCGTGGAGTTTCTCCAAATGATGGGCGCCTCCCTTTCTTTTTTGCCCAAAAAGCATTGATAAAAGCAAAAAAACAAGAGAAAGATAGTGCACTTTTTTACTTTGATCAATCCGTTGAAAAAATACACCAAGGTGATTCTACTTTACTTGCTAGCTATAAGAATTTCAAACCGAGCAAGCGATACAATCATACACGTTTGTTGCTAAGAATTCATGAAGAATTACAACGCTATTATGGCAAAGATTCTGTCTTAAAAAAGAAAATTGCACAGATTCCTTTTATGGCACTTCAGCAATTCGAAAACAGTTATTTGGATGTGAACTTCAACTCGCAACAAAACAAAGAACTACGAGAAATCATCAAAGGAATCTTAAAAGCGAAACGAACAGGTTCTTTAGATTTACGATTGCCTCAGAAAACTATTTTAAACAAGTTTGAGACATTTAGAAATCAACTTTCGTGGAAAAAGTTTTATGAGAATCGTTATACGAATTCATTGCCAGAATTGGATTCTATCAAACAGCGACAGGTTGAACTGGCTTCACTGCTTTCCAAGGCAAAAATTGAACAAAAC
Organism: uncultured Flavobacterium sp.; assembly: GCA_964612905.1. Classification (GTDB taxonomy): domain Bacteria; phylum Bacteroidota; class Bacteroidia; order Flavobacteriales; family Flavobacteriaceae; genus Polaribacter. Next base: position 9,011 of record CAZTFN010000002.1, on the reverse strand, counting down.
ATTACCCTAGAAGACTCCCTAAGTAACTTAATGAATCAGCATCAACTGTATAAAAAAGAGTTGTTTCCTAGACTAGAATTATTAAGTGATTTCGAGTTTTCGGTGGAACGATTACAACAAGAGTTGAAGTCAAATGAATTGATTCTAAAATATATCATACTGGATGATGAAATTGCTATGTATCAGATTTCTAAAAATGATATAAATATTGAAACTTTCCCATGGAAAGCGGCAGAACAAGAATTATTAATTGACTTCATTCGAAGATCAAGAGATCGAGATTATGATGCGGAAAAAGCCATCAAATTGGGTGCACTCTTTCTGCCAACAATTGATGAAAATATTACGAATTTAATCATCAATCCTGATGGTGTTTTATTCAAGGTTCCATTTGAAATACTGCAAAAAGATGGAGAATTCTTGACTCAAAATTATAACATTCGATATACCTCCAATCTCGGTTTTGTTCATTACAGTCAACAGGCTCAGGCTCCCACAGATCAAATTCATATCTATGCTCCACAATATGATGATCTTGGTGCCTCTGAAACTAGAAATAAACCTTCGTTCTTAAAAGGAGCTAATCAGGAAGCCAAGACCATTAGTACCTTGTTCCCATCAACATTGTTCGATCAAAAAAACCTCAACAAATCTACCTTCATCAAAACATCAGGAGATGCCAAAATATTACATTTAGCGATGCATGCCGAAGTTCACAGTGATTATTCTGAATTCAGTCGCTTGCTCTTTAGCAACAATCTTGACAAAGAAGAAGATCATCTGTATTTGGAAGAGCTATACAATTTAAGCTTGAGTGCCGATCTTGCCATTTTAAGTGCCTGTAACACAGGAACAGGATTGGAAAAAAATGGGAACCTAGAGTCTTTTCAACGAGCTTTTACCTTTGCAGGAGTTCCAGCCACTGTCGCTAGTTTATGGGAGGTGCCCGATGCTTCTACGAAGCAAATCATGATCTTATTTTATCAGAATTTAAAAGAGGGACAATCCAAGTCCGAAGCATTACGCAATGCAAAGTTGGCCTACCGAGATGAACACCTAGGGACCAAATTGTCCGCGCCTTATTTTTGGGCTGGTTTTGTGGTCTATGGAAGTGACAGTCCTGTTGTTGATGAGCCTCATTCATATCCTTTGTATGTGCTAACTGCCCTGATGGCCTTTACTATATTCATAGGATATCGCAAGAGAAAATCCGCAGCAAAACCCTAGACTTCAATCAATCATTACTTGTGGTAATCTTCTGCAATTTTTTCTAGTCCTAGGTACCAGTCTTCTCCAAACTTTCGGATCAGAGCATCCTTGGTGAATCTGTATACCGGTATTTGCAATTCTTTTCCAAGGGTACATGCATCGTTACAGATATCCCATTTATGATAGTTCACAGCAGCAAACTCGCTGTAGTCTTTCACTCGAATAGGATACAAATGACAAGAAATGGGTTTTTTCCAATTGACCAAGCCCTGATTGTAAGCTTCTTCGATCCCACATTTCGCCATGTTGTTCTCATCAAAAATAACATACACACATTCTTCATCGTTCACCAAAGGTGTTTCCAATTCTCCGAAATCGCTCACCACAGAAGTTCCTTGTTCTTCAATTCCTTTGATTCCTTCTTCTCGGAGCAAGGGTTTTACCTTGGGGTAGATTTCTTTTAAGATCTCAACCTCTTCTTTTTCCAAGGGCGCACCCGCTTCTCCTGCTACACAACAAGCTCCTTTACATTTAGAAAGATTGCAAACAAAATCCTTTTCCAAGATGTCTTCCGAAACAATGGTTTTTCCTAACTGAAACATGCTGCAAAAATACAGTTATTTTTTTCGATTGATTTGAATTTTACTTACAAGAACTTGACTACTTTTGCAAAACAAACAACAATCATGTCAGTAGATTTTAAACAAATTTTCACGGCATTTATGGTACTATTTGCCGTGATCGATATTATTGGAAATATCCCGATTATTATTGATTTACGCAAAAAAGTAGGTCATATCCAATCTGAGAAAGCATCCATCATTGCTGGTGGAATTATGATTTTATTTCTCTTTTTAGGTCAGAGTTTATTATCCGTTATTGGAGTGGATGTGAATTCATTTGCCGTGGCTGGAGCCTTCATTCTATTTTTTATCGCTTTGGAAATGATCTTAGGAATCACCTTATACAAAGACGATGGAGACGGTGGAATTACGGCTACTGTATTTCCATTAGCTTTTCCTTTGATTGCTGGACCTGGTAGTTTAACAACCTTGCTATCATTAAGAGCTGAGTTTGAAATTCAAAACATCATCATTGCTGTTCTATTGAATGTTGTTTTTATTTACATTGTTTTAAAAACGTCTTCAAAAATCGAACGAATCATCGGTCCTAATGGAATTAAGATCATTCGAAAAGTATTTGGTGTGATTCTATTGGCAATTGCCATTAAATTGTTCGCACATAATATTAAAGCTTTGTTCTAATGGTGTTTGATGCATTGGTTATTGGTGGTGGTGTAGCAGGGATGCAATGCGCATTGGTTTTGGGTTCTGGATTTAAAAAACCATATGCCGAAGGCAAAAAAATTGGAATTGTTCTTCATCAAAGAGGTTCTCATCTTCAAAATGCTTTGTTCAATAACGTGCTCGGATTGGAGTCTGGAACCTTAGGTAGAGATATTCTTGTTTCAGGAAAGGAACAATTGGCAGCAAATTATCCAGAGGTGACTCAAATTGAAAAGGAGAAAGTACTTTCGGTGCAAGAAGCTTCTGGCGTTTATATCATAGAAACCAACAAGAATACCTATCAAACAAAAATCGCTGTGATTGCTTTGAATTACTTTAAACCTTTCACTATTGATGGGCTTGAAGGTTATTTAGAGCCTCACGGGAAAGCGAGTGCAGCCAAAGATCGAATTCAATTAAAAAATGACGATCACTTCATAAAAGAGGGCTTGTATGTGTGTGGAACGATTGCAGGTCATCGAAGTCAATTTTCTATCGCTGCTGGAAGTGGAGCGAGTGTTGCTACCGATATTCTCACACTTTGGAATAATGGCAAGCACACGAAAGTGCACGATAAAGTATAAATAAAAAAGCCCTTCAAAATTGAAGGGCTTTTTTATTTATTCTACTGTTACCGATTTGGCTAAGTTTCTTGGTTGATCTACGTTCTTGTCGAGCATTACTGCTATGTGATAAGAAAGTAGTTGTAAAGGAATTGTTGTGAGCAAAGGTGTCAAAGCTTCTTCTGTTTCAGGAATCTCAATCACATGATCTGCAATTTCTTTCACCGTTACATCTCCTTCCGTGACAATGGCAATGATTTTTCCACTTCTCGACTTGATCTCTTGAATATTGCTTACAACTTTTTCATAATGTCCTTTCTTCGTGGCAATCACAAAGATTGGCATGTTTTCATCAATTAAAGCGATAGGTCCATGTTTCATCTCCGCTGCAGGATACCCTTCCGCATGAATGTATGAGATCTCTTTCAATTTTAAAGCTCCTTCCAACGCTACAGGGAAGTTAAACCCTCTTCCTAAGTACAAACAGTTCTTTGCATTTTTATAAACAGACGCAATGTGTTTTACCTGATCATCAATTTGCAATAGCTTTTCAACCTTGCTAGGAATCAATTGCATTTTTTGCAAATACATGTGGAATGCAGAATTGGAAAGTGTTCCTTTGGATTGAGCCAATTTCAACGCAATTAATGAAAGAACAGTAATCTGTGTGGTAAATGCTTTTGTTGAGGCAACTCCAATCTCTGGACCTGCATGGGTATATGCACCTGCATGTGTTTCTCTAGCAATAGATGATCCTACAACATTACAAACTCCAAAGACAAAGGCTCCTTTCGATTTTGCCAATTTGATGGCTGCCAAAGTATCTGCCGTTTCTCCAGATTGAGAGATGGCGATTACCACATCTTTTGAAGTAATAATTGGGTTTCTATATCTAAATTCTGAAGCATATTCTACTTCCACAGGAATTCGTGCCATATCTTCAAAAAGATATTCTCCCACTAAACCAGCATGCCATGAAGTACCACAGGCAACAATGATAATTCTATCTGCATTTAAAAACTTACCCATATTATCATCAACACCGGCCATACGAATGATTCCTTCATCGGCTAACATACGTCCTCTGTAAGTATCGATAATAGCTTTTGGCTGCTCATGAATTTCTTTCAACATAAAGTGATCGTAACCCCCTTTCTCTATCTGCTCAAGACTCATTTGAAGCTCTTGGATATTGGCATCTACGAGCTTATCGTTCATAATTTTGCGAACGCGAACTTCTCTTCCCAACTTAATAATGGCTAGCTCCTCGTCCTCTAAGTAAATGGCATCCTTAGTGAATTCGATAAAAGGAGAAGCATCGGAAGCCACGAAAAACTCTTCAAAGTCTTTTCCAACTCCAATGGCAATGGGACTACCTAATCTTGCCACCACAATTTCGTTGGGCTTATTCTTGTCGAAAACAGCAATCGCATAGGCTCCAATCACCTGCGTTAAAGCCAATTGAACTGCCTTTCCTAATTTACATCCTTCTTGATTTTTTACCTCTTCAATAAGATTGACAAGAACTTCGGTGTCCGTATCACTTTGAAAAGTGTATCCTCTTGAAACCAATTCTTTCTTTAGAGTATCGTAGTTCTCAATAATTCCATTGTGAACAATTACGAGATCTCCAGATTGTGAAAAATGTGGATGCGAGTTGATATCATTAGGAACTCCATGGGTTGCCCATCGGGTGTGACCAATTCCTATGTTTCCTTCTTTTCTTGCAGGTTGTTCTTCAGTAATTTTTTCTAAATCAGAAACTTTTCCTTTTGTTTTAGACAAATGCATTTCATCTCCATCAAACATCATTACTCCGGCACTATCATATCCTCTATATTCAAGTCTCTTTAGTCCGTTGATAACAATTGGATAGGCTTTTCTGTGACCTATATAACCAGTTATTCCACACATAGCTGCTTTTCTTAGTATTGATTAATTGTCTTCTTCTGATTTAACTGAATACGATATTTTCAGTGTCGCTCTTCTGTCTCCATTTGACAAGTCATTGTTTAATAACATGACTGCTTTTGGGTTCCAGCTGTGGGTATCTATAATAGAATCATTAAAGTTATCATATAAATCAGTTGGATTAAATACTTTAATTCCTAATATTCTAGAATCTTCTCTGTTTCCAGAAGCCAATTCTGAAATATAATCAGTGATTTTAAATGTATAACTATCAGGGTGACTATTGTCGTCTAAATTCAAAAATCCGTCTAAGGCCAAAATTCCTTCAGAAAATGCATCCAATATCTGAGTTCTCAAAATTTGACCAGAACCTTGTTCTTCTTCTTTGTAAACAAATAATCGGAAAGGAGTGTTTACCGTATCATTACCAACCGTGGTTTTATCTACATACAACGTAAGCGTTGCATCATTAATAAGCCAATCTTGAGATCGCAAGAAATTCAATTGATCTTGGGTCAAAATTTCCACTTTCCCATAACTACCTGCAGTTCCCTGAATGGCAAATTTATTCACAGGAGTCACAGCACCGGCATCCATCTGGTAAACACTGTTTCTAATTCCAGATAACTGAAATGTATCTGATTTAGCAATTGTATCGATGACCACCGTTCCTCCATTTGTTAACACCGTATTCGTATAAAAGATATCCAATCTTGGCTGGAATGTTGTATTGGTAAAGTTCAAAGAAATAATAGACCCTCCGTTTCCTTGAGCTTCAATTTTAAGCCCTCTAAAGTAATTGTTGAATGCATCTTGAGATGAGAAATTAGCACTCTCATATTGATCAAATAACAATTCTTTGATTCGGTTCTTTTTTAGCGGGATGTTGATAAATGGGTTTGCACTTGTATAACGAATCGTATCAGTAATGTAAATACTTCCATTACTCAACCTTCTTTGAACAAATCGCGCCGTATCTCTTTTGTTAGGAACAAATTGGGTATCCTCAAAAAAGTTCAGCTTTTCTGTATTTGTCTGATAATCGTTGTCAGAAAAGAATTCATTATTCTGTGTAGGGTCTTGTGGATTTAATGTATTTAAATATGTGGTTAACTCAAATACATTCAATGTAAACGGAGTATTCTGATCTCCAAAAATGGAATCTAACTGAAAATTTGGTCCAATCGCATCCGTTCCTATACGTGTAGCTTGGTATGGTAATCGTAAGAATACTGTATCAATGGTAGTAACCACAATTGTATCATTTCCATACTCATCGTCAACAATTGTTAAGTCAGTAGGTATTTGTAATTGAGAAATAATAGAAGCCTGTATTTTTTCATAATTTGGGTTGTTGTAAACTCCCAACAAATACTGACCTAGAGCTCCTCCACTTAAAGACAATCCATCAGCTCTAACACGTTCAATATTCTCTCCACTTACCGTAATTTCGAATATACTGTCATTTGTGGAAAATTCATTATTCGTTACAAGAGTAGTTCCTACATCGGTGAAGTCTTCTTCACATGAAATAACAAGACCTAGGAAAAGAGTCAAACTTCCTAGATAAAGGAAGGACTTAAAAAGTTTTTTTAACATAACTACGTTACAATTATTCTTGAGAAACTAATTCTCTATAAAAATTTAAATACGGTTCAAAAGAGTCTTCACTTTGATGTGAAAGCGCTGGTAAATTGTTGTTGTCAATAGTGTCTGATAATTCTTGTGACAAGCTCTCGCTTCCGAGAACAATGGCATCAGAATTACGCACAGCACACTTCATGACATTCGTGTAGTTTGGTTCTTTTAATATATCGATTTTGGAATCTTCTAATTTGTCAAACTTTACCTTATCAATCAATTCCTCGTTCAACGTTCCATCAAAACCTTTATTATAAACAGAAGTAACAATTTTACTGTCTGCAAATAATGGTTCTTCGCTGTAATATTCTTTTAGGTAAAGTGGCAACAATGATGCCATCCAACCATGAACATGGATGATATCAGGTGCCCAATTCAATTTTTTAACAGTTTCTACAACTCCTTTGGCAAAGAAGATGGCTCTTTCATCGTTATCCGAGAACAACTGGTCATCTTCATCCGTGAAAATAGCTTTTCTCTTAAAGTACTCGTCATTGTCTATAAAATAAACCTGCATTCTTTCTTTCGGAATGGAAGCAACCTTAATGATCAATGGCATGTCCATATCATTGATAATCAAATTCATACCAGACAATCTAATTACCTCGTGCAATTGGTGTCTTCTCTCATTAATCACACCAAATCGAGGCATAAAAATCCTTGTTTGTACTCCGCTCCCATGAGCTTTTTTCGCAACATTAAATGCTGTAGATGCTATTTCTGTTTCTGGTAAGTAAGGTACAACCTCTGAAGAAACATATAGTATTCTCTTATCTTTCATTAAGTCCAAGCCTTTATTAAGGTGGCAAAACTACGAATTTTTATGCAAATTTCATGTTAAAATGCTAAGTTTGCAGTGTTTTACAGCATTTCAACATGAAGGTTTTTACCACTCAAAAAGAGCTCAAAAGATACTTGAATACTCTTTCGCCTTCAGCGAATCAAATCGGATTGGTCCCTACAATGGGAGCACTCCACTTTGGACATTTATCTCTGATTGAAGAATCTAAAAAACACGATCACTTCACTGTGGCAAGTATTTTCGTGAACCCAACTCAGTTCGACAAAAAGGAAGATCTTGAGAAATATCCAAGGACTTTAGACAGAGACTTGGATTTACTCAAGGAGCAAGGATGTGATGCTGTATTTACACCTTCTATTGAAGATATTTATCGGCAAGACGTGGCATCTCAAAAATTCGATTTTGATGGGTTGGAACATGAAATGGAAGGTAAATTTAGGGCAGGTCATTTTGACGGAGTGGGAACCATTGTAAAGGCTTTGTTTGAAATCGTTTCGCCTACGCGAGCGTATTTTGGAGAAAAAGATTTTCAACAATTACAAGTGATTCGGAAAATGGTAGAAAAACACCAACTTCCAGTCAAGGTTATTGGATGTCCCATTTTTAGAGAACCACATGGATTGGCCATGAGCTCTAGAAATGAACGATTGTCTAAAGATCAGCGCCAACAAGCCTCCATTATCTTTCAAGTATTAAACACGGTAAAAGAAAAAGTCAGTTCAATTGCAATCAATGAAATAAATACTTGGGTTCAAGAACAGTTTGAAAATCACCCTTTATTTGACTTGGAATATTTTACTCTTGCCGATGAACATACGCTTCACACTGCCTCTCAAATAGAGCCGGGAAAATCCTACAGAGCATTCATCGCTGTCTATGCCGGTTCTATCCGATTGATAGACAATCTTTCTCTTCAAGATTAACAAGTTATTTGGACTCATAATCACTCGCTACAATATAAAAAAGTAGTACTTTTGCCCCATGTTAGTACAAGTAGTAAAATCTAAAATCCACCGCGTTAAAGTAACCGGTGCTGATTTGAATTACATCGGAAGCATTACCATTGACGAAGACCTTATGGATGCTGCTAATATTATTGAAGGTGAGCGAGTACAAGTTGTGAACAACAACAATGGTGAGCGCTTAGAAACGTACGTAATTCCAGGTCCAAGAGGAAGTGGTGAAATTACCTTGAATGGTGCGGCTGCTCGAAGGGTTTCCGTTGGAGACGTACTTATTTTAATCACCTACGGCTTTATGGATATCGAAAAAGCCAAAACCTTTAAACCTGCACTCGTTTTCCCTAACGAAGCAACCAATACACTGACCTAATATTTTGTCACCAAAAATCAAAAAGCTACTTAAAATAATTCTTCCATTGGCTTTGGGGGTATTTTTAGTTTGGTATTCTTTATCAGACATCAATACCGATGAGTTCATTGGTTACTTCAAGGATGCCAACTACTGGTGGATCGCTTTGGGGTTATTTTTTGGAGTATTAAGTCATTTGTCTAGAGCATATCGATGGAAATTTATGTTGGAACCTTTAGGTTACCAACCAAAGTTTGCCAATAGTACCATGGCTGTTTTGGTCGCTTA
>CAZTFN010000001.1:0-42015 GCA_964612905.1 uncultured Flavobacterium sp. | reverse complement strand
TGCCAAGAAGATGGAAGACAATGTTCCGCTAGAAACAAAAAAACGTCGATTAAGAGAAATCATCGCGCTTCAGCAAGAACACAGTTTGTACAGAACCAAACAGTTCGTAGGACAAACTCAAGAGGTCTTGATTGAAGGAACTTCCAAAAAATCCGATGCACATTGGAAAGGAAGAAATACACAAAACACCGTTGTAGTATTTCCTAAAGAACACTACAAAATGGGAGACTTTGTGAATGTTACGATTGAAGATTGTACTTCAACTACCTTATTAGGAAAGGCTATAGGCTATTCTGACAATAACTAAGGTTTTATGCTATGAAAAAAATCAAATGGTTACTTATCTTATTGATTTTTGCAGTGGTTTCCTGCAAAAAAGATTCAGATACAGAATTTGACCCCAATGATATTGATGGTGATGGTGTGACGAATCAACAAGAAGTAGTGGACTTTACAGACCCTAACGACCCTTGTAGCTTAAATTTAAGCAGTCAGTATTTCCCTTCGACATCTACCAATTGGAAAATGATGGATTGCGATGGTGATGGCGTGAGCAATGAGCAAGAGTTAGAAGATCAAACAGGTCTTCTAAATGCAAATGGGTCTGATCTTTGCGATTTTATAGAGGAAAACCAAGACCCAACACAAGTCACAGATATCTGGCAGTCCTACGATTGTGACCAAGATGGTGTGCCAAATGGTATTGAGTTTTTCAATGACAATACAGACATCAACGATCCTTGTAGCCTTGTCATCACAAATCAAGTACAAGCAGATGTTCCAGACGGTTGGTTTTTAATTGACTGTGATGGTGATGGACGACCCAATGGTGAAGAAATCGAAGCCAATACAGATCCCTTGAATCCAGACAGTTTCCCTGGAAGTGGTACCAAAATCGTTCGAATTAATGAGAATTTTTATTACTCTAATGGTGGAACACAATATGAGAGCTACATTCCTACTGAACAAGGAACTGCAATGTATTACACCTATGACAGCATGGGTAATTTAACCACAGTGTTTTTCGATGATACTACCTCAGAAAATGATGATGGAACTATTAATTTTTACTACACTGGAGGTCAGATTTCTCAAATGACGGTTACGGAAGATGTTGTCATAAGAACAGTTGATGTAGAACATCAAGGAAACACCATGTTAACCTATGATTCTGAGGCTCCTTTACCTACAGGATTTTATAACAAAAAATTCACTTTCAACGCTTCTGGAAAAGTAGTCACGATAGATGCATTTTACAATTCAGGAACACGCAATCGGATTGAAATTTTTGAGTACGATGCAGACGGTGATGTTCTAAACTCTAGAAGTCACAATAGAGGGTATGATATCAATACGCAATCATTCTTTGACCTTCCAGAAGACCAACGGAATGAATCCCTCAACACATACACATATCAAGATAATGTATTGAACCCATTGTACACAGCTTCATTAAACATCTACAAGAACTATTTAGTTCATCCGGGTATTTTAGCACGCGGAATATTACAATTTCATGGTGCTTTTAGTGTTAAGTTTCGAAGAGATGTTGATTTATTTACAACAAGCGTAAATTCCGTTCAATATTGGAATCTTGCAGAAATTGTGCAATCAAATGGGTATCCTGTAACCATAAGAACTGGAGGTCTCGGTTGGGATTTTGGATACGATTTATACTACGAAGAATAATATATGGAAAACTTACAAGCCGTTAAACAACGCTTTGGAATCATCGGGAACGATGTTCAGCTCAACCGCGCTCTAGAAAAAGCAGTGCGTGTTGCTCCTACAGACATTTCAGTGCTGGTGACAGGAGAAAGCGGTGTTGGTAAAGAAAATATCCCAAGAATCATTCATTCGCTTTCGCATAGAAAGCATGCAAAATACATTGCCGTAAACTGCGGCGCCATTCCTGAAGGAACCATAGACAGTGAATTATTCGGCCACGAAAAAGGTGCATTTACGGGAGCCACTGCTTCGCGTAAAGGATACTTCGAAGTGGCAGACGGCGGGACCATCTTTTTAGATGAAGTTGGGGAACTTCCATTGACAACACAAGTACGTTTGTTGCGTGTTTTGGAAAATGGAGAATTTATCAAAGTAGGTTCTTCTCAAGTACAAAAAACGAATGTGAGAATTGTCGCTGCGACCAATCTTAACATGCAAGATGCCATTGCTAAAGAGAAGTTCCGTGAAGACCTTTACTATCGTTTAAGTACGATTGAAATTTCACTACCTCCACTGCGTGATCGAAATGAGGACATCCATTTGCTATTTAGAAAGTTTGCTGCTGATTTCGCTCAGAAATACAGAATGCCAACCATTCGATTGGATGAAAATGCAACACAGCTTTTGCTTAATTATCGATTCCCAGGGAATATCCGGCAATTAAGAAATATCGCTGAACAAATTTCTGTGGTTGAAGAAAATCGATTGATTACGGCTGAGAAAATAAGTCAGTATTTACCCAATCATTCTGGGAACCTTCCTGCGGTGATTGGAAAATCATCCAATCAAAATGATTTTTCTACTGAAAGAGACATCATGTATAAGATTCTCTTTGATATGCGAAACGACATTAATGATCTAAAAAAATTGACCTTGGATTTGATGAAGAATGGAAATTCTGAAAAAGTGCAAGCCGAAAATCATCACCTGATTCAGAAAATCTACGAAGAACAAAAGGAAGAAATTCACCCTGTTCAAGTAGTTCAAATTCCTGAACATACTTCAGGCAATACCTACGATTTTGTTGAAACCATAGAAGAAGATGAGAATTTATCACTTCAAGAAAAAGAAGTGGAAATGATTAAGAGATCCTTAGAAAAACACAAGAAAAGAAAGCTGGCAGCCAAAGAATTGGGAATTTCGGAACGAACTTTGTACAGAAAAATAAAACAATACGATCTGTAATTATTTTCAATGCACAAACTTAAATTACTGCTTTTAGTATTCGCCTCTGTTTTTCTTTTTAATTGCAGTCAATACTCCTTTGGAGGGATTGATACAGGAGATGCAAAGACTGTTCAAATTTTGTTTCTCCAGAATAATGCCAATCTAGTTGAACCATCTTTGAGTCCGTTGATTCAATCCAAAATGCAGGATTTTATTAATCAAAGAACCAAACTAGAGCAAGTGCATTCAAACGCTGATTTAACTTACGATGGAGAGATCTCAGATTATAGAATAAATCCAATAAGTGCGACAGCTCAACAAACAGCTGCCCAAAATCGTTTGACCATTTCCGTAAATATTCGATTTTCTAACAAGCTTAATGAGGACGATAATTTCGAGAAGAAATTTTCCTTTTATAGCGACTTCAATGCAAACACTCAACCTGTAGGTGATGTATTAAACAATCTATTACAACAGATTACCGATAGAATTATTCAAGACATCTTCAATAGTTCAATCGCGAAAACCCGATTTTAATTTCCGAATTTGTACTTTTGATCGTATGAAAAAATTTATCCAATATTCTTTCTTTGTTCTGATTAGTTCTATCCTTATGGCTTGTGGAGCCTATTCTTTTACTGGAGGTAGCACAGGGGATGCCAAGACCATTCAGATTGACTTCTTTCCGAATCAAGCAGCACTGGTAGAGCCTACATTGAGTCAGCGTTTCACGCAAGACATGCAAGATTTGTTTTTGCGCCAGACCAATCTGGACTTGGTGAACAATAATGGAGACCTTCGTTTTGAAGGTGAGATTACACAATATCGTGTAAATCCGATGAGTGCCACTTCGCAACAAACTGCAGCGCAAAACCGATTGACCATTACTGTGAATGTTCGATTCTACAATCGATTGAAAGAGGATGATGACTTTGAAAAACAATTCTCTTTTTATTCTGATTTTGATGCAAACGCTCAATTGACTGGAGGAGTTTTGGACAGCGCTTTGGATGAGATTCTAGAAAGAGTGATTCAAGACATCTTTAATGCTTCCGTGGCAAAATGGTAATGGAAGTCAAGACATATTCGGAGTTACTATCCCAACCAGAGCTCTTAAAAAATGAGCATATTTCTGAGTTGAAATCTATTATCAAAGAATATCCATATTTTCAATCAGCACGTGCATTATATTTAAAGGGTCTAAAAAATCAAGATAGCTTTCGATACAACAATGAATTGAAGGTTACGGCTTCTTATACTTCAGATCGAGCCGTTTTGTTCGACTTCATTACCTCTGAAAAGTTTGAGGAGACTCAAGAAGATATTCATCAACAGATTTCACAAAAAATCTCTGAAGAAGATCCTGTTATTATTCAAGAGAGTGCTCCCGAAGTAGCAAAAGAGTTAGACCTTGGTAAACCTATTGAATTTTCTCCTCGCGAGACACATTCCTTTAATGAGTGGTTGCAATTATCTACCAGAAAACCCATTATAAGAGAAGAGAAAAAACCACTGGATAAGTTTGATATTATCGATCGTTTTATTGAAAACAATCCAAAGATTATTCCTGTAGATAAAGGTGAAAAAGTACAGGTTGAAATCCCTAAAAACAAAGTAGATAAGTCTTTGATGACAGAAACATTAGCCAAGGTTTATCTAGAGCAAAGAAAGTACTCAAAAGCCATCAAAGCATACGAAATATTAAGTTTGAAATATCCAGAAAAAAGTGGTTTCTTTGCAGACCAAATTAAGAGAGTCAGAATTTTACAAAAAAATAAATCATGAGTTATACAGTCTTTTTAATATTAATCTTGATCATCGCTATCGCATTAATATTAATCGTGATGGTGCAAAATCCTAAAGGTGGAGGATTGTCTTCTTCTTTTGGAGGAGGTGGAGGTTCTTCAATTGGAGGAGTTCAAAGCACAAATAACTTCCTAGATAGAACTACATGGACATTGGCCATTGCAATGTTTGCATTGATCTTATTGGCAAACTTTGCCATTCCAAGAGGAGGTGATAATGGAATCAATATTGATAACACGTTGAATGAGGTAAGCACACCAGCTACAAACACTACATCAGTTCCTCCTTCATCGAACGATTCTATCTAATTAGAAAAACATATTAAAAAAATGCCAACGAATGACACGTTGGCATTTTTTTTACCCGAAACTAGGCCTCAAAACTTCCATCTTGAAAATATGTCAGTTTCCATCCGATGGCATAGTTTCTGACTATTGAAAAACAGATTTTAAACTAATATAAATACAACATATATGGGATTGAATATTCAACCTTTAGCAGATAGAGTTCTTGTTGAACCTGCTGCAGCCGAAACGACTACCGCTTCAGGGATTATTATTCCAGATACAGCAAAAGAAAAGCCACAAAAAGGAATTGTGGTTGCCGTAGGAACTGGTAAAAAAGATGAGCCTTTAACTGTAAAAGTTGGTGACACTGTTTTGTACGGAAAGTATGCCGGTACAGAATTAAAGTTTGAAGGAAAAGACTATTTAATTATGCGTGAGAGTGATATCCTCGCAATCATTTAATTTCATTTAAAACGAATCGAAAATGGCAAAAGACATCAAATTTGATATAGACGCTAGAGACGGATTAAAACGTGGTGTAGATGCATTGGCAAATGCAGTGAAGGTAACGCTAGGTCCAAAAGGAAGAAATGTAATCATCTCAAAGGCATTTGGGGCTCCAACAGTAACCAAAGATGGAGTTTCTGTGGCAAAAGAAGTTGAATTAGAAGATGAGCTTGAAAACATGGGAGCTCAAATGGTAAAAGAAGTCGCTTCTAAAACCAACGATCTTGCAGGTGATGGAACAACCACAGCAACCGTTCTTGCTCAAGCAATCGTAAAAGAAGGATTGAAAAATGTAGCTGCTGGTGCAAACCCAATGGATTTAAAACGTGGTATTGATAAAGCTGTAAATGCAATCACCACTGATTTAGAAAAACAAGCGCAAAAAGTAGACGATACTTCTGATAAGATTCAACAAGTAGCTTCTATTTCTGCGAATAACGATAGCGCAATCGGAGAATTGATTGCCACTGCTTTTGGAAAAGTTGGTAAAGAAGGTGTAATCACAGTTGAAGAAGCCAAAGGAACAGATACCTATGTTGACGTAGTAGAAGGAATGCAGTTTGACCGAGGGTACTTATCTCCGTATTTCGTGACTAATGCTGATAAAATGATCGCTGATTTAGAGAATCCATATATCTTGTTATTCGACAAAAAGATTTCCAATCTTCAAGAGATTCTTCCAATTCTAGAGCCAGTAGCTCAATCAGGAAGACCTTTATTAATTGTTGCAGAAGATGTAGAAGGTCAAGCTTTAGCTACATTGGTAGTGAACAAATTGAGAGGTGGATTGAAGATTGCTGCTGTAAAAGCTCCAGGATTTGGTGATAGAAGAAAAGCTATGTTGGAAGACATCGCTATTTTGACAGGTGGAACCGTAATTTCTGAAGAAAGAGGTTTCTCTCTTGAAAATGCAACCTTAGACTTGTTAGGAACTGCTGAAACAGTAACTATTGACAAGGACAATACAACCATCGTAAATGGAAATGGAGACGCTGAAGCCATCAAAGCAAGAGTGAATCAAATCAAAGCTCAAATTGAAACGACTACTTCCGACTACGACAAAGAAAAATTGCAAGAACGCTTGGCAAAATTAGCTGGTGGAGTTGCAGTATTGTACGTAGGTGCAGCTTCAGAAGTTGAAATGAAAGAAAAGAAAGATCGTGTTGATGACGCTTTGCATGCAACCAGAGCTGCAGTGGAAGAAGGAATTGTTGCCGGTGGTGGTGTTGCTTTGGTAAGAGCAAAGAAAACTTTGGAAAGTATCACAACTGAAAATTTAGATGAAACAACAGGGGTTCAAATCGTAAATAAAGCCATTGAGTCTCCTTTGAGAACCATCGTTGAAAATGCTGGTGGAGAAGGATCTGTAGTGATCAACAAGGTACTAGAAGGTAAAAAAGGTTTTGGTTATGATGCGAAGTCTGAGCAATATGTAGACATGTTAGAAGCTGGAATCATTGATCCTAAAAAAGTAACGAGAGTAGCGCTTGAAAACGCAGCTTCTGTTGCAGGAATGATTTTGACCACCGAATGTGCCCTAGTAGACATTAAAGAAGATGCGCCTGCTGGTGGAATGCCTCCAATGGGTGGTGGAATGCCAGGAATGATGTAAATCAATTAGGTTTATAAATAAAGTAAAAGTCCTTAGATTTTCTTCTGAGGACTTTTTTTATACCCGAAATTCTTAAAGGAATCATAAAATTTATACTCCGATTAAGCTTTACGGCATGATTTGTGTCCAATCTGAAATGTATCTCATAATTATGGGTTATTTTAGAGTAAAAATTGAACTATTACAAAAAAACACCATGAAAAGAAGACTATCATCCCTAATCTTACTTACATTATTTTTCTCAACTTTTTTTGCTTTCGGGCAGGAAGAAAACCAAGCTGAAGAATCCTATTTGGAATACTTTAAGCTCCCTAGAGAAACCCTCTATTTGCATACCAACAAAACCACTTACTTGTCTCAAGAAGACATTTGGTTTAAGGCATATGCATTCGACAGAAAAAATGAACTTACCTCAAAAACTACGACCAACGTCTATTTAGGATTGTACGATAGTGATGGAGTTCAAATAGATAAGAAATTATACCTCGGAAAGAATGGAGCTGCTGCTGGAAATTACACCATAGATTCCTTGTTGCCATCAGGAGAGTATTTCTTAAAAATCTCTACCAATTGGATGAAAAACTTCCAAGAAGATGATTCTTACGTTCAGAAGATTCAGATTATCAATCCGAAACTCAAAGGAAAAAATGCCAAGAAAATAAGCAGTAAAGAATACGATTTTCAATTCCTTCCTGAAGGAGGGCATATTGTTGCAGATATTAAGAACAATATTGGGATCA
Organism: uncultured Flavobacterium sp.; assembly: GCA_964612905.1. GTDB lineage: Bacteria > Bacteroidota > Bacteroidia > Flavobacteriales > Flavobacteriaceae > Polaribacter. The sequence goes on along the minus strand of CAZTFN010000001.1, from coordinate 34,168 downwards.
AAGTGATCAATGATGAAGGAAAAGGAACAAAATGTACAGGAGTCATAGTCAACTCCAACAATGAAGAAGTCGCTCGATTTAGAAGCAATCCTTTGGGAATCGGAAAGTTTTCTTTTACTCCAGAAACTGGAGAAAGTTATATCGCCAAAGTAACCTTGGAAAACTCAAAAGAGTTTGAGCAAGCCATTCCTGAAATCAAAAAATTAGGAGTAGGAATTATGGTGAACAATTTACGTGGTGACAAAACTATTATTACCCTAAGCATGAATGAAGATTCATGGAATCAGTTCAAAGATGAATCCTTTAAATTACTCTTACATAAAGATGGAAAAGTAAAGTCCATCCCGGTAGTTTTTGATCAAAAAACCAAGCAAATAGTTATTGCCAAAACCGATTTATACAACGGTGTAAATACAGTTACTTTATTCAATGACAAAGAGCAACCTATCTTAGAACGTATGTTCTTCAATCATACTGATGCATTGAAAAACTTCGATTTTTATGTGAGTCAAAGAGAAATAGATGAGGATACACTTGCAGTTGCCTTAAATACAAAAATCCCTTTAGGGGCCAACATATTGGATGCTAGTATTTCTGTATTACCTTCGGAAACAAAGAGCTATGACCCTGATCACACCATTGTTTCTGCTATCCTTTTAAAACCCTATGTAAAAGGTGTTATCGAAAACCCTAGATACTATTTCAAAGACTTCAATAGAAAGAAACAATTTGAATTGGATGCTTTGTTAGTAACACAAGGCTGGAGTCGATACTCATGGGATCGTATTTTTAATCTTCCTCCAAAGCCTACCTATGATTTTGAAAATGGAGTTTCTGTCAATGGTTTCATCAATGGCAATACGGAGAAAATTACCTCTGTCCTATTGTACCCAACCAACTTGAATAAATCTACCTTTATTGATATCGACAAGGAAGGGAAATTCAACTTGAAGAATTTTTATCCACAAGAAGGTGAATTCATCCGATTCTCTTATATGGATAAAAAAGGAAAAATGAAGCGTCCAAAAATGAACTTAAGCTTCATTAAGTTTGTAGGAAAAGATGTCGTAAACACCGAAGGGTATAAAAGCTTCATATCCTTCTATCAAGATAAAAGCACCATTCCAGAGCAATTTATCATCGATGACAGTTACGAGCAATTGGATGAAATTCAATTAAAAACTGATTACAAAAAGAAGCTTAAAAAAGAAACTAGAGACCCAATCTTACTCAATGGTAAGATTACGAAAGTGACGAAAGAAATTGCGACACAATTTCGTACGGTAATCGATTTTATCCAGAACAATGGATATGATGTATTCTACGGAGACGGAGTTGCATCTCGATTAGGATCGGTGAATATTGTTGCACGTTCAAGAGGAGGGGAAAGCGCTCCAACCATTTTCCTAGACAATGTGATCATTAATGATTTCAATATCTTAAGTACGATGAATACGACTGAAGTAGATCGTATCATCATCGATCGACAAGGAATTGGTTTAGGAATTTCTGGAAACAGAGGTGGATTTGGTGGTGCAATTAAAATCTTCACCAGAAGAGATATCTTAAGTATTACTGGAGATAAAGGTAGTGCAAACACAACCATGTATACTCAAAAAGCTGATTACGGATTCCAAGCCGTAAAAGAATTCTATATGCCCAAGTATGCTTCTTATAAAATGTCATCCTTCAGAAATTATGGAGTGATCCATTGGGAACCTAACGTAACTGTACAAAACGGTGTCTCGAATGAATTCAAAATTGTAGATACTAACTTGGATGAAATTAGCTTCTTTATTGAAGGTGTGAGCACCGATGGTAAAGTATTCTCCCAAGTGGTCAAAATTGAAAATAATAGCAATTAATAAATCATATGAGTTACACAATTCGTAACAGATGATGAATCAAAAAGTCCAAAAATATCAAATTGATATTTTTGGACTTTTTGATTTTGATTAAGTATTAACCATAGAAAGCTTGTTCAATATGAAAAAGAAGTTTCCCATCTTTCAAGTGATCCTTTTACTGATGGTTTATGGATCTCCAACCTTATTAATTTCACAAGAGAAAAGGGCTGTAGATGCTTACGTGGACTATTTTAGCCTTCCTAGAGAATCACTGTATTTGCATACCAATAAAACCACCTATGTTATTGGAGAAAGTGAGGAGATCTGGTTTACAGCCTACGCTTACGATCGCAAAAGTCATCTTTCCTCTAAAGTGACAAGCAATATTCATCTAGGACTTTATGATGCGAAGGGAAACCAACTTGACAAGAAGTTATTTTTAGCGAAAGACGGTATTGCTTCTGGGAACATAGCTTTGGATACAACCCTCACCACCGGTGATTACTATCTAAAAATTCACACACAGTGGATGAAGAATTTTAAAGAAGATGATTCCTTTATTCAGAAAATTCGCGTAATCAATCCAGAGGATTTCAAGCCTAACCAATCCACAAAAGTAAACTCTATAGAATATGATGTTCAGTTTTTACCTGAAGGAGGTCATTTGTTGTATGGGGTTAAGAACAATGTAGGAATTAAGGCACTGGATGATACTGGAAAAGGAACTTCTATTACAGGAAGCATTGTCAACTCAAAAAATGAAGAAATTGCCGAGATTAAAACCAACTTCCTCGGATTGGGAAGGTTTTCTTTTACCCCTAAAAAAGATGAAGTATACAGCGCGAAAATTACCTTCCTAAATAATGATAAGGAAGTAGTGCAAGAATTACCCAAACCGAAAACGGAAGGAATTATTATTCGCCTCAATAACCTTAGAAAAAATCAAGTGCTTATTGATGTGGCGACCAATGCAGCTACTTTCTCCAAACTTCAAGGACGGGAATACAAACTTGTCATTCATCAAAATGGAAATACAAAGTCTATTCCTGTCACCTTAAACAATTCAACGGAACGAATCAGCATAGACAAACAACTACTGTTCAAAGGAGTAAATACGATTACACTATTCGATGGTCGCACGCCATTGTTAGAACGCATGTTTTTTAATGAAGCGCTCGTGAATCATTATCAATTGAATATTGATTCCCAAGTTAGTAGTAAAGATTCCATTATTTACGCCCTGAAAAGTAACCTAAAAGACAGTATTTCACTTACTGCGAGTATTTCTGTATTGCCGCACGATACAAAAAGTTACAACCCAAAACATTCCATTATTTCAGCTTTCTATTTAAAATCACATGTCAGAGGTTTTATTGAAAATCCCAGATATTATTTTGAAAAGCAGGATCGAAAAAGGCAATATGCTTTGGATCTTTTACTATTAACTCAAGGGTGGAGCCGATATGAGTGGAGCGATATTTTCACAAGTCCTCCTCAAATGAATTATGACTTTGAGAATGGCATTATGATTAGTGGAGGAATAAACACTGGTTTAAAGGAAGGAATGAGACTGCTCCTATTACCTACCGAAAATAACAGCAGTCGATTTATCGATTTTGATAAAAATGGACGTTTTCGAATTCCGAACTTTTTTCCAATGAAAGATGAAAAGCTTCGATTTAGCTTGGTCTCAAAAAAAGGCAGAACACAACCTCCAAAATTGGGCTTAAGTAGTGCATTAAGATGGGAAACCGACAGAATCAACACCAGTCCTTTTCATGAATTCAAATCGTATTATAGTGATAAGAATATAATTCCTCAGAACTTCCTGAATAAAAACGAAGTATTGGATGAAATCGTATTATCGAGTAGACTAGATCCAGTTTTTAAAAAGAAAGGTCCAAAATTTAAAGGAAGTATTATTAAGATCACCGACTCTTTAGTAAAACAAACGAGAACCGTTAGAGACATTCTTGCAGATGAGAAGTTCTTTATAATATATGATAGCACCGCCTCTATGAGTGTTATTGCCAAAGAAAAAATTGCAAAAGGAGCTCCCAGACCTGTCGTTTTTTATGTGGATCAAATTCCCGTTATGAATATGCACCATTTCCTCACCACAAGCACTGCAACTTATGAAGATGTGTATATTGATTACAGTCATAATAGAGTAAATGCTCTGATCAACGGACAATATCAACTTTTAAGCCATGCAATTATTGTGAATCTCTTTAGTAGAATTTCTCTCTTTAAAGATCAAGATTTGAATAGAGGTGTTACCTCAAGGTATTTTACATTGCAACATGGTTTTGAGCCAAAAAAAGAGTTCTATACTCCGAGATACCTCAACTACGATATGGAAGCTTTTAAAGATTATGGCGTGATTCATTGGGAACCCAGTCTTAAATTCGCGAAAGATGAAAATTCAGAACTCACTACCATTAATTCGGGGTTGAATGAAGTCAACTTTTATATTGAAGGCATTGCCTCAGATGGAAGTATCTTCTCTCAGGTAATTCAATGGACTAAAAATAGTCAGAAGTAAATCTACACAAGACTTCTTCGCTATTAGACAATTATCTGAACTGAATTTAACGCTACTCTTCATCAAAATTTCCGTATCTTTTAGGGGTAAATTTTACTATGAAACGTTCCTCTAAATTGGTGCAGCTTCTATTTTGGATGCTGATATGTCCGTTGATCTCTGCTGCTCAAAACAAAAAAGCACAAGATGCTTACATAGACTATTTCAAACTCCCGAGAGAGTCGCTTTTTATTCATACCAACAAAACTACTTATCTAACAGGTGAAGAAGCATGGTTTAAAGTATATGTATACGATAGGAAAAATGAACTCACTTCAAAGGCTACCACGAATGTTTATTTGGGATTGTATGATACAGATGGGATTCAAATTGACAAGAAATTATACCTTGGGCAAAACGGAGCAGCTGCAGGAAGTTATATGATAGACTCCCTATTGCCATCAGGAGAATATTTCCTAAAGATTTCTACCAATTGGATGAAAAACTTTCTGGAAGACGATTCTTATGTACAGAAGATTCAAATCATCAATCCAAAAATCACAGGAAAAAACACCAAGAAAACAAACCAGAAAGAATACGATTTTCAATTTCTTCCGGAAGGAGGTAATATGGTAGTTGACATCAAAAATAGTATTGGTATTAAGGTAATTGATGACGAAGGAAAAGGAACCAAATGTTCTGGTGTCATCTTAAATTCCCAAAGAGAAGAAGTCGCTCGATTTAGAAGCAACCTTTTAGGAATTGGAAAATTCACCTTCACTCCACAATCCGGAGAAACCTACACTGCCAAAGTCACCTTAGAAAGTTCCAAAGAATTCGAGCAGGCATTGCCTGAAATCAAAACATTGGGTGTAGGAATTATGGTGAATAATTTGCGAGGAGATAAAACCATTATTACCCTTAGCATGAATGAGGAATCATGGAATCAATACAAAGATGAGTCTTTCAAGTTACTTTTACACAAGGATGGAAAGGTAAAACCAATTCCAGTAACCTTTGATCAAAAAACCAAGCAAGTTGTCATTGCGAAAGCTGACCTATATAATGGTATCAATACCATTACATTGTTCAATGAAAAAGAACAGCCCATCTTAGAACGTATGTTTTTTAATCATACAAGAGCTTTTAAAAATTTCGACTTTTACATTAGCCAGAGAGCAATCGATGAAGACACACTTGCAGTTGCATTAAACACAAAAGTTCCTTTAGGTGAAAACATATTAGATGCCAGCATTTCTGTCTTGCCTTCCGAAACGAAGAGTTATGATCCTGACCACACTATTGCTTCAGCAATTCTTTTGAAACCCTATTTGAAAGGATTGATTGAAAATCCAAGGTATTATTTCAAGGATTTCAACAGAAAGAAACAGTTTGAATTGGATGCATTGTTAGTCACACAAGGATGGAGCCGCTATTCTTGGGACCGTATTTTCAACCTTCCTCCAAAACCAAGGTATGATTTTGAAAATGGGATTTCCGTGAATGGTTTTGTCAACAACAACTCGGAAGAGGTCTCCTCAATTCTGCTATATCCAACAAATTGGAATAAATCGACTTTTTTAGATGTAGACGCTGATGGAAAATTTGTTCTTAAAAATTTCTATCCTCAAGAAGGTGAATTGATTCGGTTTTCATACATGAATAAGAAAGGAAAAATGAAGCGCCCAAATATGAATTTAAGCTTTATCAAATTTATGGGTGATGACACCGTGAACACCGAAGGTTATCAAAGCTTTATCTCTTTCTATCAAGATAAGAATGCGATTCCAGAACAGTTTATCATTGATGATAGCTATGAACAATTAGATGAAATCCGCTTAAAAACTGACCTCAGAAAAAAACTACAGAAAGAAACAAGGGACCCTATCTTGATCAATGGTAAAATCACAAAAGTTGATAAAGAGGTCGCCATCAAGTTTCGTACGGTACTTGATTTTATCCAAAACAGTGGATATGACGTGTTTTATGGAGACGGATTCTCAGGCAGAATGGGATCTATAAATATCGTAGCCCGCTCAAGAGGAGGTGGAATTGCTTCAAGCATCTCTCAAGACAGTACCTTGACACGCTCAAGCGGCAGCAGCATTGGAGGCTCCCCAACCATCTTCTTAGACAACGTAATCTTAAGTAATTTCGATATTTTAGGCTCTATGAATACCACAGAGGTAGATCGAATCATAGTAGACCGACAAGGACTTGGTCTTGGAATTTCAGGAAATAATGGAGGCTTCGGAGGTGCCATTAAAATCTTTACGAGAAAAAATATGTTAAACATTACAGGAGATAAAGCGACTGTAAATACAACAATGTATGTACAAAAGGCTAATTACGGATTTCAACCTGTAAAGGAATTCTATATGCCCAAGTATGCATCTTACAAAATAAAACCCTTCAGAGATTATGGAGTCATTCACTGGGAACCTAGAGTTGCTGTAAAAGGTGGACTCTCAAAGGAGTTCAAAATGGTAGACACCAACTTAGATGACATTAGCTTCTTTATCGAAGGAGTTAGCACGGATGGTGCTGTATTCTCTCAAGTAATTCAGTTGAACAAAGCGGCTAAAAACTGATCTTATAGTTTGAATACTCATATTCAGCGATCACAAACTTTGGCTTTCCCCAATCCATAATGGTACTCTTTCGTGTTGCATTGAAAACAAAAGGTGTACTCATATCGTAGGAAGTATTTTCAATAATACTCACTCTATCATTGTGCCGCACTTTACAAGCAACTACTCGATACGATGCTTGATCAAAATAATAGGTCCACTGATCTGAAGTTGATGAATCGCCTGGGTAGTGTATGCGAATAGCAAAGGCCTTTTTAACACTAAAAACCGTATCTGATTTTCGCTCAAAAGTTGCTCCACTTTCCAGCAATTGAAAAGGCTGACTGGTTACATACAAGGCAGATTTAAATAAGCTCTGTTTGCTTTTTAATTCTTCACCGCTTAACTGAAAACTGGAATCTAGTCTCTGAACATATATGTTTCCATCTTGGTAATGGTACAATATACTATCCAAGACCGCATAAATCCTTCCAGAGAAACTTTTACTAAATACAAATTCTTGATTTTGAAGACTCTCTTTTCCAAGACTTCCGTCTTCATGATAGACCGTTGTTTTCTTGGTAAATGAGAGTGATTTGAGTTCTTTCCATTGTTCTAAACCACCATGAGCTAGGACAGATTTATTTATAATATCAATAGGTTCCACCTCCGTTTTACAGGAAATGAAACCTATGAAAAATATACTGATAAATAAATATCTTTTAGTGACCACTACCTTTGTTGTGATTCTTCACGACTTCTGGATCTCGATACTTGCAGCAAGGAGCCACTGAATTGTATGCATGCTCCGTTGCCTTGATTCCTTTGGTATCGTGCCCAACTGCAGCAATGTTCTTTTGAACGGTTTTTACATTCGTTTTTCTTTCGTCCAAAATCAAAGACAGTTTGTGTGTTTTCATATCCCAAGAAGCGAACTTCACTCCTTTGGTGCTCAAAGCCGCCTTTTCAATTCTCTTTTTACACATCATGCAAACTCCATCTACTTCAATAGAAACTTTTGCATTTTTCTTTTGTGCTTGTGCTGACATTCCGATCAGCAAAAAGCTCATTATTATTAATACTTTTTTCATTTTTTAATCAAGTTTAAATCGTAATCCACTATAAAACATTCTTCCAAAAATAGGCGCATATATGATCGTACTATCAAAATTATTGCCAAACGGATTATCACTGGCTAAGATAGGGTTTTTCTGACGCATATTTGTTAAGTTCTCTCCTCCAACATAGAGTTCAAATCTATCTGAAAATACTTTGGTAACCTGAGCATTCAGCAAACTGTAGCTCTCTGCATTCTCTCCCAATTGATATTGAACTGGGTTGCTGGACGTATTGGGCAATCGTTGCTCTCCAATCCAGTTGTAGGTAAGGTCGAATTTCCATTGAGAGCCTTTCAATTGTTTTTCGGTTTCATAACCAACATTCGCAAAGAATCGATGATTAGGTACTAAAGGCTTGGAAAGTCTTCCGTTAGCGTAATCAATCTCTATATCGTAGTACTTGTAAGCAACTCTCACATCTACATTTTCCAACAAACCATAATTCACTTCCACTTGAAAGCTATTGGCATAACTCTCACCATCCAAATTATAAAAAGATATTTGTTGCGGATTTTCCCAATCAACTACTACCTGATTCTGGAACTGAGTTCTGTAAAAATCAAAGGTGATGTTTCCTTTTTCTTCAAACAATCTGAAACCTTGTAAATAAGAAACTCCATAGTTCCATGCTACCTCGGGGTCTAATCCATAAATATTTCCTCCTGTAGAACGAATATCAATCTGTCTTGCACTTGAGAACAACTGTTGGTTTTCTGCAAAAATATTTGTGCTCTTACGACCTTGTCCTACCGAGAATCTGAATGTTGCTTTCTCCCAAGGAACATATCGTAAGTGCAAACGTGGTGTAACGAAAGTCCCCAACAAGTTGTGAGAATCCAAACGAACACCCGCCGTAAAACTAAAGTTCTCAATATTGTCATAGGCATATTCAAAAAAGGCTCCGAACGAGTTTTCTACTCGTGTAAATGAGGTACGTTCTACCAACTCATTGTAGCCATCATGCGTAAATGTAAGACCTGTCGTGAACTTATTTCTGGTATCTCCAATGATAGAGCTAAACAAGAAATTAGAATATACACTTTGGTGTTCAATGTCATAAATTCTCTGCCCAAAATAGGAATCTTGTTGATGATTGCTATAGGCTAATTGAAAGCCAAAACTTTGAAAAGGCAATTCAGGAAAAACATAACCCAACTTTGCTGAAGCGTCAAATCGTTTGGTGTCAATTTCTCCACCCCACACTTCGGTTCCGTTTAACACAGCGTCTGGGAGAACACGATCTATATCAGGATTGTAATTCATCTGCCCTGTTTGCTTTGAATCGTTCATATAGCGCAGGTTGATAAAACTTACCCAACCTTTTTCTGCATCCGTATATTGCCAACGATTCATCACATTGATTTGATTTGCCAATGGAAAATCTAAAAATCCATCCTCATTTCGATCAAATTTCTGACCTCTATAATTCCCATGGACATACAAACCTGTTTGCCATTTATCAGACACTTTTTTATTAAAGTGTGTATTGAGCTCCAATCGCCCTCCTAATGAACCATAAGCATTCAAAAAGAATTTTTTATCGGAGAATGGCTTGACTAATTCTGCATTGATCTGTCCTGAGATACTCTCGTAACCATTAATTACACTTCCCGCTCCTTTGGTCACTTGAATGCTTTCCACCCAAGTTCCCGGAGTGAATGTCAGTCCAAAGACCTGCGCCGCACCTCGAATGGTAGGAATATTCTCCTGTGTAATTAACAAATACGGACTTTTTAATCCCAACATTTGGATCTGTCGAGTTCCCGTTAATGCATCCGAAAAGTTCACATCAATTGATGGGTTTGTCTCAAAACTTTCAGCCAGATTACAACAGGCTGCTTTGAGTAACTCTTCACTGTTCACTGTAAACGTATTTGCGGTTTGTAAAAAAGATTTTTGAGTTGCTTCTTTCCTACTAGTGACCTGTATTTCGTCCAGTTCATTTTCTGGAGTTATAAAGTGATGTATAGTTTCTGTACCTGTAATGGTAATAGTATCGGTTCTATAACCCACATAACTAATCACCAACTTCTTATACTCCTTTTTATAGGGAATACTGAACCATCCCTTCTCATTGGTAGAAGTACCTACATTTGTGTTGAGCCAAAAAACCGTGACTCCTTCTACTCCCTGATTTCCCTCAGGATAGCTTCTATCCATGATCATTCCTTTCAAGGTTGTCTGCCCAAAAGTCAAACTTGGAATGAGAAATAGAACGCTAATAAATATTTTTTTCATGAGTTGTTTTTGAATTTAATTCATAGAGATTTACTCATCATTACCGATGAGTTTGCCGAACTAAGAATTAAAATCAAATCAAGAAAGTCTCGTGCAATACATGTATGTCTTGCACAATGTCTGGAGGTGAAAAGTCTTTGTAGAACTCTTTTTCTAAATCAACTTCTTGAAATAAGTTGATGTACGAATAGATATAAATTGCAGTAAACTGAATCTCATCAATGGAGAGAGAACTCAGTTTTTCCTTATCGAAGGTAGAAGATTCTATCAATTCTAATTCATTGCTACAGCAATCCTTTTGGTCTTGCTTATGATCTTCATGATCCATTTTCTTCATGGCTTTGGTCGCACAACAACCTTCAGCTTCACCCACATAAGAAACATCAACCAATATTTCTCCACAGTAATGTTTTTGTACTGTGAAAGACATTGATGACAAAACCACAATCAATGATAAAAGATAAACGCTAATATTTGTTAGAACCTTCTTCATTCTGAAGGCAAAGATACAACTGAAAATTTAAAAGTTGTGTTAATTATTTGCCTACAGCTCTTTTATGGTAATAGAAGGCAGGCAATAAAATCAGCAAGAAAATTGGATGCACAATGAATCGTCGAATGTAGAAAGGAAATAAATATCCCGATTCAAAATCAGTTCGCAACAATAATGAAAAGATCACAATCATGATCATGAAAGACATCATCAATAAAAACCCTGCAAACTTAACATATCGTTTTTTTTGGAAAATCATATAAATGATTCCTATGGTGATTACTGAATTCAATGTATATCGAAAAAGCATGTCTACAGCGAGCTTCCAACTGTTAATCTCTGGAATGGACTTGTACAAATAATCATTCTGAAAATACACAATCAATGGATCGTAGAACAAATCAGTTTCAAATGCTCTTACCAAGAACAGCAATCCAAATAGAACAATGGTTATGATAATTCTCACTGAACGGCTCATGACTTCTTGTATTTAGAAAATTTCTGCACCCAAATTACCCACAACAAAAATGTAGCTCCATATATAATGGCTGGAAACACCAAATTATGCAGTAGCTCTTGTTCATGCGGGTACTTGTTCAACATAACAGTAAGGAAAGCAATCCTTAAAACATTGATTCCATAGATAAAAGCACTTCCCAAAATACCATAAATGAGTGTGGCTTTGAACGATCCAGCAAAAGCGATGATAAAGGACAAAAACAAAATAATGATGCTGATAGAATTACAACCTTCAATGACCCTTGCTGTGTATTGTCCATTCAAAATTAGTTTTACTGACATTTCATCTTCGTGTTGCATATGCGCAGCATTGTATCCAAAGAGAGTCAACACCTCTTCCGTCTGTTCCGCAACTACTGTTGTGATTGGAGAGCAAGCGAATGCGTCTCCTTTTTTTTGTGTATTCTGTAAGTAAACCGAATAAAAAACGAATAATAAGAAATAGGTAGCAAAGAATTTTACTAGAAAAAGAACAATACTTCTTTGTCTTTTCATCGGGTTTTTGGTTTAATTTTGCTACTTCGTTATTGTACTAACACAAATATAGAAAAAACGTGAACATCAATTTTTTGAAAGCAACGATTGAAGAAATTATATCCTCTGAAAAATCTACAGGAGAAAAACAACAAAGCATCTGCGATTTTTTAGAAAGTCAGATCTCCTATTACGATTGGGTAGGTTTCTATTTTAGAAATGGAAATAAAGAGGAATTGAAATTAGCTGAATTTACGGGTGAACCCACAGAACATACCATTATCCCTTTTGGAAAGGGAATCTGTGGACAGGTAGCCGTAAGCAATGAAAATTTTGTGGTACAGGATGTCTCCGAGCAGGACAATTACATTTCATGCGGATGGAAAGTAAAATCTGAAATTGTGATTCCCATTTTTGTCAATGGCGAAAATATTGGTCAAATAGATATTGATTCTCATACTGCAAATCCCTTTACAGATGAAGATGAAGAGCTGCTCGAGTTTGTATGTGAAAGAGTAGCTACACTTTACTAAACTCACCAAAAACGTGTATTCATAAATTTCACCAAATCAAGGTATTTGATTTGGTGTTTCTTTTTTTCTATATTTGAGTATGTAATTCTTTACACAACCTTTTCTATTAATCATTAAAGCCCCCTAGTAATGAAAAAAGAAGATCTACAAAGAACGACTGCATATACCAGCAGTTATGCCACCAAATTGCAAGAGAAAGAAACCGTTCTAGAAAAATTCACCCTTTGGTTCCGTAATTTTTTAGAAAGTGCAGAATAGAGCAAAGAGTATTTGAATACCTCTTTACTGCGAAAAACGAGTCATCCCCAAAAATGGGTAGTTATGAATTTCCTCATTTTTGGGTATTGACTCTTATCAATGAAATCTATTAATTTTATAATATTGTAAATCATATCCCCCAAGAATGAAAAAAAATACTACCCTCCTAGGGACTATCTTCAATAAGATCGGTCTCAAAAAAAGAAAGAAGTCTAAAGAGATGAGAAACTACACTATTTTGGTAGATTCTTTCCATCGGAAAGTTTATTCACAATAGTCTTATAAGTTTCTGTAATTCACCCCAGTTTCTTATTGTTTTAACAACTCACATTTAGTAGTTTTGTCCGCTTAATAACACAACATTATGAGCGACGCAAAATCTATTCAATCTGCCCTTATTTCTGTCTTTCACAAAGATGGGTTAGAACCTATTGTTAAAGCATTACACGACAAGGGAGTAACCATCTATTCTACTGGTGGAACAGAAAGATTCATTAAGAATCTTGATATTCCCGTTGTAGCCGTAGAAGACATTACTTCGTATCCTTCAATTTTAGGGGGAAGAGTAAAAACCCTGCATCCAAAAGTTTTTGGAGGAATTTTAAACAGACAAGATCATGAAGGTGATGCAAAGGAATTGGCCGAATATCAAATTCCACAAATAGATTTAGTGATCGTAGATTTATATCCATTCGAAAAGACAGTAGCATCAGGTGCTTCTGAGCAAGATATCGTAGAGAAAATTGATATTGGTGGAATCTCTTTGATTAGAGCAGCTGCCAAAAACTTCAAAGACACTTTTACAATTTCTTCCATGGATCAGTACGAGGAGTTTTTAGACATCTATACGAAAGGGGATGGAAAAACAACTTTAGTAGACAGAAAACGATTTGCAGCCAAGTCTTTCAATATTTCATCGCACTACGATACAGCTATCTTCAACTACTTCAATGAAGAAGAAGTTGTATTTAAGGCAAGCGAAACCACTTCAAAGACCTTGAGATATGGAGAAAATCCACATCAGAAAGGATACTTCTTTGGCGACTTGGATGCGATGTTTGACAAGCTACACGGTAAAGAATTAAGCTATAACAATTTATTGGATGTGGATGCTGCCGTAAACTTAATGAATGAGTTTGTAGGTGAAGCTCCAACCTTTGCTATTTTGAAGCATAACAACGCTTGTGGATTTGCTCAAAGAGAAACCATTCACCAAGCTTATGTAGATGCTTTGGCAGGTGACCCTGTATCTGCATTTGGAGGTATTTTGATTGCCAATACAAAAATCGACAAACCTACTGCAGAAGAGATTCACAAATTGTTCTGTGAGGTAGTCATTGCTCCTTCTTATGACGATGACGCCATTGATGTGTTAAAAGGAAAAAAGAATCGAATCATTTTGATTCAAAAAGAAGTAGCTCTTCCAGAGCAAAATGTAAGAACTGCATTGAATGGATTGTTAGTTCAGGATAAAGATTCAAAAACAGACACGCAAAAAGATTTAAGCTACGCTACAAACAATAAACCAACCGATGCTGAGTTAGAGGATTTACTATTTGCTTCTAAAATTTGTAAGCACACCAAATCCAATACCATTGTTCTTGCTAAAAACAAACAATTGTGTGCAAGTGGAACTGGACAAACAAGCAGAGTGGATGCTTTAAGACAAGCCATTGAAAAAGCAAATAGTTTTGGATTTGACCTGAATGGAGCTGTAATGGCAAGTGATGCTTTTTTCCCATTTCCAGACTGTGTAGAAATCGCTCATAACGCAGGAATTGGAAGCGTGATTCAACCAGGAGGATCGATCAAAGATCAGCTTAGTATCGATTATTGTAACGACAATAATTTGTCGATGGTAATGACTGGAACAAGGCATTTTAAACATTAAGTTTCGTATTGCCAAACAGAGGAATTTTCCTAGATTTGTAAGAATACATTTATAATAAGACAGATAACAATTTTTTATGGGTTTTTTCGATTTCATGACGGAAGACATTGCCATTGATTTAGGTACGGCAAACACGTTAATTATTCACAACGGAAAAGTGGTAATTGACAGTCCGTCAATTGTGGCTAGAAATCGAGTTTCTGGAAAGATCATCGCAACTGGGAAAGAAGCGAATCTAATGCAGGGAAAAACGCATGAAAACATCAAGACCATTCGTCCTTTGAAGGATGGTGTAATTGCAGATTTCCAAGCTTCCGAGGAAATGATCAAGGAATTCGTAAAGAAGATTCCAGCCATCAAGAAAAAATTATTCCCACCTTCACTTCGTATGGTTATCTGTATTCCTTCTGGAATTACTGAAGTGGAAAAACGAGCGGTGCAAGATTCTGCAAGACACATGAATGCCAAAGATATTTACCTCATCTATGAGCCAATGGCTGCTGCAATTGGGGTGGGTATCGACATTATGGAACCCAAAGGAAACATGATTATCGACATCGGTGGAGGAACCACTGAGATTGCGGTGATTGCCTTAGCAGGAATTGTTTGTGATCAGTCAGTAAAAGTGGCTGGAGATTTATTCACCAACGACATCATGTATTACATGAGAACTCAGCACAACCTCTATGTTGGAGAAACCACTGCTGAGAAAGTGAAAATTCAAATCGGAGCAGCAACAGAAGAATTGGACAATCCACCAGAAGATATGTTGGTACAAGGTAGAGACTTGTTAAGCGGAAAACCGAAACAGGTACAAGTATCTTTCAGAGAGATTGCCAAAGCCTTGGACAAATCCATCTTACGTATTGAAGACGCCGTGATGGAAACCTTATCCAAAACACCACCAGAATTGGCAGCAGACATCTACAATACGGGAATTTATTTAGCAGGTGGTGGTTCTATGTTACGTGGATTAGACAAGCGTCTATCCAGAAAGACAGACTTACCTGTGTATGTTGCTGAAGATCCATTACGAGCTGTTGTAAGAGGTACAGGAATTGCCTTAAAAGAGCTTGATAAGTACAAAAGTGTCTTAATGAAATAACAAAAGACCTCTTTACTTCTCATGCACCAACTCATTTATTTTCTTAGGAAGTATCGATTTTTCTTATTTTTCCTGTTGTTGGAAACGATTGCATTATCGCTTGTCATCAACAATCATTCATTTCATCGAAGTAAGTTCGTTAGCTCTGCCAATGGCATCACCGGTGGATTTTTCAACAAAGTAAGTTCCATTTCCGACTATTTCCAATTGGCCGAGGAAAATTCCGAACTCATAGAAGAAAATACGACGCTCAAAAATCGTTATGAACAACTACTTCATACATT
Organism: uncultured Flavobacterium sp.; assembly: GCA_964612905.1. GTDB lineage: Bacteria > Bacteroidota > Bacteroidia > Flavobacteriales > Flavobacteriaceae > Polaribacter. The sequence continues at coordinate 18,314 of CAZTFN010000001.1, read as the reverse complement.
GGATTCGGTAAGTGAATTCAGAGTCATTGATACGACTCAGTACTATCAGCAATACATTTATATCAGCGGTCGAATTCAGAAGAATCAATATTCAAGAGCAAATAACTTCCTGACCATCGATTTAGGAGTTCGAGATAGCATCGATAAGGAAATGGCTGTAATCAATAGCAAAGGAGTGATTGGAATTACAGAAAAAGTATCTAGCAATTATGCGCGAGTTCAATCCATCCTGAATAGCAAAAGCAGCATTAGTGTCAAGTTGAAGAAAGACAACAATCAGCTTGGAAACTTACAGTGGGACGGCAAAGATTATAACATTGTTCAGCTTTTAGGATTACCTAGACAAGCTGATATTCAAAAAGGAGACACCATTATTACGAGTGGAAACTCCGCAATTTTCCCAGGAGGAATTCCTGTGGGAACCGCCATCGATGTACAAGGTGGTGAAACCAGTGTTAATAGAGTTGTGAATGTAAAGCTCTTTAACGACATGAGTAGCTTAAAGAATATTTACGTCATTAAGAATTTTGATAAGATCGAGATTCGTCAAGTAGAATCAGATTCCAATGAATAGAGTGGTCATGGTCATATGGCTTACGGTGATCTTCTTCCTGCAAGTTGCAGTGTTGAACAACATCAACTTTGCGGGATATATTAACCCGTATCTCTACATTGTATTCTTGTTTCTTTTCCCTCTGAATAAAAATCAAATCCCTTTCCTCACCTTTGCATTTTTCTATGGTTTAGGAATTGATTTTTTCTCAGACACAGGTGGAATTCACGCTTTTGCCTTGGTATTTGTAGGCTATTTCAGATTGTTTTTAGTCAAGGTGTTTTTTAAGAAAACAGAAGTCGATTATTTGCTTTTTAACTTGCAACGTCAATCTTTCGGACAAGTGTTTAATTACGTGGTAACTTTAACACTAATTCATCACTTTATTTTGCTGAGTTTAGATAACTTTAGCTTTCAAAATCTAGGAAGCGTTTTCCTGAATACTATTTACTCAAGTATATTCACTCTGATACTGTATTTCCTAGGATCTTTTATCTTTAGAAAAAAGCAAGTTAGTTAGTCATGAAGCGAAGTTTTTTGCTATATTTCTTGATCCTATCCGTAGGTTTGATCTTTTTAATCCGATTGTTTCAATTGCAAGTGATCAGAGGAGACGATTATGATCCTATTTCCCATGCCGAAGTAAAGGTAGAATTTGACTATCCCGAGCGAGGCTATATCTACGATAGAAATGGAAAATTATTGGTTGCTAATCAACTTTCTTACGATGTGATGGTGATTCCTAATGAAGTGAAACCATTAGACACGCTTGAATTCTGCAGATTGCTTAAGATTGACAAAGAAGATTTCGACAAACGATTTCAACGAGCAGTAAACTATGCACCCTATTTACCCTTCACATTTCTAAAACAGTTAGCAAAAGAAGACTACGCATACCTGCAAGAAAAACTACATAAGTTTGAAGGGTTCTACATCAAGAAGCGTGTCATTCGAGACTATCCGATCAAGTCTGCTGCCAATGTCTTAGGATATATTAGTGAAGTAAATCAATCCATTACACTAAAGGACGATTATTACATCCAAGGAGATTTAATTGGTAAGGCAGGAATTGAACGTCAATATGAAAAAGTATTGCGTGGAAAGAAGGGGAAAAAATACTTTCGACGAGATCGAATGAATAGAATTACGGGAGCCTATAAAAACGGAGAAAAAGACTCATTGGCAGTCAACGGACATGATTTATCCTTAACTATTGACAGTGAGCTTCAGCAATACGGCGAATACTTAATGCAAGGGAAAAGAGGTGGAATTGTTGCCATTGAACCTAGTACAGGTGAAATACTTACTTTGATCACCGCGCCAAGCTATGATCCCAATGACATGGTGGGAAGAAAGCGCGCCAGAAATTCAACATTACTGTTTAATGACACCATTCACAGACCAATGTACGATCGTGGATTGAAAGCTAAATATTCGCCAGGTTCACCCTTTAAATTATTGAATGCTTTGGTTGGATTGCAAGAAGGTGTGATTACCACTCAAACTCCCTTCTACTGCTATGGTGGATATCGTTATGGAAAGAGAAAACATGAGTTTATGGGTTGCCACTGTGACATCTATGGAAAACCCATTAGCCTAAACAGAGCCATCTCTAAATCTTGCAATAGTTACTTTGCAAATACCTACAAGCGCATCGTTGAGAAGGACAACAATCCTGAAGAAGGAATGAACAACTGGAGCACGCATATGAAAAGCTTTGGACTAGGAAATTATCTAGGTTACGATCTTCCGGAAGGTGATGACGGATTGATTCCAGACGGAGCTTACTATGAGCGTAGAAACAGATACAAATGGAATGCTTCCACCAATATTTCCAATGCTATTGGACAAGGAGAAGTGATTACCACACCTATTCAGCTAGCGAATGTAACCGCTGCAATTGCCAACAGAGGTCATTTTTATACGCCTCACATTGTGAAGAGTGTTAACAACAAACGTATTACAGATTCGGCCTATGTGATTCCGAAACAAACGACAATTGACAAAGAACATTTTGGCCCTGTCATTGAAGGAATGCACTCTGTATTTAAAAACGGAACCGCAAGTTGGGTAAACATCAAGGGAATCGATATTGTTGGAAAAACGGGTACAGTAGAGAACTTTGCAATCATTGATGGTACCAAAGTACAACTACCAGATCATTCCATCTTAGTTGCCTTCGCTCCCAAAGAAAACCCAAAGATTGCTTTGGCGGTTTTTATTGAAAATGGAGGTTATGGTTCCACCATTGCAGCACCCATTACTAGCTTGATGGTAGAAAAGTATCTCACAGGAAAAGTAGAGCGAAAGTGGATTGAAAACCACGTACTCAAAAAGGACCTCTACCCTATTTACAACCAAGTTATTTTTAAACCCGAAACTCTTGAGACAGGAACGAACTAACATCTTCTATGGTGTAGATTGGTTCATCGTCTTAATCTACGCATTGCTAGTGGGTTTTGGGTGGATGAACATTTACGCAGCTTCTTTTACAGAAGAACATTCAGCCATCTTTGATCTCTCTATAGAATATGGAAAACAACTGTTGTGGATTATTCTGAGTATCCCGATCATCATTTTTACCCTTTTCATCAGCGGTAAGTTTTACGAACGTTTTGCTAGTATATTCTACCTGGTCTGCATTTTAAGTCTTTTAGGATTGTTTGCCTTCGGGTCCGAAATTAACGGAGCAAAGTCTTGGTATAGATTTGGAGGTGTCGGATTGCAACCTTCAGAGTTTGCCAAAGTATTCACCGCGCTCGCAATTGCAAAGCTTTTAAGTGATCGAAAGTACAATCTTGGATTGATCAAAAATCAAATAAAAGCGTTTATTGTTATTTTCTTACCCGCAACTTTGATTGCCATTCACGATGCAGGATCCGCATTAGTATACCTTTCATTCTTCTTCGTACTGAATCGTGAAGGTCTCACCCTAATATATACTGTTTTAGGTGTTGTAGCTACCGTCTTATTTCTCTTTACCATTTTATGGGGAGTGAAACTCGTGTTGATCATTGTACTGACTATAATTAGTTTATACGTTATCTACAACTTATACAAGGACAAACGTTTTTTTCGGTTTAACTGGGTAAAAATTGTAGCCATGTATGTGCTCGCTTCGCTTTTTACTTTCAGTGTTGACTATGCGTATAACAATGTGATTCAACCTCATCAAAAAGATCGGTTTGAGGTGTTGCTAGGACTCACAGACGACACTCGAAATATTGGCTACAATACAGATCAGGCTATTCAGACAATTAGTTCTGGAGGTGGATTTGGAAAAGGTTATTTAAATGGAGACAGAACACAAGGAAAGTTTGTTCCAGCACAAGAAACAGATTATATATTCAGTACGGTAGGAGAAGAATGGGGTTTCGCAGGAACCTCCATTGTCATCATATTGTATGTTGTACTCCTATTTCGAATCATCAATAGAGCAGAACAGCATACCAACAAGTTTGGAAGAATATATGGTTATGGAGTTGCCTCGGTGCTTTTCTTTCACCTGCTTATTAATGTAGGAATGGTCATAGGTCTTTTGCCCACTGTTGGAATCCCACTTCCCTTCTTCAGCTATGGAGGATCTTCACTCTGGGGTTTTACCTTACTCCTCTTTATCTTTGTAAAGCTAGATGCAGGGAAGAGTTATGATTGGTAGAGGTTAATAATAAACCATGAATTACTCGCTCTTTTATCAGGCATTTTCCAAGAAGAGTTGAATTAGATCACTATCATCACCATTTCTCAGCTACTGGAATCCCAATTAAGGTTTTCCTTTTTTTGGGGTAACAATTTTTTATATCTTTGACGTGTATAAAAGAAAAGATTGCTATGTATTTTCTTGAAATTTTGATGGTCAAATTTATGATCAGCTAGTTTAACTGGTTGATGAATTGTCATTTTATTCTAGAAAATTACCCCTTCATCTGTCTTTTTCAAAGAACAACTTACTAACATAAAAAACAATTGTATGAAAAGAATTCTTTTCGTGATGATGACAGTGTTATGCTCTGTTAGCATCTATGGGCAGGTAGCTCTGCCACAGGTAACACCTACTTCTCCAGAAGCAGCCAGTCTGGGAAGATACGGTGATTTTGATTTAACGAACTCCACAGGACGGATGAGTTATAGCATCCCCATTCACAATATTAGTGCGGGAGCTTACAGTTGGCCAATCTCGCTAAATTACAGCTATGGTGGATTAATTTTGGAAGGCAAACCATCACTAAATGGACTCGGATGGAATCTGTCCGCCTATGCCTCCATTACCAAACAATCTAGAGGATTGCCTGATGGACATCCAGATGGCTACTATGGACAGAATAATGTAGAAGCTAAAATAAATGCTGTTGTTGCCGATTACCAAAATGATGGACAGGTCAATACAACAAACTGGACGGACCTTCAAAAGTTTCTAGAAAAACAATACGACTCTGAGGTTGATCTATACAGATTGAACCTCGCTGGGGATACTTTTTCATTTAAGATCAAAAGAGTCGGCGCTAGCAGCGCTCAAGTTTATGGTCTTTCCAAGAGTAATTATATCATACAGCCTACTGTGGATAATACACAGGAGTTTGAGATTGCTTCCTTTATTGTAACAGATGATAAGGGAATTATATATCGTTTTGATGCGGATGATAGAGAAGAAGTTGTGCAAGAACCCGCAGGAACTACCGCCTTTGCAGACGATAATACCACCGCCTGGATGTTGTCTAAAATTGAATACCCAACAAGTCAAGTAATTGAATTTGATTATCAGGTAAACAGTTATTTTGACTATAACTTTGCCGCTAGAGCAACTGAATACGATCTAGATGCAAGTGCTCCAGGAGCTTCCCTTCAAGGAAACTATGCTGCCGATTGGCAGTCTGATTATAGTGATGAGTTTAGAGTCTCTGAAATGGACCGACAGCTATTAAATACCATTACCTTCCCATCAGGAAGTATTCATATTACTCGAATTAATAACCAAGGGCGCCTTTTAATCTCCAAAATTCAGGTAAAGAATCTTTACAATACAGTAATCAATACGTTTGATTTCACCTATCAAGGAGTACGTGATGCATTGGTAAAGGTTGAAAAAAATGGAGAAACTTTATATGACTTTGAATACTTTGGAATTCATACTCCAGGGAACATCCCTGCTTTTACGCAAAGTGTAACAGACCCAAAACCTTATGATCAAGATTATTGGAGGTTTTACAATCAAGCAGGAAATAACAGAGCATTGCACCTTCCTTTTGATGGGCCAAATTTCACAGCTAATAAAAACCCAAACTTTAGTGCCACCATGCTAGGAGCACTAAGGCGAATTATTTATCCAACCAAAGGATATACAGATATTGCCTATCAGCAGAATCAGGTCAAAGAAGACAATATACCAGGAGCTGGAAATCAAAATGAAGCTTTTAACGATGGTTTTGTAATCAGTGTTGATGCTAAAATATCTAATAATGATCGTCATGCAACCATTACCAAGACCTTCACACAGCCAACCAGAGCTTATCTATACCATAAAGTGCAAGGGAATGTGGCTCACGGAAATTCTATTTATTTAACCATTACTGAAACTACTGGAAGTAGCACAAGCGGTTATGGTAATTGTTACCACACAACTCCTACCTACCAAGGTGTATACACCATTGATATTGCAGATGCGAGAGCCAAAATGGTTGAGACAACCTCATGCCCATATTATCCAAACCCCATTGTAAAACCTGCTTTAACAATGGCTTATGACCCTGATAACAATTGTGTTTACTACCCTCAAACTTCTAATCAGCTAAGTCAGTTATATGGGTGTACTAGTGAAACGACTGCTGATTCTTATGGGAATTCTGGAGGAAGTTTTTGGATCCCACCAGGGACTTACACCTTTTCTATTGATGTGAACCATTTAACATATGACAGTTTGTATGGAGAAATTGGACTGCAATGGCATGATCCTAGTCAGGACCCATACATTAACGTGGATGTTGGTGGAATTCGAGTATCGCGCACAGCCAATTACGATCATACAGGAGAACTTACAGGAGTCACTCATTACGATTATAACGATCGTTTTGGTTATTCAACGGGAAGACAAAATCAAATCCCAACACTTTCTTATAGACATGAGTGGGATCATATAGACTTTGATGACAATACACAACAATATGTAACCACTCAAATGGTGCTTAATGAGTTTTTACTCAACTCATACACTGCCTTAGAGTCTCATCATGGTGTACCAGTCTATTATGAGTCGATTAAAACTTATAAAAGCCTTTCGCTAAATCCTGCTGTAAAGACCAATGGAGTGGTCAACCAAAATTTTTACCTACCCGAAGAAGATGTGTCTTTGATATATCCACTAATTCCCAGGGGTGAGGATCTGACCAAAGCGGTCAAAGATGGTACCCACCTAAGAAAAGAAGATAATACCACCATCTCCTCTACCACCAGAGATTACGTGACCATAAAACCCGCATTACAATCAGGAACCGATTACGATGCAAGTTCGAATCATCCGTGGAGTTTTGTCTACTTCAAACGCCTAAACAACATACTTAATTGGTCTAATGGAAATTGTTATAATTACAATCCAACCTGTCATGACAACCTGAGAAGTCTTCATGATCTAAAATTGTATAAAGAGGTCAATTCAAAGCGATATCTAATCCAAGAGCATAACCAAACCGATAATGTAATTACTGCCAAGACCTTTAACTACAATAGCTATCAATTATTGGACGAATCTACTGTAAAGACCAGTCAAGGTAAAGCTGTAAAAACAAAGAATTATTACGCTCATGATCTAAACAACAATACGTTGATTAGCAGAAACCAGATTGCCATGCCTATCAAGACAGAAACTTTTGAAGGAAACCTTCTCAATAGCAATGATGATGTAAAACTGGCAACTCAAAACACCATTTTTATGCCAGATGGATTGAATTATCTACCTGAAAAAGTTCAAGTATCTAAAGGTAATAACACCTTAGAAGATCGTATTATCTATCATGATTATGACAGCAATGGAAATCCTCTGGAAGTCTCTCTGGCTAATGGAACCACTATAAGCTATATCTGGGGACATAATAAGACCCTCCCCGTGGCCAAGGTAGAAAATGCTACCTATGATCAAATTGAGGCACTGTCATCCTTTACCACGGGCGCTCAAGTTCCTGGCGAACTAACTACCACACAGGAAGCTCAACTGCGTTCCATCTCAGGAGCCATGGTAACAACCTACAAATACATCCCTTTAGTTGGAGTCTCTAGTATTACCGATCCACGTGGGAACACTGTTTATTACCAGTACGACAATCAGAACCGACTTGTCCTTATCAAAGACAAAGATGGCAACATTATATCAGAGAATCAGTACCATCTTAAAAACTAAGCAGCTATGAAAAATTTTATAAAACAACTCTTATCTCTTTGTTGTATCCTAGGAGTTTTCACAATAAGTGCACAAACAACTACAGAGAATTACGTTTTAAACAAAGTATATAAAGTCAAAACCCAAACTCCTGCGGTGACTCAACATACCGACAGCACCAATACCTCCATTCAATATTTTGATGGCTTAGGAAGGTTGAAACAATCGGTCATTGTAAAAGGTGGAGGAGCAAACTATGGTAACAATGAGTTCCTATACGATTGGAATGCAGGATCACCCACCAACTCAGGCTTTTTTAATTTGAATGGAACAAGCGCAGAGAATCAAATCATAAGCGGTACAACTCCCTTTGGAAATACAGATTTGATTTGGGAGTGCATTAATGTAGATACAGCAACTGGACCCGATGGAGGCTGGAACACAGATCAAATCACCGTTGATAACTCCAAAGCCTATCGCTATACCTTATGGGTAAAAAAATCGGGAAACTTAGCCGATGGAACCACTCTTTTCGGGGTGACTAGCAATTCAGGGAATATTCATAATTTAAATGGAACTGTCAATTCAAGTCCTTACTTTTTTGTAGGTGACCTTCCTGAACTTGATACCTGGTATTTGATGGTTGGCTATGTTCATCCCATCGGATACTCAGGAGGTGATCTAGGAATATCAGGAGTCTATGATACTGATGGAAACAAGGTTATTGATGGCTCTGAATTTAAATGGGGAAGCGCAACAACCAGCAAATTTTTTAGAAGCTACCTCTTTCATGCAACCGACACCAATACCAGACAATACTTTTGGAGTCCCGTCCTGCAAAAGATCGATGGTAGTGAAGATTCTTTAAACGAAATCCTCACCAGCGCAGGTGTTTCGGTAGATGGAGAAATCATGGCAAAGGATATCATCACTCATGTAGAATACGACGATTTAGGAAGAAGATCCAAAGAATATTTACCTTATGCCGCCTCTAACACAAATGGTGAGATAAAAATTGGAGCGAAACTAGCAACGCACAATTACTATCTAGAAAATTATGCCGATGATTTTTCTGGAGTTGTGGTTCCCATAGAAGCAAATGTTTTCTCAGAAAAAGCTTTTGAATTGACCCCTTTGGGAAGAGTCGTTGAGCAAACGGCACCTGGTGAAGATTGGAAACAAGGAACCAGTATGGTCTCTGGTAAGAGCTATTCAGACGGACATTCCATTCGTATGGAATATGATTCCAATGCAAGTAACGAAGTAAAGATATTTTCTGTAGATCTATCGGGTACAAATCCAGCATTGGAAGGGGCAGTATCTTATTACGATCAAAATACCCTTAGAAAATCCATTACCAAAGATGAAAATTGGACAACATCTGATGGAAACAACAGAACAACCCAAGAATTCACAAACCTAAAAGGGCAAGTGATTTTGAAAAGAACTTACGGTCCTACTCAGGGTAGTTCGTCAGCAGCTTTTGACACTTATTATGTATATGATGTTTATGGGAACTTAACCTTCGTATTACCTCCTAAGATGGAGGCTACAACCAGCAACTTGGGTACCATCAACGGTAAATTAGCAGATCTAGGGTATCAATACAAATACGATCATCGAAACCGATTGGTAGAAAAACAAATCCCTGGCAAAGGGAAAGAATACATTGTATATGACGAACTAGATCGACCTAGACTTACCCAAGATGCCAATCAGAGAAGTCAAAATAAATGGCTGTTTACAAAGTATGATCAACTTGGAAGGGTAGCCTATACTGGTGAATACACCAGTAATGTCTCTAGAGAGACCATGCAATCAAATATAGATAGTTTCTCAGGAGCAAATTTTGAACTACGTACAGGTCAAATACTCATGAGTGGTACTCCTGTATTTTATACGAAAAACTCATTTCCAAATACGACTTCCGTAACAATTTTCACTATCAACTATTACGATAGTTACAATAGTAATTTCTTCCCTTCAGGATTTAGCACACCTTCTCTCTCTTATGGAAATACTGCCACCACTCAAACCCAAGGACTACCGCTGTGCATTTGGACAAGAGTATTGGGAACTTCCAACTTTATTAAGACGGTCAATTATTATGACGACCAGGCAAGACCTGTATACACCTATTCTCAAAATGAGCATCTAGGAACTACAGATATTGTGGAGAGTAAGTTGGATTTTGTAGGGAAAGTACTGGAGACTACTACAACGCATACAAAAACAGGAGCCACCACTAATCTAGTGACGATAGATCGCTTTGAGTATGATCATATGGATCGACTTGTAAGCCAATCGCAGCAGGTTAAGAATCAATTCATGGAAAGAATTGTAAAGAACAACTATGATGATCTAGGGCAATTGGAAAGCAAGCTGGTAGGAAACGGAGCTGTTCAAGGCTTCACCGATGTAACCAGTGGGGTGAGCATTTCAAATGGTATCATTTCAAAGACCAGTGGTTCTTGTTGGCATGTTGGATTGGCCACAGTAGGAAGCTTTCAGGCCGATGGATATGTGGAGTACGAAGCAAATGACGATAGCTTTTTCATGGTAGGACTTTCCGACACAAATGTCAATGCAGTTTGGACCACCATTGACTATGCTATTTACAATGAAGGAACGGGGTATGTCGTGTACGAAAACACCTCTTATAAAGGGAACTTTGGTCAATTTCAAATAGGAGATATCTTCAGAATCGAACGTATTGGAGACAAAATCCACTACAAGCGTAATGGAAAAACGTTCTACATTTCTGAAAAGCCATCAACGGGATCTTTGATTGGAGATGTTAGTATGTGTGGTAATGGATCTCCTATTAAAAACCTTCATATTGTAGACAACAGCAAAGGATTACAAAATGTAGATTACACCTATAACGTGAGAGGCTGGCTCAAAAACATCAATAATGATGCTCAGAATGACAATGATTTATTTGACTTTAGCCTACATTACAATGATCCAGTTGGTACAAATACAACTCCACTATTTAATGGAAACATCAGTCAAGCGAGCTGGAGCACGGCGAGCTCTGTTTACAATACAGGAAGTGCTGTGAGCAACCAATACAACTACAGCTATGACGTTTTGAATAGAATTACCAGTGCTGTTGATAATACAGGAACCTACAATTTGACAGGAATCAGTTATGATAAGAATGGAAACATCCTTACCTTGCAGAGAAGAGGCCATAACGGAACCAGTCCAATTACAGGATATATGGATAATTTAGTCTATACATACGATACAAACTCCAACCAGCTTAAAAAAGTACTGGACAATGGAGATGACAACCACGGGTTTAAGGATGGAGCTAATGTGACGACAGAGTACACCTATGATGTGAATGGAAATATGTTAAGAGATTCTAATAAAGGAATTACAAGTGACATTCAGTATAACTTTTTAAATCTCCCTACTTCCATTGGATTTGCAAGTCAACAAGCCAACATTACCTACACCTATGATGCTACAGGCTTAAAACTAAAGAAAGTAGTTGCAGGTTCTGGAATTGCTTCCACGACCACCGAATATGCAGGAAATTACATCTACAGGAACAATATATTGCAATTCTTTAATCATGCGGAAGGCTATGTAAAATACGAAAATGGAGTTTTTGAATATGTCTACCAATACAAAGATCACTTAGGAAATGTAAGACTCTCCTACAGTGACAACGATAGTGATGGAGTCATTACTGTAAGTGGAGACCCAAATACCAATGAAATCATAGATGAAAATCATTTTTATCCTTTTGGACTGAAACATAAAGGGTATAATAACGTAATTTCTTCAAATGGGAACTCTCTGGGACAGAAAGATAAAACGTTCCAAGGACAAAAAATAGATGATGAGTTGGGATTAAATTGGCACGCTTTCAAATGGAGAAATTACGATGCTTCTTTAGCTCGTTTTCATAATATTGACCCTCTAGCGGAAAAATTCTTCTATAATTCGCCTTATGCATTTAGTGAGAATAAAGTGATTAGTCATTTTGAATTAGAAGGTTTAGAAGCAGTCCTTGCTATTACCATGGGTAAAGATGTTCAATATAGAGGAGGAATGGTTCAACAAGCCCAACCTGATGCTATTCATACCAATATTCAAAAAGGTGGTGGTAGTGAGTTTGCTCAAGCTTTTAAAGATGCTTCGGCATCAGACCCTAAAGGAATAGCTTTTGTTGCTATCTGGGGACATGGATCTGCGGGAAGCGTATGGGGTAGTGGATCAAGTTTTTATATGAATACTTCAGATTTGAGTGAACTTAACAACTCTATAAAAAATGGAGATGTTAAGTTTACAAGCGATGCTATAATTTATGTTGGAAATTGTAATGCGGGAACATGTGGGACATCTGATCCTAGATCTTTTGCGGCTGAGTTATCTAAGATAACAGGTGTAACAGTAATAGGAGGAAATGATTCTGTTGGATTAGGTAAGAGTCCTGTAGAGAGCGGCAATGCGATGATTTATTGGATGTACAATCCTAGAACAGACAGCTTTTTAGAATTTAAAAATGGAGTTGAAGTCGATAATCTAGGGGGTAGTATAGATGTAATAAAATTGATGAACCAATTAGTCTCTCCAAGATCAGCTGTTACACCCGCTGGTGCAGGACTTACTCCAGCAGGAATTCAACCAGTTGGACAACAAGCCTGTTATGATTGTCAGCGACGAGCTAGAGAACGACAATTATGGGAATGGAATTCTGACCCTCAAAGATTACATGATGGAGATTTCAGAAGAGATAATTGGAAAGAAGGAAACTAAAATAATCAGTCATGACAAAACTAAATATTAAATTTTTCGCATTCACTTTATTTGCAATGGTCTTAACTTCTTGCAAGACTAATGATAAAGCTAAAGAAGAGAAAATTGAAGTAAAAGAGGAAATTGAGAAAGTATCGAATAACAATCCAGTTGTAAAACAAAATCGATTTATCGATATGGATATTGATGTTCAAAACATTAAATCTCAACTTGACGGAGTAACAACGACTTTTTTAGATAAAGAGGAACGTGCTTTTTTTCCTGACAAAGAGAATAATAAATTTTATGGACTTTACAATTTGATTAAAGATTATGGTAATGGGGATACTCTCGTAGGTAATTTAATAATCTATGATTCTATTAATCCATACATTTATGAAAAAAACACTGATCAGTTCATAGAGATCAACTTATATAAAAAAGGAATTTCTCTTTATGAAGGGAATGTTAAGATAGGTCAGACTTATTCTGATATTATAGAGTATTTGGGAGAGCCTATAAATAAGAAAGACAATATTGCCATATATCAATCTGGAAATAAAATAGGTCTTTTTAAATTCTCAGAGAATAAACTAAGTAAAATCAAAATAGGAATTTACAGGGATAACATTTCTCCAGAAGAAATTATTAATAAAACTAATTGGTAACTTTTCAACCAATAATTTTGAAAAAGCACTCTAGAGTTTGCAGTGCTTTTTTGAAGCTGATAATCCATGTTTTTGGAATTAAGATGAGACATACATTTATAGTATCCATTTTAGTCGTCTTCTTTCTTATTGGCTGTAATCAGAAAGAAAATAAGTCAATTCCTGATACACAAAAAAAAGTTGAAGAAAAGGATTTGTCACAGAAAAAAAAGGAATCCGAGAAAAATCTAAATGTAAAAGTTTTGGATACTATTCCTCCCAAAGATGTTCAAAGAAAGTTAGATGAATATAAAGCTAAATTAAAAGGGCTAAATCAGGATTTTCCAGATAGAAAGTATGCTTGGGAAGAAATTCAAAGTATAATTCCTATTACGGCTAAAGAGTTTTCTCATTATTATGGATATTCGTACCTTGGTGATATGGACTCTAGTTTTTTTGAAAAAATAGATTTCAAAATTTTTGATTATGCTAGATCAGATAAGGGAGATGTTCTTTTCTTAGCTTTAAATATGGCTCAATTTACTGACGGAGAATATGCAGGTAGTTATTCCGCAAGTATTGAGGATGCTGTGAATAGTAATAAAGAAAAATTCTGTATCATGTATAAACATCTTTCCAAGGATAGTAGGTTTAGATTGGAGCCTTTGTATAAAGAAGTATGTTTAGGTATCGAGAGATCAGAGGACGATGAATATTAATGGTCATTTTTTGACAATAAAAAACGCCTACTTTTGAAAAAGTAGGCGTTTTAAATTTTATTCCTTAGAATGCCTGACACCTGTTAGTCAGACAATACAATCAGAAACAATTGTGCCTGTGTCACGACACCGACATCACCAAAATGCTTAGATTGCTAAAAAATTAAAACTAGAAAGATGAAAAATATAATTATATCAATGTTTTTAATTATAACTTTTTTTTCAAAAAGTACAGATTCTAATGAACAAAATTCGATGGATTATGTTCCCAATAAAGAAACAGCTAAAAAAATAGCTGAGGCTATTTGGATTCCTATATATGGAGAGAAAGTAACTAAATTTAAGCCCTATAAAGCATATTTGGTTGATGATGATACTGTATGGTTGTTGAAGGAACACTTGAAAAAGGTGTGAAAGGAGGAACACCTTACATAGAGATTAATAAGAAAGATTGTCGTATTCTTAAAGTGACACACAGTAAATGATTATTAAAAGGAGCTACCGTGGGTAGCTCCTTTTTTTTGTTGGAATTGAAACAATGAAAAAATTAGTAATATTATTAGCGATTCTTATGTTTTCCTGCCAAGGAAAGGATATAGAAAACTTAGTAGTTGATGGTACAGTGAAAAATTCAGTGACAGGTGAATACCTCAAGAATTTAGAAGTAACCATAATTTGTTGGAAGTATGGAAATTCACCAGATCAGAGTTATTCTGAGGAAGAAAAGGTAACTATTACAACAAATGATAAAGGGAAATATTCTCATACGTTTGATAAAGGAGCCTATATTGAAGTTAAAGTAAATACTCCAAATTTTGAAGGATTTCATGAAACTAAGGATATATATAGTAAGAAAAATACAATCGATATATCCTTAAAACCAATAGATTAAAACTAGTCTGTAATATTTTATAGCTATAAAAAGACACCTCAATTAATTGGGGTGTCTTTTATTATTCATTAATTCAAACTTTCTAGCTTATTCAAAATCAACCTGCTTATGGTTTTCTTATAATATCTGTGATAGGTAAGTTCGTGTTGAATCAGTTTTTTAAGAGGTACTTTTAAAAGTTATTAAACATTGCTGTAATAGAAGAAATCAATTCAAAAAGATTTTAACACAAGTTCCTCTTGGAGTATTTTTCCCTCTCTGCTATAGTAATTTCTAACAACCAAGAAACCTAACCCCTCAATGAGGACACGGTTCAAATAGCCCAAGTCACGAACCAGTTTAGAAACCCCATCATCAATGGGTTGTACTGGTTTGTGCTACACCTTGGAAACTTGTGTGTAAGAACTGCTCTGAGCAGTTCTACCTTGGTGATGGGCTTTTTGGTTGGTACTTACTTTACACGCCACTTCACACTTACTATACTTAACCCACGTATGAAAATTCCAAGCAATACATTTAAAAATTATACGCAAGGTTTTTTTGTTGTGCTCTTACAAGTCGTCATTTTCTTGACGACTTTTTTTGTTGCAACAACCACCTTCGCACAAGAAATATCATTATCAGAAGAAACTTCGGTCTCTGAATCAAAAGAAGTTCAGAGTATTGAGTCCACAGAAGAACAAACCTCTTTGCAACAAGAGTTTGTAGTTCAAGAACCCGAACTCTCAAAAGAACAGCAAAGAGAAATTGCTGAGTTAGACAGACTCTTGAAATCAGAAAAGATTTCACAAGAGGAGTACGATCAAAGGAGGCAGGAGATTATTGGAACAGAGCTCCTAGCAACTGAACAACTGTCGCTTGCTCGTTCTTCAGAGCAAGTTGAACCAGACTCTCAAACATTAGGAGGATTTGTAGCCCCTAGCGTTTCAACTTCAAATGGTTCATTGAACTACGAATATCCAATAGCACTTCCACAAGGGCGTAATGGACTCACTCCTGAAATCGTAGTTGTATACAATAGTAGTAACAAACTGCAAAGCTCAGTTATTGGTAAAGGGTGGTTGTTAGACATTCCTTTTATTCAGAGAATAAATAAAAAGGGAACAGATACGCTTTACACAGATAACTACTTCACTTCATCATTTGATGGAGAACTTGTTAGTCAAGGAGGTGGTGTTTATACCCCTCGTATTGAAAATGGTTCTTTTTTGAAGTACGAATATTCGGGTAATGTTTGGACAATAACAGATAAGGAGGGAACGAGTTACGAGTTTGGATTGACGGCAAGTGCTCGGCAGGATAACTCTGTAAATACTTCAGAGATTTTCACTTGGATGCTTGAAAAGGTAACCGATACCAATGGAAATGTTATTGATTACACCTACTTTAAAGACGGAGGACAAATTTATCCTGAAACTGTTACATATGCAGGAGGATTGTATAAAGTTAATTTCAACCGAACCACACGAACAAATCCATACACTATCTACACTCCTTCTTTTGAAGTAGAAAGCTTATACTGGATAAATCAAATAGAGGTGCTTACTGATAATAGCGTTACTTCTACCTATGATTTTACTCACAGCAACGAGAGTATTAGTGATATTACCCTTACGGGAAGTGAGGGCTCTACGTCACTTTCTCTCCCGCCTCTTGACCTAGAGTACACTCATGATAATCCAAATATCAACGAGGACTTCTTGGAAAACCTCCCTTACGAGGTAGACCATGATTGGAGTAATGCCACTCGTTTTGGAGACCTTAATGGAGATGGGCTTACTGACTATATCCGCTCTTACCGACAAAATGGTTACATCCAAAAGCAAACCTACTTAAATACAGGAAGCGGTTGGCAAACAAGTCCAGATTGGAATTTACCGCTGACCAATATGACTTTCAGAGAGATTGGAAATGGAAACAGGGTCTTTGAGATTTACCTTATCGACATTGATGGTGATGGGCTTGATGACTTGGTGGATACGTCACCTAACGGTATTAACGGAAAAAAAGACAGATACTTAGCCAAGGTGTACCTAAACACAGGAAGCTCTTTTGTGCGAGATATGGACTACACGTTCCGTCACTATGTTGCAGGTTCTGTTAAGTTTGCAGACCTCAATGGAGACAGGCTTCCTGACTACATCCGTTCATACAAACGAAATAACAATATTTCTAATGAGGTAGCCATCAACACTGGAACAGGATGGCAAAAGACAACAACCAACTGGCAGTTACCAAGCTCAATGTTCTTCAAGGAGTATGGTGGAAGCCATGAAATTAGAGATGTAAATCTTGTTGATATCAATGCTGATGGTCTAGCTGATCTCGCTGACCTAACAGGAAACCCAATAGCCAATGGTTCTTCCGCTAATGCAAAAATCTACATTAACAATGGAGAGAGTTTTGTATTAGACAATAATTACTCTTATGATCACGAAATGGAGTATGCAAACCGCTTTGCGGATATTAATGGTGACGGACTCTTGGATGCAATTACCTCATTTTTCAATAACAACAGCAGTCAATGGGTAAAGGCAGTACGTATTAACACAGGTAATGGATGGCAACTTAATACCTCTTGGCAACTCCCTGCAAACTTTGAATTTAGAGAGTACGGAAGTGGTCAAAACAAGGGATTTGATAAACATCTCATCGATATTGATGGCGATGGGCTTCCTGATGCAATCGACTTGCACAGCTCAAACAACAATGGAAAGGTGTTTCTCAACCGCTCTGAACCACTAGCTCTTGAGGTCATTACTTCAAGTGAAGGAGGAACAACTGAGTTTACATACTCAACTGCACAGGTAGAAGATACTTCTAATAAAGTCCCATTTACTGTACCAGTGGTAACCTCAATAACAACTGACGATTTGGAAGGCAATATTGCTACCACTAATTACTCTTACATAGATGCTGACTATTACTATGGCGACCCTCACGATAGACGATTCGCAGGGTTCGGTTCAGTTATCACAACACACCCTGATGGTTCGGTAGAAACAAGCAAGCTCCACCAAGGAAACGGACAGCAGGGAAATGAACCAACTGATTCTTACGCTAAAATTGGAAAGGTATATGAAACCTCTGTTGCTGATGGAGTGGGTAATAACTACGAAATAATAAGAACCAACTACGAGGAAAATAATCTCGGAGGTATTTCAAACAGCATTCAAACAGAATCAGTATTGACCTTACAGTACGACGGTACTAGCTCACATACTGATACTGCGGTTGGATACGATTACGACAGCTATGGAAATGTAACCAAAGAAACGCAGTACGGTGAAGTGTCAGGAAATACTGATGGAACCTTTACCGTACTGCGTTTCTTTGGTTACATTTCCATAGCTGTCGTAATCGTATCCAAAGAAACGCAGTA